>JBILWG010000229.1:0-2921 GCA_044369995.1 Gaiellales bacterium | reverse complement strand
CCACAGCGCGAGGCGGCACCCTCCGATCGTGTTGAGCGGTGCTGTTCACGGGAGCTCCATCCCGATGCGAATCATTGCGATCATCGGCGTCTCGTTCGCCCTGTTCGGCATTGGCGGGTCGGCCAAGGCTGCGGTGCCCTCGCTCCAATGGGCCACGATGACCGGGAGCACCGGCTCGGACATCGTTCGCGGCGCGTCAGCGTTGCCTGATGGCTCGGTGCTGCTGGCCGGGTATTTCCGCGGCACGGTCGCATTCGGCTCCACAAACCTGACCAGCGCCGGCTCGTCCGACGTGGTGATCGGCACGATGACCAGCGGCGGCGCGTTCGCCTGGGCCACCCGCGCCGGTGGCGCCGGCGCGGACTTCGCGCGTCACACCGTCGCGCTGCCCAACGGCGACCTCGTCTACGCCGCCTCGCTCAACGGAACGAGCGCGACCGTGGACGGCACGGCGGTCACCGGCGCGGGCTCCGACGACATGCTCCTCGCGCGCTTCAGCTACGGCACCCTCGCTCCCGGCAGCGTGACGGCGACAGTCACTGAGGCGGGTGCCACCGTGGAGTGGACACCGCCCACGCGCTCCGGCGCGCCCGTGATCACCGGCTACACGGCGAACGTCGTCGAGGATCCCACGCGAACCTGCTCCACCACGGGGACGTCCCAGTCGTGCGTGATCGCGGGACTGCCCGTCGGTATTCCCTACACGTTTGCCGTCACGGTCCAGTATGCGGACGGGTCGACCGTGTCGTCGGGCACCTCCAACGCGGTCAGCCTGCCGACGACCTCGGGGGGCGCGACGGTCCGGAGCGAGGACTCGACCGCCACGTCCTCTGGCGCGACGGCGACAGCTGCTTCGTCGCCGCTCCGGCTCACCCAACGGCTGCGCTGTCGGCGCGCCAGCTGCGTCTCGCTCGGTACCGCATCCGCCGGTGCCACCCGGATCGTCCAGCGTGCCGTACGCGTCGACCGTGCTCGGGTTGGCACGCGAGCGCCATTGACGCGGGCGGCCACCTGCTCGGTGGAGCGGACGTCCGCCTCGCTGCGCTACCGCTGTGCCGTCCTCCTCGGGCAGGGGTCGTGGGTCATCACCACGGAGGCACTCGCTGGCGACGCTGTGCTGGCGACGACCGACCGTCGTGCGGTCATCCGCCAGAGCCGACCGGCACCGGTCGCCTCGGGCGTGACGGGATAGGTCGCTGGCCGCGATTCCCGTGGCGTTGGTCGACGTCGTCGACCAGCCCGCGAGCTCCCTGATGGCTCTGTGATGGATGCCTGAGCAAGACGGTCGCGTGGCTCGCACGACAGGCAGAGCTGGCGGGGGCGCCCGTCTAGGCTTTCGCCATGGGCGCCGCTGCTGATCTCGCTGCCATCATCGCGGCGAGCACGGGCGTGAGCGTGGGGGAGCTGGATCCGGCGCGACCGGTGGCGCACGCCGGAGAGCAGCTGGCTGCCGTCAACCTCGGGTTTCTCAGCGTCGCACGGCCTGAGGCGTTCTCGTGGCCCGGCCACTGGATCGCGATGGTCGAGACGGCCACGGGCGAGCGCGCTCCCGTGGCGATGTTCGGCGTGCCGTCCGGTCCGCTCGACGATGCCGGCGCGGCGCTCCTCCTCGAGGGCACGATCGCCGAGGCCCTCGTGGTCGTGCCGCTCGACCTCGATCGGGCCCACGGCCCTGGTGCCTACGGCGAGGGCGTGGCGACGGGCGGCACGGTGACGGCGATCTACACCGCGCCCGCTGCAGGTGCAGACTGCGTGGCCCACGAAGTCTGTCGCGCCTACGCGGGTGTGGGGCTCGAGGGCGACCGCTACGCGACCGGCGAGGGCACGTTCTCCACGCCGGGTCGCAACGGGCAGGCGCTCACGCTCGTCAGCGAAGAGGCGATCGCCCAGGCTCAGGCCAATGGTGCGGAGATCGACGCGACGACCTGCCGGCGCAACGTCATCACCCGCGGCATCGAGCTCGAGCCGCTGATCGGGCACGACTTCGCCATCGGCGAGGTGACGCTGCGCGCGACGCGCCTGGCTGAGCCGTGCGCGCACCTCGAGCGTGTCACACGGCCCGGTGTCCTGCGCGCGATGGTGCACCTCGGCGGCATCCGCGCGGACATCCTCACCGACGGCGAGCTTCGCGTCGGCGACACGCTGCGACTGCTGCCCGACGTGGCGTGACGCGGCTTCCTCGGCGACACAACCAGACGCAGAGGCGGCGTGCAACTGCGCGGCGTGATTGAGCCCTGCTCACGGCCTGGACGCCTGAGTCCGACCTCAGATGTCGGCGGAGGCTGCGAACCTGAGACCAGGTTCAGATCGAGTGCCCCCAGCGCTAGCCGCCACCGAACGGCAGCACCTGATCAACCGGACCAGGGCGGCTGACGGCATAGCCCTGCAGCAGGTCGATGCCGAGCTCGACCATCAGCGCCGCCGTCGGCTCGTCCACCACGTACTCCGCCACCACCGTCATCCCGAGGCCGTGCGTGAGATCCGTCATCGTGCGGACGAACAGCTGGTCCGGGGGCGACGCCACCGCGTTGCGGACGAACTCGCCATCGAGCTTGACGATGTCCACGGTCAGGCGCTTGAGGTGGTGAAACGAGCTGTAGCCCGCACCGAAATCATCGAGCGCGAAGCGGCAGCCCTCCGTGCGCAGCGCATCGATGAATGCGTCGGCGTTCGCGGTCGTGTCGACGAACGTGGTCTCGACGATCTCGAACAGCAGGCGAGAGGGGTCCACCTCCGCGTTGCGCAGCAGGCGCAGAATGACGTCGGCGTTGCCCGGATCGGTGATCAGGCTGCCGGAGACATTGACGGACAGCCCGACGCGCTGATCGGGGATGCGCTGCAGATACGCGATCGCCCGCTCGATGATCCACAGATCGACCCGGGCATCGAGGCCGAAGCGTCCCGCGGCATACAGGAATGCG
>JBILWG010000069.1:0-9530 GCA_044369995.1 Gaiellales bacterium | reverse complement strand
GTCGAGCGCGAGCAGGTCGTCAATCAGCTCCGGATTGCGCTTGTGGCCGGGCACCGTAAACGGCGTGCCGGCATCAGCGAGAAAGGTCCTATAGGCGTCGTACAGCGGGGTGTCACTCATCGTGGCGGTCCTCCAGCGATCGGCCGTCGAACCTCGGCGGCGTCTTTTCGGATTACGGATGTGAGCCGCCCAGACCGCCGATTGCGCGGGCAGGGCTCCCGTGAACGTGCGCAGTGAGCGTAGCCCACCGACCGGCCGACGGCGACGATCTGGCACCCTCTGCGTATGCGACTGGTTCTGCAGCGGGTATCCGAGGCCTCCGTCTCGATCGGCGGCGAGATCGTCGGCGAAATCGGCCACGGTCTCGTGGCGCTCGTCGGCATCGGCGAGGGCGACGATGCGAAGACCGTCACGCGCGCCGCGGAGAAGACGGCCGAGCTGCGGATCTTCCGCGACGACGACGGCCGTTTCGACCGCTCCGTGATCGACGTCGAGGGCTCGGTCCTGATCATCTCGCAGTTCACGCTGCTCGCCGATACGCGCCGCGGCAACCGACCGTCGTTCAGCTGGGCGGCCGATCCCGCCGTCGCCGAGCCGCTCGTGAGCCTGTACATCGAGACGCTCAAGGGCCTCGGCGTGACGGTCGCCGGCGGGCGCTTCGGCGCCGACATGCAGGTCGCGCTCGTCAACGACGGTCCGGTCACGATCGTCCACGACTCCTGAGCGACACCCCCGAAGCCTGACGTCTGGTAGCGTTCGACACGAGCGCGGCAGGGATGCGCTCGGCCGAGACGGGCCAAGAGCCCGTCTTTTTTTTGGGAAAACGCAGACGAAAGGGGGTGCCAGATGAGCGCAGCAGCGGATCCTCGTGAGCAGGTTGTGCAGCTGATCGGTGCGGCACGCCCGGACATCTACGTGTGGGACGTCGTCGCCGACGCCGGCCATGGTCAGTTGCGCGTGATGATCGATCGCGACGGCGGCGTCGACCTCGGTATCTGCGAGGAGATCTCCAAGGTGCTCCTGCCTCTGCGGGAGGAGTGGGCGCTCGAGGTTTCGTCGCCCGGTCTCGATCGCGCGCTCACGCGTCCCGAGCACTTCACGCGCATGGTCGGACGCGAGGCGTCCTTCGTCATGCGCAGCCCGGTCGATGGCCAGACGTCGTTCGAGGGCGTGCTGGTGGCGGCCGGCTCCGAATCCGTCACGGTCGAAACCGGCAGCGGGCGCCTCGAGGTGCCCTACGCCGACATCAAGAAGTCAACCCTCATGTGGAAGCTGGTGAAGTCACGATGAGCAAGGAAATCCTGGAAGCAGTCCGCGAGCTCGAGGCGCAGAAGTCGATCGACGCCGAGGTGCTCCTCGTCGCGCTCGAGGAGGCGCTCGGCGCCGCGTATCGCAAGAGCCCCGAGTCGAAGGGCAAGCATGCCCGCGTCGAGATCGATCGCGACAGCGGCGACTTCCGCGTCATGCAGATCGACGCCGACGACGATCAGCTCGAGGCGCTCGGTCTGCTCGAGTACCCGTTGCCGCCCGAGATGAGCGAGATCCCGGTTGCCGAGCCCGAGCGCCCGCGCCGCGAGCGTCCCGCGTTCTACATCCGCGCCGACCGCGATCCCGATCCGATCGACAACGAGCCCGAGCCGATCATCGAGTGGGATCAGCTGGCGCAGCACGGCATCGTCGCGTACGACGCCACGCCGAAGAACTTCGGCCGTATCGCCGCGCAGACCGCCAAGCAGGTGATCCTGCAGCGCATCCGCGAGGTCGAGCGCGACATGATGTTCGAGGAGTACCAGGATCGCGTGGGCGACGTCGTGACCGGCATCGTCCAGCAGGCCGACAACCGCTACTGCCTCGTCGACCTCGGCAAGGTCGAGGCGCTCCTGCCCGGTTCCGAGCAGGTGCCCGGCGAGCGCTACGAGCACGGCGCCCGCATCAAGGCCGTCATCATCGAGGTCCGCAACGGCACACGTGGACCGCAGATCGTCCTGTCGCGCCGCTCCGAGGAGCTCATCCGCGAGATGTTCACCCTCGAGGTGCCCGAGATCAGCGACGGCCTCGTCGAGATCCGCCAGGTCGCCCGCGAGGCTGGCTACCGCGCCAAGATCGCGGTGGAGTCGAAGGTGCAGGGCGTCGATCCGGTCGGCGCCTGCGTCGGTCCGCGTGGCTCGCGCGTCCGCATGGTCGTCGGTGAGCTCCGCGGCGAGAAGATCGACATCATCCCGTGGAACGACGAGCCCGCCCGTTTCATCGCGAAGGCGCTGGCCCCTGCCCGCGTCCGCGAGGTGCTCGTCGACGACGAGAGCATGCAGGCCACGGTGATCGTGCCCGACGACCAGCTGTCGCTGGCGATCGGCCGCGAGGGCCAGAACGCGCGTCTCGCTGCCAAGCTGACCGGCTGGCGCATCGACATCAAGTCGGAGACCGAGTTCGCCATGGAGGGCGACGAGGAGTACGCCGGCGCGGACAACATCGCCAAGTTCCTCGAGGCCAGCGGCTACGACGAGCGCGCGATGAAGGGGCTGCTCAAGGAGGGTCGCGTGTCGATCAACGGCATCGTGATCCGCCGCTACGAGCGCCTCGTCGGCCCTGAGGACATCGTGACCGTCGACGGCGACGAGCTCGAGCGCCCGCGCGCGAGCGCCGTGGCCACGCCGGCCGAGCAGGCCGAGGTCGCCGGGGAGATCGCCGCCGAGATCGACGCGGAGATCACCGCCGAGGATGCCGACGAGGTCGTCGCCGAGGTGGCTGCCGAGGTCGAGGCCGAGGTCGAGGCAGAGCTCGAGGGCGATACCGACGTCGAGCTTCAGGCAGACGAGGGCGACAACGCCTAGCGCGCCCGAGCCCGGGCCCGAGCGCACGTGCTCGGGCTGCGGGCGGCGTCGACCGCAGAGCAGGCTCGTGCGGCTCTCGGTCGACGCCGCTGGCGCGCTCGTACTCGGTCGCGGAGCGGGGCGGGGGGCGTATCTCTGCCCGTCAGCGGACTGCGTGGATGCCGCCGTGCGCTCGCGTGCTCTGCCGCGACGCCTTCGCACCGCGATTGAGATCCCGGAAGGCCTTGCCGCGCTTGTGATTGCGGCGCTGCCGGGGGGCTGAAATCCGCATGGCTGATAGGATCCTCGGCTGATGGCTAAACGACGAATCGTTGAAATCGCGCGCGAGCGCGGGCTCGATCCCAATGAGGTTGCCCGCGTCCTCTTCGAGGCGGGTGTGCCGATTCAGCGGGACATGGTCGACGAGGTCGCTGCTGCGCGTGCGCTGGCCGGTTCCAAGCCGAAGAAGCCGCCGGCGAAGAAGAAGCCTGCCGCCGCAGCGAAGAAGCCCGCGACGGCCAAGGGCGCTGCGGAGGCCAAGCCGGTCGATCCGGCGGCCGCGCACCCCAACGCCATCAAGCCCGAGCCCGTCGAGCCGCCGAAGAAGAAGGAAGAGGCCGCCCCCGCTGCTGCAGCGGGCGAGCGCCCTGCCCGCGACACGCGCCCTCCGCGACCGACGTCGGGCGGTAGTCGTTTCGCACCGCCGCCGCCCCCCGGAGGCACGCCTGCCGGACGGGCACGACCGCAGCGCGGCGTGCCGCAGGGCAAGAAGCGCCGCGTGGTCATCGACTCGCAGGCCGCGCGCGGCCCGCGCGAGCGCCCGCAGCGCGGTGGCCGCGGTGGTGGCGATCGCGAGGTGCGCGAGGAGAAGCCGGTCGTCCGTCCCACGGGACCGGTCACCGTCCCGAGCGGCGTCACCGTCAAGGAGTATGCGGAGAAGCTCGGCGTCTCCACGGCCGAGATCATCAAGACGATGATGGGCCTCGGCGAGTTCGTCACGATCACGCAGTCGCTCACCGATGAGGCGATCGAGCTCATCGCTGCTGAGTTCGAGCGCCCCGTGACGATCCAGAGCGCGGAAGAGGAGCTCGACGACATCGTCATCGAGGACGATCCGGCGAACCTCAAGCCGCGAGCGCCGGTCATCACCGTGATGGGTCACGTCGACCACGGCAAGACCACGCTGCTCGACGCCATCCGCGAGACCAGCGTCGTGGCGGGTGAGGCTGGCGGGATCACCCAGCACATCGGCGCGTATCAGGTCGACGTCGGCGAGCGCCAGGTCACCTTCCTCGACACGCCGGGCCACGAGGCGTTCACCGCCCTGCGCGCCCGTGGCGCAAAGCTGACCGACGTCGCCGTGCTCGTCGTCGCCGCCGACGACAGCGTGATGCCGCAGACCCTCGAGGCGATCGACCATGCGAAGGCCGCCGAGGTGCCGATCGTCGTCGCCGTCAACAAGATCGACAAGCCGGGTGCGAACCCGCAGAAGACCCGCCAGGACCTCGTCACGCACGGTCTGCAGCCTGAGGACTGGGGCGGAGACACCGTGTTCGTCGACGTCTCCGCCAAGGAGCACACCGGTCTCGACACGCTGCTCGAGATGCTCCTGCTGCAGGCCGACGTGCTCGAGCTCAAGGCCAATCCCGACGCTCCCGCCTCGGGTCCGATCGTCGAGTCCCGGCTCGACGTCGGCCGTGGTCCCGTCGCGACCATGCTCGTCCAGCGCGGCACCCTCAAGCAGGGCGACGCCGTCGTGGCGGGTGACGCCTGGGGCAAGGTCCGCGTCATGCTCGACGAGCATGGCGTCAAGCTCGAATCGGTTGGTCCGGCCGAGCCCGTCGAGATCGTCGGCTTCGACAAGCCGCCGCCGGCCGGCGAGATCTGCCGCGTCGTCGATTCGGAGCGCGACGCGCGCCATCTCGCGCAGAAGCGTGCCGCTCGCCTCCGTGCAGAGGAGCTGTCGCGTCGCAGCCAGAAGTCGATCTCGCTCGAGGATCTGTTCAAGCAGGTCTCCGACGGCAAGGTTCGCGACCTCAACCTCGTCATCAAGGGCGACGTGCAGGGCTCCGTCGAGGCCGCGGTTTCCGAGCTCGACAAGATCAAGAGCGAGGAGGTCGCCGTCCGCGTGATCCACACGGGCGTCGGTGGCATCACCGAGTCCGACATCATGCTCGCGGCCGCCTCGAAGGCGATTGTCGTCGGCTTCAACGTCCGTCCGAACGCCGAGGCCAAGGGTCTCGCCGAGCGCGAGGGCGTCGATATCCGCACCTACAAGGTCATCTACAAGCTGACCGAGGACATCGAAGCAGCGCTCGTGGGCATGCTCACGCCGGATATCGTCGAGGAGATCACGGGCACCGCCGAGGTGCGCCAGCTCTTCAAGGCCTCCAAGATCGGCACGATCGCCGGTTGCATGGTGACGAGCGGTGTGATGACACGGGGCTCCAACGCGCGTGTCATCCGCGACGGTGTGATCACCTGGGACGGCGAGATCGACTCGATCCGCCACCTCAAGGACGAGGTCAAGGAGATCAAGGAGGGCTTCGAGTGCGGCATCGTGCTGAAGGGCTTCTCCGAGCTCGAAGAGGGCGATGTCCTCGAGGGGTACGTCTCCAAGTCCGTCGAGCGCACGGAGCTCTAGGCCCGGCACATGGCGCGGGAGTTCGAGCTCGCAGATCTCGGCGGGGGTGCGCACCGCATCACGATGCCGTTGCCGTGGGCGCTCGATCACACGCACTGCTACGCGCTCGAGGCGCCGGAGGGCTGGACGATCATCGACACCGGCCTCGGCACGCCAGGTACGGTGCGCCGCTGGTCCGAGGCGCTGGAGCTCCTCGGCAACCCGTCGATCCACCGCATCGTCATCACGCACTACCACCCCGATCACATCGGCTGTGGCGGGCTGCTCGCCGACCTCGTGCAGCCGAACGAGATCGTGCAGGGGCGCCTCGATGCCGCGCTGTCGAGGAACGCGTGGGTCGACATGGACATCGAGGGCGTCTACGACCACATGTTCGGCCACGGCATGTCGGCCGAGATGGCCCGCGAGGCCGCCGATGACGAGGGCGGCTCGCCCGTCACGATCCCTGAGCCGACGCACCTCGTGGACGAGGGCGACGTCGTCCGTATCGGCGCCGAGGACTTCCGCGTTCTGCTCCTGCCGGGCCATGCCGACGGCCATATCGCGCTGCACGGTGTGACGACCGACCGCATGTTCGGCGGCGACGTGATCCTCGCCACGATCAGCCCCAACGTGGGCCGGTGGGAGGACACGGACTTCGATCCGCTCGGTCGCTACTTCGACACGCTCGAGCGCCTCGCCAGGTTGTCGCCGAAGGTCGTGCACGGCGGGCATCGCCAGCCGATCGAGGACGTCGCCGGCCGGGCACGCGAGATCCGCGCCATGCACGACGAGCGCCTCCTGATCGCCCACGGGGCACTCCAGAACGGCGCCGTGTCCGCGATGGACGTCGCCGCGGTGATCTGGCCGAGCGGCCACGGCATGCACGAGCGCCGGTTCGCGCTCGTCGAGGCCCTCGCGCACCTCGAGCGCCTTGTCGCCGACGGCCGGGCCACGGTCTCGGACGACGGCTACCGCTTCGCGGCCGCGTAGAGCGCGGTCAGGCTCCGTTTGGGGTCAGACCCCGAACGAACCCTGCGTGCCCCACGATCAGTCGAGGACGGCGCCCTTCGCCGCCGGGCCGACGAGCTGGGCGTACTTGTGCAGCGCGCCCCGGGTGTACTTCGGCGTGGGGCGCTGGTAGTTCTTGCGGCGCTCCGCGAGCACGGCCTCGTCGACCTCGAGGTCGAGCCGCAGTTCGGCGACGTTGATGTTGATGATGTCGCCCTCTTCCATCAGCCCGATCGGGCCACCCTCGACGCTCTCGGGGCAGACGTGGCCGATGCAGAAGCCGCGCGTGGCGCCGCTGAAGCGCCCGTCCGTGATCAGCGCGACGGTCTCGCCCAGACCGGCGCCCATCACCGCACCGGTCACGCCGAGCATCTCGCGCATGCCGGGGCCGCCGATCGGGCCCTCGTCGCGGATCACGATGACGTCGCCGTCGTTGATGCGCCCCTCGACGACCGCGTCCATCGCGGCCTCTTCGCCGGAGAACACGCGGGCGGGCCCGCGGAACTCACGGATGCCGGTCGAGGCGACCTTGACGACGCCGCCGTCGGGCGCCGCCGTGCCGCGCAGCACCAGCAGGCCGCCGTCGGAGTGGACCGGGTTCGAGAACGGGCGGACGATCGTGCCGTCGGCACCCGGGGAGTCGGCGAGGGCCTCGGCCATCGTCTGTCCCGTCACGGTGAGCGTGTCGCCGTGCAGATGGCCGGCGTCGAGCAGCTCCTTGAGAATCGCCGGGACGCCACCGACCTTGTCCAGATCGGCCATCACGTACTGGCCACCCGGCTTGAGGTCCGCGATATGCGGTGTGCGGGCGGCGAGCCGGTTGAAATCGTCGAGCGTCAGGTCCACGCCGCACTCGTGAGCGATTGCGAGCAGGTGGAGCACGGCGTTGGTCGAGCCGCCGCCGGCGTTGACCGCCATGATCGCGTTCTCGAACGCCTTCTTGGTCATGATGCGGCGCGGCGTGAGCTCCTGCTCGACCGCCTGCACGGCGATCTGCCCGGCCTTCTGCGACCACTCGAGGCGACGCGCATGCGTGGCGGGGGCGGAGGAGGAGCCGATCGGCGCCATGCCGATGGCCTCGCCGATCGTCGCCATCGTGTTGGCGGTGAACATGCCGCCACACGAGCCGGAACCGGGGCAGGCGACCTTCTCGAGCTCGAGCAACTCGTCTTCGCTCATCGTGCCGCGCGCCACCGCGCCGACAGCCTCGAAGACGTCCTGGATGTTGACGTCCTTGCCGCGGAACTTGCCGGGCATGATCGTGCCGCCGTAGAGGAAGCAGCCCGGCAGGTTCAGACGGGCCATGCCCATCAGCATGCCGGGGAGGCTCTTGTCGCAGCCGGCGATCGTGACAGCGCCGTCGAAGCGCTCGGCGTGCATCACGAGCTCGTAGGCGTCGGCGATGTTCTCGCGCGAGACGAGCGAGGCGCGCATGCCCTCATGCCCCATCGCGATGCCGTCGGAGACGGCGATGGTGTTGAAGATCAGCGCAACCGCGCCGGCGTCCTTGACGCCCTTCTGCGCCTCGATGGCGAGCTTGTCGAGGTGGTAGTTGCACGGCGTGACCTGGTTCCACGACGTTGCAACCGCCATCTGCGGCTTGGTGAAGTCCTCGTCGGTGAGGCCGACGGCGCGGAGCATCGCGCGCGCGGGGGCGCGGCGGAAGCCCTTGGTGATCTCGTCGGAGGGGCGCTGGTTGTTGCTCATGGCCGAATCGTAATGGGTTCCGCAGAACCTAGGCCGCCATCGCGTCGTCCGGATAGTCGGCGAGGACGGCGAGCACCGCCGCGGCATGGCGCTCGAGGAATGCGGGGCCGACGCCAGGGAGCAGACTCAGCGCATCCGGCGTGTCGGGGCGCGTGGCGGCGATGGCATGCAGGGTGGCGTCCTTGCCGATGACGTAGGCCGGCACGCCGGCCTCCTTGGCCGCGGCGCTGCGCCATGCCTTGAGTGCGATCAGGAGATCCTCGGGCACGTCAGCGGGGATGGGTGGCGCGGCGGCCTTGCGCTTGGAGCGCGTGCGCGTGGCAGCCGTCTCGGCGGGAATCTCGATCGGGCTGCACACGTCGCAGCAGCGGCCATCGGCAATCGGCTCCTGCTGGTCTCCGAAGTAGCGCAGCAGCGTGAGGCGACGGCACGCATCGCCCGCGGCAAAGGCCTGGGCTGCGTCGAGGCGATCCCAGCGGCCGCCGTCGATCTTGCGGGCGCGCAGGCGCACCTCTTCGGCGCGGTCGGCGCCGAGCTTGCGCAGCTTGATGCGGCCGCGCCAGAGCTGGCTCGAGCCGGGGAACAGCTCGGCCGCGCCGACGGCCTCGGCAGAGGCGAGCCACGCGCGGGCGTCGTCCTCGAAGGCATCGAGCATGCGCGCGAGCTCGCTGGGGTTGGCAGAGAACTCGCCGGTGTCCTGATCGGCGAGGTGGGCGAGAGCAGCGAGCACGCGATTCACCTCGTCGGCGCCGAAGTGCGCGCGGCGGATGAGTGCGCCGAGGATGCCGCGATCGCCGCTTGAGTGCAGCAGGACGCAGCGCGACGGCAGCCCGTCGCGACCGGCGCGGCCCGACTCCTGCGAGTACGCCTCGAGCGACTGCGGCAGGCCCCAGTGCCAGACCTGGCGGATGTCCGCCTTGTCGACGCCCATGCCGAAGGCTGTTGTGGCGACGATGATCGCGTCGTCTGAGGCCATGAAGCGGTCCTGACGGCGCTGGCGATCATCGCGGCTCAGACCCGCGTGGTACGCCTCGGCCGGCAACCCGATTGCGGCGAGCTCCTCGGCGACCATCTCGCTGTCCTTGCGGGTGCGCACGTAGACGATCGCGGGCAGCATCGCGGGGTCGCGGAGGCCGTCCTCGAGCAGTTGCAGGCGGCGTGCCTTGCCGCTGGCCTCGATGGCGTCGAACGTGAGGTTGGGGCGATCGAAACCGGTGTGGACCTCAACGGGGTCGTTCATGGCTAGGCGACGAATGATGTCGATGCCCGTGGGGGTCGTGGCGGTGGCCGTCAGGGCCATCACGGCAGTCGGCCTGATCTGCTCGCGCACCTGCGCCAGACGGCCGTAGTCGGGCCGGAAGTCGTGGCCCCACTCGGAT
>JBILWG010000193.1:0-3658 GCA_044369995.1 Gaiellales bacterium | reverse complement strand
CGTCTGCACGACCTCGACGCGGTAGTCGGGCGACTGGTGCTGATCGAGGAAGGCGACCGCCGGCTGCCAGAACGCGGATTGCGTGGGACGCGAATCGTTGCGGGTGACCGCGTCGTAGAGGTCGGGCAGGGCGCCGTACGAGAACGAGGCGATCAGCGCGAGTGCGACGAGCAGCTTCGGCCGCCAGCGCTGCACACCGGCCGCGACCACGAGCATCGGGAAGACGAAGTAGCGCAGGCGCGCCAGGTTGTCGCCCACCGGCGTGGGGATCGCGTAGAGCAGCAGCGCGCCCACCGCCCAGACGATCAGCAGCCACATGATCAGGTGCGTCTGGGGGCCGCGCCGCGCAAGTGCGACACCGAGCACCGATACGACCAGCACCGCGACGAGATGGCCGATCAGGAACGGATAGACGCCCTCGGTCGGGAAGAAGAACCCGATCGCCGCCTGCACGATCACCAGCGCCGCCAGCCACGCGCCGATCACGAACGTCCGCGGATCGAGCCGCCGATGCTCGAGCCAGACGGCCGTCAGGATCAGCGCGAGGAAGACGAACGCCAGCGGGCTGAGCCCGAGCGTGACGGCGCCCAGCACGCCGCCGATCACGTGCCGATGGTGCTGCAACGCGATCAGGCAGGCCAGCATCGCCGCGGCGCCGATCGCGTACGCGTAGCCGCCGGTGAAGAGCGGCCCGAGGGCCAGCAGGCCGAAGGCACGCGCACCCCACGCGGCACGCTCGCCCCACCGCTGCACCACGAGCACGGCGAACAGCGCCGCCGAGCCCACGACCGACAGGAGCGCGAGCGTCGCTGGCCCGATCAGCTCCTGCGGCAGATACACCAGCAGCGAGTACGAGATCAGCGGGTAGTCGCCGCTGTACCAGAAGTTGTCCCACAGCACCGCGTCGCGCTCCACGAGCAGCGCGCGGTACAGATGCGCCGACGCATCATCGGGCAGCGGCAGCAGGTTCGTGACCGCGAGCGCCCCGGCCAGGCAGATCAGCGCCGAGAGGCAGGCCTCGCGCCACACCACGGGCACGCGGACGTACCACGCCCGCGATGTCTCAAAATAGGCGCTCATCCCTGCACAGGGTACGCGCCGGAGCGCGAAATCCCTCGCACTTCACCGAAGGCTCACCCCGCGCTGAGCGAGCCGCCCTCGTCCTCGACGGCCTTGCGGCAGCCGGGGCGGGCCAGCACCGCGTCGTAATGCGCGGCGATGGCAGGCACGCTCCACCAGGAAGCAGCGGCCGGCATATCACTCGACCACGACGCGAGCATCGCGAGGTAGCAGTCGACGACGCTGAACGACGCGCCGAGGATGAAGGGACCTGCGCCGAGGGTGCGAGCGACCTCGTCACGCAACGCCGTCAGCTCGACGACCGCCGCGGCCTGCACGGCGTCGGCACCCTGCGCGTCGATCGTGTGACGCGCGGAGTAGAAGTACCGCAGGTAGGCCGGCTGCACCGTGTTCGTGAGGAACATCAGCCAGCGCATGGCCTGCGAGCGCTCCTCGGTCCCGACCTTCGGCATCAGCTCGTGATCGGGAAACGCGTCGGCGAGATGCAGGCAGATCGCGGCCGACTCGGTCAGCACCAGCTCGTTGTGCTTGAGTACCGGCACCTTGCCGAACGGGCTCATCTCGAGGTAGCCGGGAGGCGCAGTGGGCACGCCGTCATCGGTGCGCTCGACGAGCACGAGCTCGTACAGCGCACCGAGTTCCTCCAGAACCATGTGCGGAGCGGTGGTCGCGGTACCGGGGATGCCGTAGAGGGTGATCATGCGCGTAGCCTAGCGTCCGCGCGAGCGCGGCACGCAGCGAGAGGCCTGCTACCCGTCGTCGTACGATCCGGGCATGCACCGCGCCCCTGATCCGCACGCGGGCGGCGGTCCCCGCCGCGAACTGGCGCTGCCGCTCCTCCTCCTGATCGCGGCCGTCGCGGTCGTCGCAGGGTCGCGCCTGACCGGCTGGTCCGCCTCGGCCGGCGTGGCGGCCTTCGCGACCGTGTTCCTGTCGATCGTCGTGCAGGCGCTCCCGTTTCTCGTGCTCGGCGTGCTCCTCTCGGCCGCGATCGTCGCGTTCGTGCCCGCTGATCTCGCCGAGCGCGCGCTGCCGCGCAACCGCACGCTCGCCGTACCCGTCGCGGGCGCGGCCGGCATTCTGCTGCCCGGCTGCGAGTGCGCCTCCGTGCCGGTCGCGAGCGGCCTGATGCGCAAAGGCGTCACGCCCGCCGCCGCTCTCACCTTCCTGCTCGCCGCGCCGGCTGTCAACCCGATCGTGCTTGGCGCGACGTGGGTGGCGTTCCCGAACGATCACCGCATGGCACTAGCGCGACTCCTGGCCTCACTCGGTGCGGCGATGGTCGTCGGCTGGCTGTGGGTTGCGTTCGGACGCAGCGAGTGGATCCGCCTGCCGACCCGCGCGGTCAGCCGCGACGACGCCCGCTGGGTGACGTTCCGCAACGGAGTCGTGCACGACTTCCTGCACGCCGGGGGCTACCTCGTCGTCGGCGGCCTGATCTCCGCGGTGATCAACGTGGTGCTGCCCGCCAGCTGGGTCGACTCGCTCGCCGAGCAGATCATCCTCGGCGTGCTCGTGCTCGCACTGCTGGCCGTGGTGATGTGCATCTGCAGCGAGGCCGACGCCTTCGTCGCGGCGAGCTTCACGCAATTCAGCCCCACCGCGCAGCTCGCCTTCATGGTCGTCGGGCCGATGGTCGACCTGAAGCTCGTGGCGATGCAGGCCGGCATCTTCGGCCGCGGCTTCGCACTGCGCTTCGCACCGACGGCCTTCGTCTGCGCGCTCGTCGCCAGCGTCATCGTGGGCTGGGCGCTGCTGTGACGCGCACCGTGCAGATCATCCTGCTGGCCGCGATGCTCGGGCTGGTGCTGCGCCTGCTCGTGCGTGGCGAGTACGTCTACTACGTGAAGCCCGGCTTCCTCCCCGCGCTGATCGCCGCCGCCGCGGTGCTGGCGCTGATGATCCTTTTCATCGCCAAGGATGCGTGGGCAGCCGGCGACCCGGACGCGCTGCACGACCACGGCGATCAGCCGCACCATGGCCACGACCACGGGCACTTCCACGGGCACGACCACGCCGAGCCGCGTGCTGCGCTGCTCCTCGCCCTCCCGCTCGTCGTCGTCCTGACCGTCGCACCGTCACCGCTCGGTGCGTTCTCGGCAACACGCGGAGCGGGCGGTACTGCGCCGATCTCGCAGTCCTTCGCCCCGCTGCCTGCCGCCGAGCCCGTCGACCTCGAGGTCCCCGAGTTCGTGGACCGCGCCCGCTCCGATGGCGGCAGCACGCTGGCCGGGCGCGAGGTTCGCCTCGTCGGCTTCGTCACGCCCAACCCCGACGGCCCGTGGTGGCTGACGCGCTTCGTCGTGTCGTGCTGTGCCGCCGACGCCACCGCCTACCGCGTCGTCGCGCGTGGCGGCCCGCCGCTCGAGGCCGACACGTGGGTGACGCTGACCGGCCACTGGGTCCGCAGCGCGGGCGCCCCGGACGGCATTCCGACCCTGCAGGTCGTCGAGTACGAACCGGCGCAGCCGCCGAGCAACCCGTACGCGGGCTAGCGCCCACGTGGATGTTCCAAAGGGGTCAGACCCGTTTGGAACATCGACCCTGCTCCAGCTCGTCGGCCTTGCACCTGGATGTC
>JBILWG010000017.1:0-20384 GCA_044369995.1 Gaiellales bacterium | reverse complement strand
GTCTGACCCCTTTGGAACATCCACGCCCAGTCGAGTCGAGGCCTAGAGGCCTCCACCCGACTGCCCGGGAATCCAGTCGGTGCCGGCCAGCGGCACCTGCGCCATTGCGGCCGACTCGATCGTCAGCGCCACGAGGTCCTCGGGCTCGAGGTTGTGGATGTTGCTCTTGCCCGCGGCGCGCGCGAGCGTCTGGATCTCGAGCGTCATCGTCTTCAGGTAGTTGTTGAGCCGACGTCCACCCTGCTCCGGGTCGAAGCGCGCGGCGAGCTCCGGATCCTGCGTCGAGATGCCCGTGGGGTCCTTGCCCTCGTGCCAGTCGTCGTAGAAGCCCGCGGCCGAGCCGATCTTCGCGTACTCGTCGGCGTAAGCCGGATCGTTGTCACCGAGCGCGATCATCGCCGCGACGCCGACCGACACCGCATCCGCGCCGAGCGCGAGCGCCTTGGCGGCGTCGGCGCCGTTGCGGATGCCGCCGGAGACGATCAGCTGCACCTCGCGGTGCATGCCCATCTCCTGCAGAGCCGTCACGGCTTGACGGATGCACGCGAGCGTCGGCAGGCCGACGTGCTCGATGAACACGTCCTGCGTGGCGGCCGTGCCGCCCTGCATGCCGTCGAGCACGATCACGTCGGCACCGGACTTCACCGCCAACTGCGTGTCGTAGTAGGGGCGGCTCGCACCGATCTTGATGTAGATCGGCTTCTCCCAATCGGTGATCTCGCGAAGCTCCTGGATCTTGATCTCGAGATCGTCCGGCCCTGTCCAGTCGGGGTGGCGACACGCGGAGCGCTGGTCGATGCCCTTCGGCAGATTGCGCATCTCGGCAACGCGATCCGAGATCTTCTGACCGAGCAGCATGCCGCCGCCGCCGGGCTTCGCGCCCTGGCCGACGACGACCTCGATCGCGTCGGCACGACGCAGATCGTCGGGGTTCATGCCGTAGCGCGAGGGCAGCAGCTGGTAGACGAGGATCTCGGAATGCCCGCGCTCCTCCTCCGTCATGCCGCCGTCGCCCGTGGTCGTCGACGTGCCCGCCATCGTGGCGCCACGCCCGAGTGCCTCCTTGGCCGGACCCGACAGCGCACCGAAGCTCATGCCCGCGATCGTGATGGGGATCTTCAGGTGGATCGGCTTCTTCGCGAAGCGCGTGCCGAGCACGACGTCGGTCGAGCACCGCTCGCGATAGCCCTCGAGGGGGTAGCGCGACATCGACGCTCCGAGGAAGAGCAGGTCGTCGAAGTGCGGCAGCTTGCGCTTGGCGCCGAAGCCGCGGATGTCGTAGATGCCCTGGCTCGCCGCACGACGGATCTCGTGGATCGTGTTGCGGTCGAAGATGTAGGACTCCTTGAGCCCCGGCTGCCAGTTCGTGCCGTTCGCACCAGTGGGATCGAAATCAGTCATCGTCAGCTCCCTAGTACGCGCCGGCGTTGTCGATGTTGAAGGTGTAGAGCTGGCGGGCCGAGCCGTAGCGCTTGAAGTCGTCGACCTTCGCATCAGCACCGGCGGCCTCGAGCAGGCGCCCGAGCTCCTCGCGATGGAAGTCCTTCAGCTCCTTCTCGATGCAGTCCGCGCCGAGGCCCTTGACGGAGCCCCGCACGTAGATGTGCGTCTCGTAGATGGAGTCGCCGAGCGCATCGCCGGCGTCGCCGCACACGACGAGCGTGCCGGACTGCGCCATGAACGCGCTCATATGGCCGATGTCGCCCTTCACCACGATCTCGACGCCCTTCATCGAGATGCCGCAGCGCGCGGAGGCATCGCCATCGACGACCACGAGGCCGCCGCGACCCGTCGCCGCGCACGCCTGCGAGGCGTTGCCCGTGATGTGAATGCGGCCGCTCATGATGTTCTCGCCGACGCCGACACCGGCATTGCCGTTGATCGTCACGTTGGCGTGCTTGTTCATCCCAGCCGTGTAGTAGCCCGTGTGGCCCTCGATCAGCACGTCGAGCTCCGCGTCGATGCCGACCGCCAGCGCGTGCGTGCCGTTCGGGTTGATGATCTTCCAGCTCGTGGGGCCATCGCCGTTCTTGGCGTCATGCAGCCGCTGGTTCAGCTCGCGCAGCGGCGTGACGGCGAGGTCGACGACCTCGATGTCGGTCGCAGTCGTCATCAGACCTTCTCCTTCTCCCACGCGTAGATCGTCGCGGGCGCGGGCTCCCACGTCTTCGCCGACTCGGCGCCCGGCAGCGTCGCGATCGACCGGTACTCGGACGACATCGCCACCCACTCCTCCGTCTCCGCGATCACGGCCGGCTTGCACGCGATCGGATCGCGCACCACGGCGAAGCCGTCGCGCGTGCCGATCAGGAACGTGTAGAAGCCATCCAGATCCTCGAAGGCGTTGTCCATCATCGCCTGCATGGAGTCGCCCTCGCGCTGGCGCCACATCATGTAGCCCGCCGCGACCTCGGTGTCGTTCTCCGTCTGGAAGCGGATGCCCTCGCTGCGCAGCATGCGCCGCAGGCCGTTGTGGTTCGACAGCGAGCCGTTGTGCACGAGGCAGAGGTCGAGCCCGGTCGAGAACGGATGCGAACCGGCGGTCGTCACCTTCGACTCGGTCGCCATGCGCGTATGCCCCAGCGCGTGCGTGCCGTTCAGGGTCTTGATGTCGAACGCCTCGATGAACTTCTCGGGGCGGCCCGTCTCCTTGTAGATCTCGATCGCCTCGCCGGCGCTCATGATCTTGACCTCGGGGAAGAACTCCTCGACCCAGGCCTCCACCGGTGCGGCATCGGCGTGCGCGACGACGACGGCGTGGTTGGCGCGGCGCTCGATCGACGGCTCGGCGCCGAACGCATCCTGCATGGCCGAGCGCAGCACCTCCCAGTCGTACTGGTCGTCGTCGTGCTGCAGCGTCAGCTTGGTCTGGCCCGCGGCAACGGCGCTGCGATAGAAGGCGACGCCGGCACTATCCGGACCGCGATCGCTCATCTCATGGAGCATGGGCGCCAGCAGCGCCCCCAGGTTCGCCTCGACCTCAGGGGTCTTGGCGAACAGTCCCACGATTCCGCACATCTTCGGGCCTCCAGCACGTGTAGTCGGCGCGCGCGACGGGCATCCCCACCGGCACAGGCGCTAATGGTACAGACCTTGAGCCTTTAGGGAAGGGCGATGGGCAGTTCCCGTCTCACCGACTTCGCGCATCACCTGTGTCGGGTGCGCACACACACGGCGGGAGCGGATACGGTGCAGCCATGTCGTACGACGTCGTGATCGTCGGCGGTGGCCACAACGGCCTGACCGCCGCTGCCTACCTGGGCCTCGCCGGCCGCCGCGTACTCGTGCTCGAGCGCCTCGATGAGACCGGCGGCGCCGCCGTCTCGGAACGCCCGTTCAAGGGCGTTGACGTGCGCGTCTCGCGGTACGCGTATCTCGTCTCGCTGATGCCCCGCGAGCTGATCCGCGAGCTCGACCTCGACCTCGACCTGCGCACCCGCGAGGTCTCGTCGTACACGCCGACGCACCGCGACGGCCGCGACACGGGGCTGCTCGCCGCCCGTCACGACGCGACGACCGCACTGTCGATGCGCTCGTTGACCGGTACCGACACGGCATGGCAGCAGTGGCAGGCGTTCTATGCCGACGCGCAGGAGATCGCCACGCGGCTGGCGCCGACGCTGCTCGGCACCCTGCCCTCCAAGGACGAGGCGCGTGCGCTGTTCAGCGACATCCCCCACGTCTGGGACGCCTTCGCGGAGCGCCCGCTGGGCGAGTGGATCGAGCGGTCGATCGATGACGACCTGCTGCGCGGCGTCGTCCTCACCGACGCCCTGATCGGCACGTTCGCCAGCGCCAACGATCCGTCGCTGCAGCAGAACCGGTGCTTCCTCTACCACGTCGTGGGCGACGGCACGGGCGACTGGAAGGTCCCCGCCGGCGGCATGGGCGCCGTCTCGGGCGCACTGGATCGCGCCGCACGCAAGGCCGGAGCGGAGATCCTCACCGGCGCCGACGTCATCGCCGTCCGCGAGACGCCCGACGGCGCCGAGGTGACGTGGCGCGACGCGAACGGCGAGCACACCACGCACGCCTCGACCATCCTCGCCAACGTGGCGCCGACAGTGCTCGCCCGCCTGATGGGCGACGAGCCGCCGCTGCCGAAGCCGATCGGTCCCCAGCTGAAGGTCAACATGGTGCTGACGCGCCTGCCGAAGTTGAAGAGCGGCCGCGACCCGAAGGAGGCCTTCGCCGGCACCTTCCACGTCGACGAGGGCTACGCCGAACTCGAGACCGCCTACCGCGAGGCCAAGAGCGGCCGCCTGCCGACGAAGCCGCCCAGCGAGCTCTACTGCCACACGCTGACCGATCCCTCCATCCTGTCCGCCGAGCTGCAGGCGAAGGGCTACCAGACGCTGACACTGTTCGGCCTGCACGCACCGAACACCCTGTTCGAGGCCGACCCGAAGGGCATCACCGCCGAGTACCTCGAGCGCACGATCGCCGGCTTCGAGGCACACCTCGCCGAGCCGCTGCTCGACGTCGTCGCGCTCGACCAGGACGGGCGCCCCTGCATCGAGGCCAAGTGCCCACTCGATCTCGAGGAGTCGCTCGGCCTGCCCGGCGGCAACATCTTCCACCGCGACCTGCAGTGGCCATGGGCGGAGTCGCCCGAGGAGGTCGGCACGTGGGGCGTCGCCACGCCGCACGACCACGTGCTGCTGTGCGGCTCCGGTGCCCGCCGCGGCGGTGCGGTCTCCGGCATCGCCGGCCGCAGCGCCGCGATGCACGTGCTCGGTCGGCGGTAGCAGTCGATCAGATTCGGTTGGGAGCCAGATCCCACGCCGAACGCCGTCGCGGCACGCCGTTGCTGCGGGCGAGACCCGCTCTCCAACTGCAGTCACTAGACTTGCCGCATGGACGACTTCCCTGATCAGATCACCTCCGCGGAAGAGCTCCAAGCGGTCTACGGTCCGCCAGCCGAGCTCGTCAGGAACAAGAGCATCGACCGCCTCGATGAGCACTGCCGCGCGATCATCGCGCTGTCGCCCTTCGTCGCCATCGCCGCGGCAGACGACCACGGCACGACCGACGTGTCGCCACGCGGCGGACCGCCCGGCTTCGTGCGCGTGGTCGATGACCGCCGCCTGCTGGTTCCGGATGCCACCGGAAACCACACCTGCGACATCCTCCACCGGATCGTCTCCGGCGGTCGAGTCGGACTGCTGTTCATGATCCCCGGCGTCTCGGAGACGCTGCGCATCCGCGGCACGGCGTGCGTGACGCGTGACCCCGCCATGCTCGAGGGTCTCCAGACCGGCGGCGCCCCGGCGCGTCTGGCCATCGGCGTCACCGTCGAGACGGCGTTTCTGCACTGCGCGAAGGCGTTCATCCGCTCCGGGCTCTGGCAGCCGACGACGTGGCCCGACGCGAGCGGGCTCGCACGCCCCGCCCAGATCTGGGCCGACCATGTCGCCCAACCGGGACTCGACGTCGACGAGCTGGAGCAGGAGATCGACAACAGCTACGTCAACGAGATCTAGATGCGACGTCGATCCGGCTGGGAAGCCCCTGCCGATCAATCGCGGAGTGGGATCAGCGGAAGCGGCTCGGGTCGAGCAATGGATCAGTCGCGTCGGCATCGCCCGTGATGCAATCGGCCACGAGCTCACCCGTCACGGGCGCGAGGGTGATCCCGAGGGTGCCATGACCAGCGGCGATGATCACGCGCGGGTCGCTCGGCAACGGGCCGATCAACGGCATCGAATCGGCGCTCAGCGGCCGCTGCCCCATCCAGATCTGCGTTGGTGCTGACGGCAAGCCGGTGAGGTGCCGCTGGCCCGCCTCGCACAACGCATCGACCCGGCGCATGTCGACCGTCTCCGGATCCGTGCCGATCTCGAGCGTGCCCGCGATCCGCAGGCGACCAGCGAGCGGCGTCGCCACACAGTGCGCCTCCGAGAAGTAAATCGGCCGCTGCGCGTCGGAGACCGCATCGTCGAACTCGACGTGGTACCCCTTCGCAGGCGTGATCGGCAGCGAAGCACCCACGTCGTCCGCGAAGCGGCGCGACCAGACACCCGCGGCGATCACGACCCGCTCGCACTCGACCATCCCCTGCGTCGTGGTGAGACGGATGCGGACGCCCGAGCGGTCGATGCGCAGCACCTCCACAGCTTCGACCACACACGCGCCATGCGCCCGTGCCCCCTCCGCCACGCACTCCGTGAAGCGCAGCGAGTCGACGTGGCCATCACCCGGCGCCAGCGCGCCGTGCGTCGCACCACGGACCGACGGCTCGAGCGCCGCGATCTGAGCCGCATCGAGCGCCTCGATCTCAAGCCCACCATGCCGCGCCTCTGCCACGACCGCATCGCGCTTCGCCTCCGCTCCCGGCCCGGACCAGAGGTTGAGCGTCCCGTTCATCTCGAGCCCCGTCCCCAGCGCCTCGCTCCACTCGCGATGCAGCTGCGTGCTGCGGATCGCGAGCTCGCGCAACAGCTGCGTCCCCTCCTCCGCCCGCTCCTCGCTCAACGAGGCCGCGGTGAAGCGCGCCACCCAGGCGAGCTCGCTCGGTCGGGGGCGCAGCTTGAGCGGCGCCTTCGGGTCGAGCAGAAACCGCAGCCCGTGCCTGAGCGACGCCGGCGACGCCGTGCGGTCGGAGTGACTCGGCGTGATCATGCAGGCCGTACCCGCGGATGCACCGCTGCCGATGCGGTCACGCTCGAGCACCGTCGTCGCCACGCCCCGCTGCGCTAGCACGTAGGCGGCACTCAGCCCCACGGCGCCGCCGCCGATCACGACGACCTCAGTGGAGGCAGGCAAGGTGCTCACGATCGGGAGGGTACAGGTGTTTCCCGTACCCGCAGAGCTGCGCGCCTACCCGCGCAGGCGCGACACGAGACGCCACGCACCCGGCAGCAGTGCCCCCGCCAGGTAGAGCTTCAGGAGATCGCCGGGGACGAACGGGTAGAGGCCGTACTCGAGCGTCGTCGCGAGGTCGAGGCCCTGGCTCTGCTGCAGCCACACGAGCCCGACCGCGTAGATGATCACGGTGCCCGTCAGCATCGCGGTGACGGCCGATGCGAACCGGCGGTCCCACTGGCGCTGGGCAAGCCAGCCGACGACGATCGCGGCGGCGATGAAGCCGAGCAGGTAGCCGCCCGTGGCACCCAGCACGACATCGAGTCCGTGCGAGCGATCTGCATAGACCGGCAGTCCGACGACGCCCATCAGCACGTAGACCGCCGCCGTCAGCCCACCACGAGCAGCGCCGTACGAGGCGCCAATCAGCAGCACGCCGAATGTCTGCAGCGTCAGCGGCACCGGCGTGAATGGGAGTGCGAACGAGATCTGTGCGCAGAGCGCGAGGAATAGGGCGCCACCCGCGATCAGCAGCACATCGGCAAGAAGCCCGGTGCGGGGAACGACGGCGAGGCGAAGAGTGGCGGCAGACATGGGCGTCACGCTATCAACGGGACCACTCGGCCGACCCCACGCGCCTCGTGTGCTGGCCGGCCGCACGGGCCGGCTACCACTTGATCCCTCACGTGTCACAGGCAGGATCGACCTCATCGACCCAGTCCAGCGTCGGAGCCACCGCGTTCACTGCGAGGCGCACCTTCTTCGCATGCGGATTGCGATTGAACCGCAACTCGGCGCCGTCGCCGCGAACGAAGGCGATGGTGTTACGGCGCGCCGCGACGCGCGCGACGTCGGCGAACGCGAGGTCGTACCGCGCACCATCGGCGTGCACGATCACGGCCGCCGTCTCGGTGATCAGCTGATCCTCGACCCAGAGGCGCTCGCGCCCGAGCCAGCCGAGCGCAACTGCCGCCACCGCCGCGAGGACCAGCGCGACCTGCACGAGCGGGTTCGACGCGGCGAACGCTCCAAGCAGGAGGAACCCCGCCCCGACGACGCCGAAGTGAATGGCCGGTGGCCGACGACGATGCCGGTAGAGCACCTGCTCCTGCGTAGCGGCTACCTGGGCGACGCTCATGCGACAACCCTAGCCCATGACGTCATCATCGACGCGGCTGCGACCACGCTACGGTTTCCCGCATGGGTGATGTGATCTGGAAGCTGTCAGCGGCCGAGCAGGCTGCGCGGATCGCGAGCGGTGACCTCTCGCCGGTTGCCGTGGTGCAGAGCTCGCTCGATCGCATCGCGGAGGTCAATCCCCAGCTCAACTGCTTCTGCTTCACCTTCCCGGAGCGCGCGCTGGAGCAGGCCCGTGTCGCCGAGCAGGCGGTTGCGGCTGGCGCACCACTCGGTCCGCTGCACGGCGTGCCGATCGCGATCAAGGATCTCACCGCGACCAAGGGCGACCGGACCACGCTCGGGTCCTACTCGCACGAGCATCACGTGCCCGACTACGACAGCGTCATCGTGGAGCGACTGCGCGCTGCGGGCGCGATCGTGGTCGGCAAGACGACGACGCCCGAGTTCGCGTACTCGAGCTTCACGCGCAGCCCGCTCTGGGGCCCGACCCGCAATCCGTGGAATCCGGCGCTCAATCCGGGCGGGTCGTCGGGTGGGTCGGCTGTGGCGGTCGCCACCGGCTGCGTGCCGCTGGCCGAGGGCACCGACATGGGCGGCTCCGTGCGGATTCCGGCGAGCTACTGCGGTCTGGTCGGCCTCAAGCCCGCGTTTGGTCGCATCCCACTCGATGTCGTCCCGTCGAGCTGGGACACGATTCACCACTTCGGTCCGCTCGCGCGCACGATCGACGATGCGCGGCTGTTCCTGCTCGCCGCGTCGGGCTATGACGATCGCGATGCGCTCTCGCTGACTGCGACGCTGGATTGGACGACGCCGATTCCCAGCGACGTGCGCGGGCTGCGCCTCGCGCTCGATATGGATCTCGGTGATTACGTCGTCGACCCGCAGGTCGAGCGCGAGGTGCGCGCCGCGGTGGCGGCTCTCGCCGAGGCGGGCGCGATCGTCGAGGAGGTCGAGCTGGGCTGGACGCGCGAGGTGGCCGATGCCTGGGGCGAGCATTGGAGCGTCTATCTCGCCGCGTGGTTCGGCGACACGCTACCCGAGTTCGGCGACCGGATGGATCCGACGGTCCGGCGTCTGATCGAGCATGGCCTCAAGCTGGATGCCGTCACGTTCAAGCGCTTGGAGCTGGTGCGGCAGCGCGCGTGGGAGCAGCTCGCGGCGGTCCACCGTGATTTCGACGCGTTCCTCTGTCCGACGATGGCGCAGCTGCCGCTGCCGGTCGACACGGACGAGTACGCGCACTACCGGACCGAGGAGGACGGGCGCTACTACGCGCTCGACATGACGAGCCAGTTCAACTTCACGAGTCCGTGTCCGGCGCTGAGCGTGCCGGCTGGCTGGTCTGATGAGGGCCTGCCGGTCGGGCTGCAGATCGTCACGCGCAAGGATCGTGACGATGTTGCGCTGCGGATCGGTGCTGCGGTTGAGGCGGTGCGTCCGTGGGCGGATCGCCGCCCGCCGGTCTAGGTCTACGCGCCGCCGAGTCCCGGTCCCGGATCGAGCCCCCACGGGTCGCGTCCGTCGGCGGGTAGCGGGACGTCGATCGCCGCGAGGTAGCCCGCGATCATGCGGTACGTGCCGGCGAGGATGCAGAGCTCGAGCAGCCCCTCGACGCCCCAGCTCGTGATGACACGCTCCTGCAGGGCGGTCGGGATGGAGCGCAGCGCAAGCGCTTCGAGCGCCACCGCGACGGCGTCGTGCTCGTCCGCGTTCAGGGCCGCATCGTCGTACCGGCCACCACGCAGCGCGTCGATTGCCGCTTGCGTCATCCCGCTGGCACGTGCCGTCGGCTCGTGCTTCGTCCAGACGTACGCACACGTCGTCTCGTTCGCCACGGCGAGCGTCGCTGCCTCGCGATAGCGGTCCGGCACCGTCGCAGCCGTGCGGTAGAAGCGTCCGATCTCCAGCATCACGTCGGCCAACTCGGGGTGCAGCACGAGCGTCCCGTAGAGCCCATCGAGCCGGCCCCGCTGCTCCTTCAGCTGCGCGAACAGCGCCTCCTGCTCCGGACTGCGGACACCGTGCTCGCCAAGGTCGGCCATGGGCGGAGCCTACCGGCAGCAGCCTGCCACCCCCACCAGAGCAGCCCACTACGCCGACTCGCACGCCGGACACGATGGGCCCGGGCCCATCGTGTCCGGCCACGCAGGCCGCAATCCCGCATGGCTGCGTGCGCCACCTTCGTCACAACCGCAATGCCCCTGCAAATCAGGGGGCTTCCGGCATGACACGATGGGCCCGGGCCCACCGTGTCATGCGCGAGGGCTCGGAAGGCGCATGGTTACGTGTGCCATCTCTCGCACCGCGCTCTCGCGTCCGCACGTTGCGCAGATTCGTGGCGCGTGAGTGCATGCGCTGCCCGGCAGCGCATGGAAGTGTCAGTTTGCGCGAGACGCGATGCGTATGGGTGTGGCAGTCAGGCGCACAGGCGTACCGAGCTGCGCAGCGCAGCGTGCTCAGGCGCGCGGAAAGCGCATGAGGCCAGCCGACGGCGTCAAGACCGCGTCGACGGGACGATCGTGCGGCTCGGTGGGGACGGCTTCGACGAGCTCGTCGTCGGCCACCACCGCAATCACGTCACCCGACGCGCGCGGCAACGAG
Source organism: Gaiellales bacterium (assembly GCA_044369995.1). GTDB lineage: Bacteria > Actinomycetota > Thermoleophilia > Gaiellales > F1-60-MAGs149 > F1-60-MAGs149. Next base: position 9,836 of record JBILWG010000017.1, on the reverse strand, counting down.
CGGTCGTAGCATCCCCCACCCTGACCGAGTCGATGGCCACGACGATCGATCGCGAGCGCCGGCGCGAGGATCGTGTCGGCGGCGGCAATGGCGTCGAGCCCCAGCCGCGGTGCCGTCGGCTCGAGCAGCCCGAAGGCGGCGGGCGCGAGATCGGCAGCGCCGGTGTACTCGGCCCAATCGAGGTCCATGTCGCCAAGCGTCACCGGAAGCAGCACGCGGCGACCGTCGCTGACCAGCGCGTCGAGCAGCGGCACGGTCGGCACCTCGCCGCCCGCACCCACAAACGCCGTCACCGTCTGCCCCGGAATGCTCGCCACGTGCGCGGCGAGCAGCACACCCCATGCCGCCAGCTCGGCCTCCGAGCGCGCACGCCGCCGCGCACGGATGTCGCGCCGCAGCGACTGCTTGTCCATCAGATCACCGACTCCACGGGCGGCAGCCCGTCGCTCGGCTCGGCATCAGCTGAGTCCGCAGCGGGGTCCGGGTAGGTAGCGCGCAGCCTCCGCACGCTGGGCGTCCCGAGCACGATGCCCGCGTTCACCAGCACCGCTGCGAAGGCGATGAACTCTGCTCCCGTATTCGTGAATGCCCCGGTGATGGGGCCCACCAGGAGCATGCCGACCGGGAGCATCGCCACGCTGCCGAGGGTTCGGAACGAGCCGACGCGCGAGCGCAGTTCGGGCTCCACCTCGCGCGTGATCGTCGTCTCGAGCAGCGTCCCGGAGATCGAGATGACGGAGCCCGCCATGATCGCGGCGAGCAGCAACACGATGATCGGCGGCGCCAGCGCCATCGCGATGAAGAAGAAGGCAAAGGGAATGCAGAGGATGTACCCGAGGACGAGCGGACGCTGAGGGCGCAGCCGCATCGCCGTCAGCCCACCGATCAGGAATCCGATGCCGAAGCCCGACACCACGATGGCCCATGACGTCGCGCCGTTCAGCTTCTCCTCGGCGATCGCCGGCCCGACTGCGTAGATCGAGGGCATCACGAACAACGCATAGAGCACCTCGCCGATCACGACCACGACGAGCCAGCGGCGCGACGAGAACGCCGTCCAGCCCTCGCCGAGGTCCTTGCGGAACGTGCGGTTCTTCCACGGGGTCGGCTCCCCCTTCGTCCGCATGAAGGCAAGGCACAAGGCGCTGACGCCGAACGTGAGGGCATCGAAGGCGATCGCGCCGGCAGGGCTGACGATCGCGACCAGCGCACCGCCGATGGCACCGCCGACGGCGATCCCGAGTGCCGGCGTCGTCGACAGCAAGCCGTACGCCTCTTGCAGCCGTGCCGCCGAGACCGTCTGCGGGATGATCCCGCTCAGCGCTGGACGGAAGAACGCCTCGCCGACGCCGTACAACGCCATCAGCACGACAAGCGCCCAGATCGACCCGGCGTCGCTGACGAGCACGATGAAGACGGCCACCATGATCACCCCGCGAACGAGGTCGCTGGCAAGCATCACGAGTCGCCGTGGCAGGCGATCAGCCCAGACGCCTCCGACCAGCAGGAAGATCGCGTTGGGCACAGCACGCGCCGCGAGGACGAGACCGACCTGACCGACCGAGCCGCCCATCCCGAGAATCGCGAACGGCAGTGCGATCAGCGAGATCGAGTCGCCAATGATGGAACTCGCCTGCCCGATCAGCAGGAGGCGGAACGATCGCTCGCGCAGACAGCCCGGCACACCTCGGCCGAACGAGTGAGAGGCACCGTGCGCCACGACGGCACTATCGCATGACGACGCCGGCCAGCAGGGCACCCGCTGGGTAGGCTTGCCGCATGGCTGATTTTTCTCGCGCTCAGACGCTCGACTTCCTCCGCAGCTGGCCGGCGCAGATCGCCCATGTCAGCACCGTGCGACCGAACGGCCGGACGGCGACCGTGCCGGTCTGGTTCCGCATCGACAAGGCGGATGACCTGTTGATCTGGACTGGCCATCACCGCAAGTGGGTGCAGCGCGTCCGGCAGAGCGGCCACCTGTCGTTCAGCGTGGCCGAGGTGACGTTTCCGCTGCGCGGGGTGATGGGCGCCGGACCGGCGGTCGTGCTCGGTGATGACGATGACATCGACGTCACCGCGGAGCGCGCCGCGATCATCCGGCGCTACGTCATGCCGTGGCTGGTGCCCGCGTATGAGGAGAGCCGGGCCGAGCACCGCGCGATCATTCGCGTGACGCTCGACCAGCTGTCCGGTTGGACGTTCGTCGAGGACTAGCGCGTGACGGGCAGGCCGGCGCTCGACCAGGCGCCCATGCCGCCCTTCACGTTGAGGACGTTGAGGCCCGCCTTGCTCGCCACGCCGCAGGCGCCGCCGCTGCGACCACCCGATAGGCAGATGAAGGCGATCGGCTTGCCGAGCTTTGCCAGTTCGGGCAGCTTGGCCGACAGCTGGCCGGCGGGAATGTGCTTGGCCATCGGTGCGTGACCGCTTTTCCATTCGTTCTGCTCGCGCACGTCGACGAGTACGACCTCGCCCGCCAGGGCTCGGCGGTTGGCCTCGTTGACGTCGATCGAGGGATGCTTGCTGCCGAACAGACCCATGGGGTTCTCCTTGCCGCCCGGCGGAGGGTGCCGGTGCTCGTGGTGGTGGGGCGACGTCTGGGATACTTCCCCAACGTCATCGTTATCACAACTCTACAACTGATTGGTGGTAAAGTCGACCTATGGCCACTGCAGCGAACGTCCCCCATCCGCTTCCGCCGCTCGTCATCGAGATCGTCGCCAATCGCTTCCGCGCGCTCGGCGAGCCGATGCGCATTCGCATGCTCGATCTCCTGCGCGACGGCGAGCTGACGGTTGGCGAGCTCGCTGAGCAGCTCGACACCACGCAGCAGAACATCTCGAAGCACATTGCGATCCTGCAGCGCGCCGGCATCGTCGGCCGGCGTCGCGATGGTGTGCGCACCCCGTACGCCATCGTCGACCCCACGGTGCTGGATCTGTGCGGCATCGTCTGCGGCGGTATCCGGCGCGATGCCGAGGGAATCACGCAGGCACTGGACGCCTAGCCACCACGGCTCGACGGGTGACCGGCCACCTGTGCCCCCCGGGTCGACGCCGTACGAGCTCGTCGAATCTGGATATACGCCTCCGGAACACCGGCGTCAGGTACCGTACGCCGCATGGCGAAACTCACTGTGACCGACGAGAACGTGACGGTCGACCTCTCCACCAAAGAGCATCTGCTTTCGATGCACAAGTCCTTCACGGTCCCGCGCAGCGACGTCACGGGCATCGACCACGTTGACGACCTCCTCAACGCGGTCGAAGGCGAGAAGGTCGTGGGCGAGGGCCTGGCCGAGACGAAGCTCGGTACGTTCAAGTCGGCCGGCGGCACGGACTTCTGCGCCGTCAAGGGTCACGGGCCCGGCACGATCGTCACGCTCCGCGACGGCGCCCAGTACCGCCGCATCCTCGTCTCCGACGAGTAGCGCCGGCCCGAGGGCGAGGGAATCACGCAGGCACTGGACGCGTAGCCCTACGCTTCCGCGGGTGAGCGACCACCTGTGGATCCCGGACGCGGCGACGATCGACGCCGCCCAGTCGACTGCCCTCGCCCGACACCTCGGTCTCGCCACCTACGAGGAGCTGCTGGCGTACTCCGTCGCCGAGCCTGCCGCCTTCTGGGACACCGCCACTCGCTGGCTCGACCTCGACTGGGAAACGGAGTGGACGCAGGTCCTCGACGACTCGGCCGGCGCGGCGTGGGCCACCTGGTTCGACGGCGGTCGCCTCAATCTCGCCTGGTCGTGCGTGGGCCGGCACGTCGCCACTCGTGGCGATCACCTGGCCGTCGTCGTCGAGCACGAGGATCTCTCCGAGAGCACGCGCACCTTCGCCGAGCTGTGGGACGAGGTCGGGCGCCTCGGACAGGCGCTGCTCGACCTCGGCGTCTCCGCTGGCGACCGCGTCGCGATCGTCCTGCCGATGGGCGTCGAGTCCGTCACCGCGGTCTATGCGGCGGCGCGCATCGGCGCAATCGCGGTGCCCATCTTCTCCGGCTTCTCCGCGACGGCCATCGCCGCGCGCTTCGAAGACTGCGACGTCAAGGCCGTGGTCGCGTCGGACACGACGATGCGTCGCGGCAAGCCCGTGCCGGTGCGTGCGACGGTCGAGGACGCGCTCGTGCTGGCGCCCGTCGCGCACGTGATCATCGTCGGCGGCGAGGGTCACTCCCACCTCGACTACGCGACGCTGATCGATCGCACGGACGGCGCCGACTGTCCCATCGCGTGGGTCGACAGCGAGACACCCGTGTTCGTCTGCTACACGTCGGGCACGACCGGCAAGCCAAAGGGTGCGGTCCACACGCATGCCGGCCTGCTGGTGAAGCTCGCGCTCGAGGCGCGCCTCGTGGCCGACCTCCGCCCTGATGATCGCGCGATGTGGTTCACCGACATGGGCTGGATCATGGGCCCGTGGATCACGATCGGCGCGCACGCGAGCGGCGTGACGATGGTGTGCCTCGACGGCGCGCCCGACTTCCCCGACCCGGGGCGTCTCTGGCAGCTGGCCGAGCGCCAGCGCCTGACGTTCCTCGGCGTCTCGCCGACGCTGATCCGCGTCCTCCAGGGCCACGGCGACGAGCTCCCGCGCTCCGCCGATCTCTCGACGCTGCGCCTGTTCGGCTCGACGGGCGAGCCGTGGAATCCCGAGCCGTACGAGTGGCTCTTCAATGTCGTGGGCGAGGGCGAGCGCCCGATCATGAACATCTCGGGCGGCACGGAGATCGGCGCGATCATCATCGGCTGCGACGTCACCCTGTCGCTGTCGTCCTGCTCGCTCGGACGCCCGATGCCCGGCATGGCCGTGGATGTCCTGGACGCCGAGGGCGCGTCGCTGACCGACGCGGTCGGCGAGCTCGTCATCAAGGCGCCCTTCCCGAGCATGACGCGCGGACTCTGGAACGCGCCCGACCGCTACCTCGAGACGTACTGGGATCGCTATCCGGACATCTGGACGCATGGCGATTGGGCCACGCGGACCGCGGAGGGCAGCTGGTTCCTGCACGGCCGCTCCGATGACACGATCAACATCGCCGGCAAGCGCATCGGACCCGCGGAGTACGAGTCGGCGCTCGTGGCGGATCCCGACGTGCGCGAGGCGTGCACCGTGGGCCTGCCGCACCCCGTCAAGGGCGAGGCCGTCCACTGCCTCGTCGTCCTGCGCGACGGCGTCGTGCTCGACGACGAGCTCGAGGCACGCCTGCGCCAGGCCGTCGAGCGCGAGCTCGGCCCGGCCTTTCGCCCCGAGCGGATCCTGCAGGTGACGGAGCTGCCGAAGACGCGCAGCCAGAAGGTCGTCCGCCGCGCGGTCCGCGCCGTGCTGCTCGGCGAAGATCCCGGCGACCTCTCGACGCTCGAGAATCCGAGCGCGCTCGAGTCGCTGCGTTCTGTGGGCTAGATCACCTTCGCAGGTGATCGTTCGGCTTCTAGCCCTTTTCATGTCGTGGAACTGGTACTACACTCGTTGCATCGCGGGCGACCCCAAGCCCGGAGGAGAAGCGAGGTTTTCCATGCGCGCCGTCCGCAGAACCCTTTTGCTCGCCATCGTCGCTCTGGCCGCGATTAGTTGCCTTCCCATCAATGCCTTTGCCGGACCGGTGCAGAGCACCACCGGGCAAACCGGGCAGCTAGGTGACTACGACACAGCTTCGAGTTCGAGGTGGGGCTGGGACAACACGGCTCCAGGTGTAGATGGAAGGCCGTACATCAAGTACTTGCGCGTCACCAACGGTGGTACGACATCCACGATCGTGAATAACACCGCGGCCATCGGCAATCACTTCCGCCCCACGCTCGAGACCATCGGCGGAAACGTGGCCGACATCTACGCCTTTGTTGACGGTACAAACGGCTGTAACACTTCGCAGCAACCGGCACCAGGTGTCTGCTACAACCCGCCGAACCGCGTCACGATCAGCATCATGCGGTGGGATGCCACCAATAGTCGTTGGAGCTCTGACCTGACTACGGCAGGCGCAACAACGAATCCGCAAATCACAACCTCATCAGTCATTGAGGTCGTGATTGGGTTTCATTCGACATACTCGTCGCTTCGCTGGAGCTGGGTCAACGGTGTCCCGACGTACTGGCGCAACACCGTTACGCCCGGCTCAGCCGGTGACGTAACCTTGCGCTTCTCGCCGCGCACGATGCCGGTGATGAACAGCGGCGGCTGTTCGCAAATCCCGGTGTCGACCTGCAACATCACGCAGGCCGACAGCGAGCGGCTGCAGCCGCAGATCATCCTCTCGATGGACGACACGCTGGACGTCGGTCTAAGCGGTGTCCTCTTCGGATCGGCCGGTGCCTTCATCGGATCGCTTGAGTCGTCGCCGATCGTTTCCGGCCAGACTCCGACGCTCACCTACGGCGTTGCTGCTCCTCATCTCTTGGCCGCATCGGACGGTGGTGGCGACCGAAGTGGCACGTTCTACGCGCTCGTGCCGTCGAACATCCTGACGCTGTTGGGGACCTCTGTCGACGCATTCGACCAAAGCATTCTGAGCGTTGATCGCACAGGTGATGCCGGCACGTTCTCACTCGGCTGGGCCGCGTGGAATGCAAACGACAACGGTACCGCGGGACAGTTCTTGACGATCTCCAACATCTCGTTCTCCGCGCCGAAGTTCCAGGTGACACGCCGTGGCGGAAGCAGTGGCAACACTGGCAACTCCTCCAACACCGGTAAGGGCAATGGCAGCGGTGGCACGCCGTCGATCAAGGTCGGCCAGAAGGCAACGTTCGCGCAGATGCTCGCAGTTGCAAACACGAAGACCCCAGCGGGTGCCAAGCTCTCGGCGAAGGTCTCGACGCCGAAGGTCTGCAAAGTGGTCGGCAAGGCCATCAAGGGTCTCGCCGTCGGCACGTGCAAGGGCACCTTCACGATCACGCCCAAGAAGGGCAAGCCGACCAAGAAGGCGTTCACCTTCAAGGTCACCAAGGCCGGCAAGCGCCTGCCGGTCATGCTGCACCGCTAGACGACCGCAGCATGAGGCAGAGTGAGGGCATGCGTCGCATCGCCCTCCTCTGTCTCTGCGTGGCCGCGGCCGCGCTCGCCGCACCGGCCGCGCAGGCCGCCGGCTACACCTCGACCATCACGCCGATCCCGAAGGACATGCGCAAGGCGATGACCGGCGTGTCGTGGCATAAGGGCTGCCCGGTCGGGCTTGGCCAGCTGCGCCTGATCACGGCGACCCATCGCACGCCGGACGGGGGTTCTGCGACCGGCCAGTTGATCATGCATCGCGATGTCGCAGCGACCATTGACATGGTGCTGAAGCGCCTCTGGCAGATCAACTACCCGATCGAGCGCATGGAGCCCGTCGACCGGTATGGCGGTGACGACTGGCAGTCGATCGAGGCGAACAACACCTCGGCCTTCAACTGCCGTGCCGCCACGGGGTCGAGCAACTGGTCGAACCATGCCTACGGCCGGGCGATCGACATCAATCCGATCCAGAATCCGTGGATCGAGAACGGCAAGGTCTTCCACAAGGCCTCGTGGAAGTACGTGGATCGTTCGAAGCGCCGTAACCCGATGATGATCCTCCCCAACGACAGGGTCGTGCGGATCTTCGCCGCGCAGGGTTGGGGCTGGGGTGGCAACTGGACGGGTGGCACGCTCGACCTGCAGCACTTCTCGCCGACGGGTCGCTGACGACGTCGCGGTGAGTGCCGGCGGTGGGTTTGCCTGCGCGGCGTGTCCGGGTACGCTCCCCGGAGACTGAGGAGGAGCTTGCGATGAAGCGCACGGGATTCGTCTGGGATGAGAAGTACGTCTGGTTCGACAGCCGCACGTACTCGGACTGGCTGCCGCCGGAGGCGTTCTTCCAGCCGATGCCCTCGCCGGAGACGGCCGAGGGGAAGCGGCGCTTCAAGAACCTGCTCGACGCGACCGGGATCTCGGACCAGCTGATCCGCATTCCGAGCCGCCTGGCCGAGGTGAGCGAGATCGAGCGCATTCACGATCGCGGGTACATCGACCGCATCAAGGCGCTGAGCGACGACTGCGGCGGTGACGCGGGTGAGGAGACGCCGTTCGGCAAGGGCGGCTACGAGATCGCGCTGCTCGCCGCTGGCGGGGCGATGAACGGAGCGCACGCCGTCGCGACGGGCGAGGTCGACAACGCCTACGCGCTGGTGCGACCGCCGGGCCATCACGCGGAGAAGGATCTCGGCCGCGGCTACTGCATCTTCGCCAACACGGCGCTCGCCGCTCTGCACGCGCAGCGCGAGCACGGCCTGGAGCGCATCGCGATCATCGACTGGGATGTGCACCACGGCAACGGCACGGAGCACGCGTTCTACGACGACCCGTCGGTGCTGACGATCTCGCTGCATCAGGATCGCTGCTATCCCCCGGAGAGCGGCGGCGTCGAGGACAACGGCACGGGTGCCGGTGCGGGGACGAACATCAACATCCCGCTGCCTCCCGGCGGCGGCATCGGCCCGTACGGCCTCGCCTTCAGCGACGTCGTCCTCCCCGCGCTCGAGCGCTTCCAGCCGCACATGATCATCGTCGCGAGCGGACTCGACGCGAATCGCTACGACATCAACGCGCGTATGAACCTCTGCTCGCAGGACTACGCGTACCTGACGCGCCAGCTGATGGATGCGGCCGATCGCCACTGCGGCGGCAAGCTGCTGATCATCCACGAGGGTGGGTACTCGGATCAGTACACGCCGTACTGCGGACTGCGCATCGTCGAGACGCTGAGCGGACTCGAGAGCGGTGTCGACGATTCGATGGTCGGCGGTGGTCCGCGGACGGACCTGCACGAGCACGAGCGCGCGATGATCGCGCAGTCGGCCGCCCTCGTCGAACGGGTCCCCACGCCGTGACGTTCAGCGAGCGCCACATCCGCGATCGCAGCCTCTGGTGGGACACCCTGCCGGGCACGATCACGCCGCGCCCCGCGCTGCAGGGCGACACCGACTGCGACGTCGCCATCGTCGGCGCCGGCATGACGGGCCTATGGACCGCATACTGCCTGCTCGACGCCGAACCCTCGCTGCGCGTACGCGTGATCGAGCGCCAGGTCGCGGGCTTCGGTGCGTCGGGCCGCAATGGCGGCTGGATCTCGGCTGGCATCGCGGGCGTGCACAGCGAATGGGTCAAGACGAGTGGCGATGACGCCGTGCGGCGTGCCGAGCGCGCCACGTGGGAGTCCGTCGACTGGATCGGCGAGCGCGCCGCCGCAGAGGGGATCGAGTGCGGCTTCGCCAAGGGCGGCATCCTCAGCGTGGCGCGCAACGAGGCGCAGGAGCAACGCATCCGCGCCCACGTCGAGCACGACCGCCAGTGGGGCTGGGGCGAGCAGGATGTGATGGCACTGAGCCGCGAGCAGGTCCTCGAGCGGGTGAAGATCCCCGACGCGCGCCTCGGCTACTTCACGCCGCACGGCGCGCGTGTCAACCCGGCGCGTCTCGCCCGCGGTCTCGCCGAGGCGGTCGAGCACAAGGGTGGCGTCATCTACGAGCAGACGGCCGCGGAGTTCATCGAGCCCGGTCGCGTCGTCACCGAGCACGGCACCGTGCGGGCCGATCACGTGATCCGCGCCACCGAGGCCTTCACCGTGCAATTCCCGAACCAGTCGCGCGCCTACCTGCCGCTCTACTCGCTGATGATCGCGACGGAGCCGCTGCCGAAGACCGTCTGGGACGAGCTCGGCTGGAACGGCCTCGAGACGATCTCCGACGCCCACCACCTCTTCTTCTATGCGCAGCGCACGACCGACGACCGCATCGCGATCGGTGGCCGTGGCGCTCCGTACAGTCTCGGCTCGCCGATCGACGAGAAGTTCGAGCAGAACGAAGCGGTGCGTCAGCGCCT
>JBILWG010000068.1:0-9550 GCA_044369995.1 Gaiellales bacterium | reverse complement strand
CGAGACGTACGAGGAGCGCATCGAGCACCTGCTCGCCCTGCGCGAGCTGCAAGACGAGACCGGCGGCTTCATGGCGTTCATCCCGCTGCCGTTCCATCCGCAGAACACGGTCTTCGAGCGCCGCGGTTGGAAGTTCTCGACCGGCCAGGACGACCTCAAGATGCTCGCCGTCTCCCGGCTGATGCTCGACAATATCGAGCACGTCAAGGCGTACTGGATCATGATCTCCACGCCGCTGGCCCAGGTCGGCCTCTCGTTCGGCGCGAACGACATCCAGGGCACCGTCGTCGAGGAGAAGATCGCCCATGCCGCCGGCGCCGTGACGCCGACGGAGGAGAAGATCGCGGACCTCGTGCGCGTCATCCAGGAGGCCGGCAAGATCCCCGTGCAGCGCGACACCTTCTACAACGAGCTGCGGCGTTGGGAGAGCTGAGCCCGCTTCGCGTCGGACGTGTTGACTTCATCAACACGTTTCCGCTCGCCTGGTCGCTCGAGCATCGGCTCGAGCCGGGCGCCTTCGTCGAGACGCTCGCCGTGCCCACGCGCCTCAATGCGCTGCTCGCCGCGGGCGATCTGGACGTCGCCAACGTCTCCAGCATCGCGTACGCGCGCAACGCCGCCGACTGGATTCTGCTGCCGTCGCTGTGCATCGCCTCCGAGGGCGAGGTGGACTCGGTCAACCTCGTCACCGATGTGCCCCTGCCCGGGATCCGCTCGATCGCGGTGACGCGTCAGAGCGCGGCCTCCGTCGCCCTCGTGCAGGTGCTCTTCCCGCAGGCCGAGATCCTGGCCGAGGGCTCGCCTGCCGACGCGACGCTGCTGATCGGCGACGAGGCGCTGCGCTCCTCGATCGACGATCCCACGCCGCACCACGATCTCGGTGAGCTGTGGTTCGAGCGGACCGGCCTGCCGATGGTCTTCGCGGTCTGGGCCGCTCGCCGCACGGTCGAGAGCGAGCGACTGCTGGCGCTCGACCACGCGCTCGCCTCCGCCGTCGCCGACGCCTCCGAGCACGCCGCCCTGGTGGCCGAGGCCGCAGCCGAGCGCTACGGCTTCCCCGCCGGCTTCCTCGCGCGCTATTTCGAGCACCTGCAGTACCGCTTCACCGACCGCAAGCGCGAGGGTTTGCAGCGATACTTCGAACTGGCCGCAGAAGCCGGCATCATCGAATCCGCCCCCGAGCTCGTCTTCGCGGGGGCCCGCCACCACGGAGCAGAGGCGTAATGGCCGTCGTCGAATCCACCAGAACCGTCAGCGAGATCCTCGATCACGTGCTCGACGGCGAGCGCCTATCCGACGCCGATGCGCTCACGCTGATGCGCTCGCGCGATCTGGTGGCGATCGGCGCCGCGGCGAACGAGATCCGCAACCGCAAGGCGAACCCCGGCGAGGTCACCTACATCGTCGACCGCAACATCAACTACACCAACGTCTGCGTGACGGACTGCAACTTCTGCGCGTTCTACCGCCAGCCCGGCGACACGCGCGAAGGGTACGTCCTGCCGAAGCAGGTCATCTTCGCGAAGATCGAGGAGACCATCGCCGTCGGCGGCACCGGCGCGTTGATGCAAGGCGGCCACAACCCCGAGCTGACGCTCGAGTGGTACGAGGACCTCTTCCGCTCGATCAAGGAGCGGTACCCGACGTTCCACATGCACGCGCTGTCGCCGCCCGAGGTTACGTACATCTCACGGCGCTCGCACCTCTCGATCGCGGACACGATCTCGCGTCTGCGCGACGCGGGTCTCGACTCGATCCCCGGCGGTGGCGGCGAGATCCTCGTCGATCGCGTGCGGCACATCCTCGCGCCGAAGAAGACGAAGAGCGAGGAGTGGCTCGAGGTGATGCGCCAGGCGCACCGGCAGGGCATGACGACTTCGGCCACGATGATGTACGGGCACGTCGAGACGCTCGAGGAGCGCGTCGAGCACATGCGCAAGCTGCGCGAGCTCCAAGACGAGGTGCCCGGATTCCGCGCCTTCATCTCGTGGACGTTCCAGCCCGACAACACCGTGCTCGGCAAGACCGTCAACGAGACGCCGACGTCGTTCGAGTACCTGCTCGTGCAGGCGGTCTCGCGCCTCTACTTCGACAACATCCCGCACATCCAGTCGTCCTGGGTCACGCAGGGCATGAAGATCGGCCAGGTCGCGCTGCACTTCGGCGCCGACGATCTCGGCTCGATCATGCTCGAGGAGAACGTCGTCTCCAGCGCGGGCACCACCTACCGGGCCACCTCGGAGGACTTCTGCCGCGTGATTCGCAACGCCGGGTACAGGCCCATCCAGCGGGATACGTACTACCGAGTCGTCAACGACAATCCCGAGGCCTCGCTCAAGCCCGCGCCGATCGGCGAGCCGGCGTAGCACCGCACGGCCCGCTGCTGCGGGCGGGGCGAGCACGCGCGGTGCGCTACGCGGGGCGCAGGTTGCCGCTGCGACGCAGCAGCCACAGCCGATGCCCGATCGCGACGGCGAGGATGCCGAGGCCGATCAACGCGAGATAGGGCTGGATCGGCGCGAACCACGTCAGCGCACCCGTCGCGCCCAGCGCCAGCACCACGAGGTGGTTGCACGTCGGACAGCCGACGGCCAGATACGCGAGCCCACCGCCGATGATGCCGGTGCGCGTCGCGGGGCGGCAGCTGCGTGGTCGGGGGAGGGCGATCAGGATGCCGGCGAGGATCGCCGTGAGGATCGCGACCGGCCACGCCCATGGCGTCGCCTCGATCTGCCGACCCCAGATCGGATTGGGGATCAGGTCCGTGGGAAGACCGATCACGACCAGCGTGAACAGCGCAACGCCGAGACCGATCGCAACGCGGCGCACGGCTAGCAGCGCTCCTCGACGTTGAGAAACGGCGCCGACGGGTTCAGCGACAGGCTGATCTCACCGGCCACGAGGCGCACGAGCACGTCGCCGAGGAGCTCCTTGCGCCAACCCTGTCCGAGCGGCAGCGCCGTGAGATCCTCATCCGCGACGACCGCCTCGAGAAAGCGATCGAGGTCGGCGCGGTTGGCGACCAACTCCGGGGCGAGATCCGCATCCTGGCAGCGGATGCGGGCCATCGGGACGGCCAGCGTGGCGACCGCATCGACCTGGCGGGCGATCCGCTGGGGCACGGAGCGCTCCACCGGCGGCGGCTCGCGCTCCAGGCCACGCGCCACCGCCTCGAGCAGCTCACCGCTCTCGCGCTCGGCGATGCTGTTGCCGACGCCGCGGATCTGCTTCAGGTCCTGCGCCGTGCGCGGCGCGGCGCGGGCGATCTCGACCAGCGTTGGATCCTTCATCACCCAGCCAGACGGCTGGTCGCGGCGGCGGGCGAGCTGCTCGCGCCAGGCCGCGACGTCCACGAGGACGGCCTGCGCCTGCGGCGACAGCTTGCCGCGACGCTGCACCTTGCGATAGGCGCGCTCCGGATCGCCGCCGGCAGCCTCAGGCGAGCAGAAGCGACGCTCGATCTCCGCCTGGGCCCACTCGGTGCGGCCACGCTCGGCGAGTCGGCGCTCCAACTCCTCGACCAGCTGCCCCAGGTAGCGCACGTCATCGGCCGCGTAGTCGAGCTGCGTGTCCTTCAACGGCCGACGGGTCCAGTCGGAGAAGGTCTCGTTGTGGTTGAGGCGCACCTTGAGGACGCCATCGAGCAGGCGATCCAAGCTCGCACTGGCCGTCAACCCGACGAAGCCAGCCGCGACCTGCGTGTCGTACACGTTGGCGGGCACGGAGCCGAAGTGGAGGCCGAACGCGATCAGATCGGCCGACGGGGCGTGCATCAGCTTCTGCACGGCGGCGTCCGCGACCAGCTCGCCGAGGGGCTCGAGCGGCGCACCGGCGAGCGGGTCGACGAGCCAGATCGTGTCACCGACCGCGATCTGGACGAGACAGAGCTGCGGCGCATAGGACTTCTCCCACATGAACTCGGTGTCGAGCGCGCAGCGACCCTCGGCCCGCGCCGCCGCGATCACCTCGTCCACGCCAGCGGCGTCGGTGACCATGCGGGGAAGATCGGACACGCCCGTAGCCTACCGCTCTATGCCGAGAGGGGCGGTATCCTGCCACCCATGGGCGTACCCCTGATGGATCTGCGCGGCCAGTGGGAGCCGCTGCATGCGCAGCTCCTCGCCGCCGTCGGCGACGTGATCACGAGCGGCGTGTTCATTCTCGGACCCAACGTCAAGGCCTTCGAGGCCGAGACCGCGGCCGATCTCGGCGTCGCGCACGCGGTCGGCGTTGCGAACGGCACCGACGCCCTGATCCTCGCCCTGCGCGCCTACGACATCGGTCCCGGCGACGAGGTGATCTGTCCCGCCTATACGTTCTACGCCACGCCCGAATCGATCGCAGCGGTCGGGGCCACGCCCGTCTTCGCCGACATCGAGCCGACCACGTACCAGCTCGACCCGGCCTCCGTCGAGGCGGCGATCACCGAGCGCACCAAGGCGATCATGGCCGTGCACCTGTTCGGCCATCCCGCACCGATGCGCGAGCTCCGGGCCATCGCGGACGCCAAGGGCCTCCTGCTGATCGAGGACGCCGCGCAGTCCTACGGCGCCTCGCTCGACGGCGTGCGCTGCGGCGCGATGGGCGACATCGCGACGTTCTCGTTCTTCCCGACCAAGAACCTCGGCGGCTTCGGCGACGGTGGTCTCGTCACGACCGACGACGAGCAGATCGCCGAGCGCATCCGCGAGCTGCGCTTCCACGGCTCCAAGGACAAGCGCACGTTCACGCAGGTCGGCATGAACTCCCGGCTCGACGAGCTGCAGGCGGCGATCCTGCGCGTTCTGCTGCCGGAGTTGGCCGGGTGGAACGCCATGCGCCAGGCCGCGGCTGCGCGCTACGCCGACCTCGGCCTCGATCGCTTCGTCGAGCTGCCGGCCACCGCGCCGGGTGCCGACCCGATCTATCACCTCTACGTCGTCCGCTGCCAGGAACGCGAGGCGGTGCAGAGCGCGTTGAAGGCCGCGGACGTCGGCAGCGTCGTCTACTACGACACGCCGCATCACCTCCAGCCGGTGTTCACGCAGCTCGGCTACACGGCAGGCAGCCTGCCCGAGACCGAGCGCGCCGCCCGCGAGTGCCTGGCGCTGCCGATGTACCCGACGCTGCCCGAGGCGGATCAGCAGACGCTCGTCGCGGCGCTCGAGGCCGCGTCGCAGTAGCCGCGCGATGCGCGTCTGGATCGACCTCACCAACGCGCCGCACGTGCCGGTGCTCGCCCCGCTCGTGCGCGTGCTCGAGCGTCGCGGCGCCACGGTCGAGCTGACGGCGCGTCCATACGGTCAGACGGCCGAGCTCGCGGCACTCCACGGGCTCCACGTCGAGGAGATCGGCGCGCACGGGGGCCGTTCGCGCCTCGGCAAGGGGCGCGCCGCGATCGGTCGCGTGCACGCCCTGCGCCAATGGGCCAAGCCGCGTCGCTTCGATGTCGGTCTGGCGCACGGTTCGACGGATCAGCCGATGGTCGGCCGCCTGCTCGGCTTCCCGACCGTGACGATGTTCGACTACGAGGGCGCCAAGCTGCAGCACGGCGCCAACTGCCGACTCGCGTCGCGCGTGCTCGTGCCTGACGCGATACCGCTGGCGGCGATTACGGCGCACGGGGCGAAGGCGACGAGCGTCGTCCGCTTCCCGGGCCTCAAGGAGGAGTACGCGCTGTGGGGCTTCGAGGCCGACCCGGCGGTGCGACTCGACCTCGGCGTCCGGCCCGACGCCCTGCTCGCGATCATGCGGCCACCGCCGGAGCTCGCGCTCTACCACCGCACCGACAACCCCCTGTTCGAGCAGGTGCTGCGGGCACTGTCCGCCGACACGCGCGTCGACCAGATCGTGCTGCCGCGCACGCGCGAGCAGGGCGCAGCGGTACGCGCGCTCGGCTTGGATCGGGTGATCGTCCCCGAGCAGGCCGTCGACGCCCGCAGCCTCGTGGCGACGGCCGACCTCGTCGTCTCCGCAGGCGGCACGATGAACCGCGAGGCGGTCGTTCTCGGCACGCCCGTCTGGACCACGTTCGCCGGCACGCTCGGCGCCGTCGATCGGGCGCTGATCGCGGACGGACGACTCCGGCAGCTCGAGCGGGTGGCCGACCTCGTGATCGCACCGCGTGGGCCATCCGCGGCACCCACGCTGCGCGACCCGGCGACGCTGGTGGACCTCGCGTTCAACGGCCTCGTCTGAGGCGTCGTTGCCCGATCGCCGCAGAGGGCGCGCAGGGGAATCGTCTCGCACCTATAATGATCGCTGATATGCGCCTTCCCTCCTGGCATCGCGTGGGTCATATGGCGGCAGATGCCGCCGTCGCCGCGGTCGCCTGGTGGCTCGCCTTCCAACTGCGCTTCGACGTGGTGCCGATCTGGGCGAACACCCTGTTCTGGGCCACGCTGCCGTGGGTTGTCGTCCTCACGGTCGCCGTCTTCGTCCTCAACGGCCTGTACACCCGGTGGTGGCGCTACGTCTCGCTGCGCGACGTCCGGCTCCTGCTGCGCGCCTCCGTCATCGCACTCGTCGTGGTTGCGCTGTACGCCAATCTGTTTCCGCCCGTCGAGGCCACGCCGCCCCGCGGCGTGCTCGCGATCTGGTTCCTGCTCCTGCTGCTCGGCACCGTCGGCGTGCGCGCCGTGGCCCGCACCATCCTCGAGGGGCGCGGCACGCTATTCCCCCGCGGTCGCGAGGTGCTGGTCGTCGGCGCGGGCGACGCGGGCTCGGTGATCGTCCGCGAGATGCTGGCGAACCGCTCGCTGCGGATGACGCCGATCCGCCTCTGTGACGACGATCCCCGCAAGCAGGGCATGCGCCTGCACGGTGTCAAGGTCGACGGCACCACGCACGATCTTGCTGGCATCCTGAAGGCCTCGCCGCCCGACGAGGTCGTCATCGCCATGCCGGGCGCCGACGGCACGGCGCGGCAGCGCGTGGTGGATGCCTGCCGACGCGCCGGCGTGCCCGTCAAGACGCTGCCGGGTCTCTACGACCTGCTCGATGGCGATCCGACCCTCTTGCGTCGCCTCCGCGAGGTGCAGGTCGAGGACATCCTCGGGCGCCAGCCCGTCAACCTCGATCTTGCCGCCATGGGCGGCTACCTCGCCGGGCAGTCGGTGCTCGTGACAGGAGCCGGCGGCTCGATCGGTGCCGAACTCGTGCGTCAGATCAGTCGGCTGTCACCGGCGCAGCTGACGCTCGTCGACCACGCCGAGGACAACCTCTTCCAGATCGATCAGTGGCTGCGCGAGCACGAGATCGCAAACGTGCGCTCGTGCGTTGCCGACGTCAAGGACGTCGATCGCATGCGCAAGATCATCGCCGAGGCGCAGCCGAACGTGATCTTCCACGCCGCCGCCTACAAGCACGTGCCGCTGATGGAGATCAATCCCTTCAGCGCGCTGCGGAACAACGTGCTGGCCACACGCGCGCTTGCCGAACTCGCCGCCGACGCGGGCGTCGAGCGCTTCGTCCTCGTCTCGACCGACAAGGCCGTCATCTCGGAGACCGCGATGGGTGCCTCCAAGGCGCTCTGCGAATACGTCGTCGAGGCGGAGGCGCAGGAGCGGCCCGGCACGCGCTTCATGGCCGTCCGCTTCGGCAACGTCCTGGGATCGTCGGGCTCGGTGATCCCGACGTTCCGGCGCCAGATCCTCGACGGCGGTCCCGTCACGGTGACCGACCCCGAGATGACGCGCTTCTTCATGACGATCCCCGAGGCCGTGCAGCTGATCGTGCAGGCCGGCGGCGTCGGCCAGTCGGGCGACATCTTCGTGCTCGACATGGGCGATCCGGTGCGGATCATGGATCTCGCGCAGGACATGATCCGCCTGATGGGACGCGAGCCTGGCAAGGACATCGAGATCAGCGTGATCGGACGTCGTCCCGGGGAGGTCCTCCACGAGCGCCTCTTCGCCGACGACGAGTCGGTCGAGCGCACGCACCACGACAAGCTGATGCGCGCCCGTCGCGGCCGCATCGACGCGGCATGGCTCGCGGGGCGGCTCGACGAGATCGATCTGGCGCTGCAGCGCGGGGCAGATGACGAGGCGCTCGAGCTGTACTTCGCCGCTGCGAAGGCGCCGCTCCGCGAGGGCATCGCAACGCGGAGGGTGACCGACTAGTGGACACCAAGCAGCTTGCTGCGCTCGTCGCCGTCGTCGATCGATCCAGCTTCTCCCAGGCCGCCGAGCAGCTGGGCGTCACCCAGCCCGCGGTGTCGCTCGCGATCCGGTCGCTGGAGAAGCGACTCGGGTGCCAGCTGATCGATCGTTCCGGGCGCGTCGTCGAGCCGACCGAGGCCGGCCAGGTCGCCTACCGCCACGCACAGCGCATCCTCGGTGCGGAGCGCGACCTCTTCCACAGTCTCGAGGAGGAGGGCGAGGGGCTGCACGGCCACCTCATCGTCGGCGCCTCGACGGGACCCGGCGAGCGGATCCTGCCCGCGCTGCTGGGCGCGTTTCACAAGGAGTTCCCGGAGGTGCTCGTCTCCCTGCGCGTTGACGACACGGAGACGATCGTGGACCGCGTGCTCGATCGCCAGCTCGAGTTCGGCATCGTCGGTGCCGAGCGTGCGCACCGCTCGCTCGTCTTCGAGCCCTTCCTGCGCGACGAGGTGGTGCTCGTCGTCCCGAACGACCACCCGTTCGCGGGGCGGCAGATCAGCGTCGAGGAGCTCGTCCACGAGCCGCTGGTCGTGCAGCAGGAGGGCGCCGGTGTCCGCACCGTCGTCGAGCGCGAGCTGCGCGCCCACGGGATCCGTGCCCGCGATCTCAACATCGTCGCCGAGCTCGGCCTGCAGGAGTCGGCCAAGTCGGCTGTCGAGGCGGGGCTCGGGGTGACGTTCCTCTCGCGGCTGGCCGTCGAGCGCGAGCTCGATGAGCGGCGTCTGTCCTCTGCGACGGTTACCGGCCTCGAGCCCGGCCGCCTGTTCTACGCCGTACGCAACGCCTCGCGGCCGCAGAGCCGTCTCGTCGTCTCGTTCCTCGACTTCGCCCGCACGACGCTGGGCGAGCGGGCCGTGTTCCCCGAGGCGACGCGCGAGCGTCCGGTGCGCGGCAGCCGCGTCGGCTGAGCGATGCCCGACGTCGTCGCCTTCGATGCCGATGTCATCGGCCGCAATCGCACGGGTGACGAGACCGTCGCCACGGGTCTGCTGACCGCGCTCGCCGCACGCGACGATCTGCCGTTCACGGTGCTCGCCTACGTCCGCGATCCCGCCCGCGTGCCGGAGGCCATCACCGCCTCCGGCGTGGTGCGCCCGGTCGCCGTCGACGTGGGCTCGAACTACCGCCGCGTGGCCGTCAGCCTGCCCGCGCGGCTGCGTGCCGATCGCCCGGCGCTGTACCACGGCAACTACGTCCTGCCGCCGGGTCTCAACTGTCCTGGTGTCGTCACCGTGCACGACTCGTCGTACCGCTTCGCGCCCGAGCTGATGCCGAGGGCCGATGCGCTCGCCTTCGGGCGCTTCGTGCCGTGGTCGATCCGCCGCGCCGCGCGCGTGGTGACGGTCTCCGAGCACTCGCGCGAGGATGTGCTGCGCACGGTGCCAGAGCTCGATCCCGCGCACGTG
>JBILWG010000227.1:0-2978 GCA_044369995.1 Gaiellales bacterium | reverse complement strand
TACCCACGTGTTACTCACCCGTTCGCCGCTCGAGTGCCCCCGAAGGGGTCTTTCCGCTCGACTTGCATGTGTTAAGCACGCCGCCAGCGTTCGTCCTGAGCCAGGATCAAACTCTCCGTGAAAGCCTTTCGAAACACGGCGCGAGCGCCGGCTTCTGGCTGTTTAGAGTGCGTGATGTGCCACCCGACGCAAACGTCGGCAGACAGCACCACGCTGCGTCCAGTGGATCCGAAGATCCACTGCCGCTGGCATAAAACTCGTTAGACGACCACACGAAATCCGAAGATTCCGATGGTCGTTCCATTGCTCGGTTTTCAAAGACCACACGCCACGATGGCGCGACCGCGGAACATAGCAGACCTCCGAGGAGATCGGCCACGGTACCCCGCAGACTGTTGCGCAGGAGGAGACGGCGAACCGTCGCTTCCCACGCGACACGCCGGACACTACCGCACGCGAGCGCGAGGGTGCGCCGGTAGAAGCCGGACACCCCGACCGTCGTTCCAGATGATGGAACAACGGTCCATCATCGCGTCTCCCGCCCTCACGCGGGGCCGCGGTGGCGCGCCCCGCTGCTGACGCGATCAGCCGGCGATCAGACGCACGAAGTCGCGACGACCCCGCTGCAGCACCCTGCCGACCACGGCCTCGCGCGGCAGATCGAGCTCCTCCACCGTCTCGCCGTCGAGTCGTACCGCGCCACCCGAGATCAGCCGTCGCGCCTCTCCGCGTGAGGCGACACCAAGATGCTCGACGAGCAGCGCGGGTACGTGCACGGTCGGAGCGGGACCCACCGCGACCTCGCGAAGGTCCTCGGGGATCTGGTGCTCGGCGAACTGCCGGCGAAAGCCCTCCGCCGCCTGCTCGGCAGCTGCCTCGTCGTGGAAGCGCGCGACGATCGCCCAGGCGAGGGCGCGCTTGGCCTCGACGGGCTCGAGCTCGCCCGCCGCGAGAGCGGCAATCCGCTGCTCGACGTCGTCCTCCGGAAGTCCCGAGGCGAGCCGGAACCACATCGGCATCGCCGCGTCGGGAATCGACATGGTCTTGCCGTACATGTCGCCGGGCTGATCCTCCACGCCGATGTAGTTGCCGAGCGACTGGCTCATCTTCTGGGTGCCGTCGGTGCCGACCAGCAGGGCGTGGGTCATGATCGACTGTGCCGGCTTGCCCCACTGCTCCTGCAGGTCGCGGCCGACGAGCAGGTTGAACTTCTGGTCCGTGCCGCCGATCTCGCAGTCGGCATCGATCACGACCGAGTCGTACCCCTGCAGCAGCGGGTACATCAACTCCTGCAGCGAGATCGGCGTCTGCGCCGCGTAGCGCTTGGAGAAATCGTCGCGCTCGAGGATCTGCGCCAACGTCGCCCGCGAGGCCAGCTCGAGCAGTCCGTTGGCGCCCAACTCCCCCAGCCACTCGGAGTTGTGCCGGATCTCGATGCGATCCATGTCCAGGATCTTGGCGAACTGGCGCATGTAGTCGGCCTCGTTCGCGGCGATCTGCTCGACCGTCAGCATCGGCCGGGTCTTCGACTTGCCCGACGGATCCCCGACGCGCGCGGTGAAGTCGCCGATGATCAGCACCGGCAGGTGCCCCGCGTCCTGGAACGCCCGGAGCTTCGACAGGACGACCGACCAGCCGAGCGTCACGCTGCCCGCCGTCGGATCGACGCCGAGCTTGATGCGCAGCGGACGCCCGGCCGCGGCAGCCTCCTCCAGGCGCTTGGTGAGCGCCCCCTCGGGAAGCACGTCAACGGCGTTGCGCAGCAGTGGGCGAAGGTGATCCGTCATGCAGTGCCGGAGAATACCCGCGCAGGCGGTAGGGACGCGGGATACCATGGGCGTGAGCCCCGGGGCTCGTCTGCACTATGGCCCGCCGCAAACCGATCCTCCGCCGCTACGGACGCCTCGTCCTGGAACTCCCGGACCAGCCCGGGCCGATCGACGACCCGCGGCGGCGACGCTGGCGCTGGCTCCGCGTCACGATCGTCGCCTTCCTCGTCGGCCTGATCTTCGTCGCCTCCGCCACGTACGGGTTCGCAACCGCCATCACCACGAACCTTCCGGACCTTCGCCAGTTCGACGGCCGCGCGAACAGCCTCGCGCAGGACGGCTCGATCTGGGTCAAGAGCGAGACCGGCACGCCCCGACGCATCGCCATTCTCCGCTCCGACCAGTCCCGCGTGATCGTTCCGAGCGAGGGCATCTCGCGGGTCATGAAGGATGCCGTCGTCGCGGTCGAGGACAAGCGCTTCTACGACCACAACGGCGTCGATCTGCCCGGCATCGGTCGAGCCGTCTTCAACCGGTTCGCCTCCGGCACGAACGAGGGCGCCAGCACGATCACCCAGCAGCTCGTCAAGAACACGTACCTCACGAGCGCGCAGACCGTGGAGCGGAAGGTGCGCGAGGCCTCGCTGGCGTGGCAGCTCGAGCAGCGCTGGCCGAAGGACAAGATCCTCACCGCGTACCTCAACACCGTCTACTTCGGTCACAACACCTACGGCGTGGAGAGCGCCTCGAAGTACTACTTCGGCACCTCCGCCCGCAATCTCGATCCCGCCGACTCCGCGCTGCTCGCCGCCGTCCTCAAGTCGCCGAGCACGTACGACCCCATCAGCAACCCCGAGGCCGCGCTGGCCCGTCGCAACGTGGTGCTGCAGGTCATGGCGGAGCAGGGCTTCATCGACGCCGACACGGCCGCCGTGGAGCAGGGACGCCGCCTGCTGCCGATCAACCGCATCGAGCCGAAGCCCCTCGAGACCAACTATCCGTACTGGGCCCAGTTCATCACCGAGCAGCTCGTCAATCGCTTCGGCACCGCGCAGACGTTCGGCGGCGGCATGAAGGTGATCACGACGCTCGATCTGCATCAGCAGCAGTTGGCGGAGCAGGCGCTCGCCGACCAGCTGGCCGGGAAGCGCATGCCGCAGGGCGCGATCGTCTCGATCGATCCCCGCACCGGCGAGGTCCTGGCCATGG
>JBILWG010000226.1:0-2985 GCA_044369995.1 Gaiellales bacterium | reverse complement strand
ATCGGGACAGCCCGTTGTCGCCGGCCCGCAAGGCTGCGCGCGATGCGTACATCGCCGCTCGGGCCGCGCGACGCGCGGCGGCCGGCGCTGAGGGAGGCGCGCCGCGACCGGCGGGGTAAAGCTCTGGATGGATGAGTGCGTTTCGCCGTTGCTCGAATCGGCGGCGCACGCACGTGGGTGCGTTGCAACGTCAAATCGATCGCGCGGAATGCTTGGAGCTCCCGATAGCCGGGTATTCGAGGTGGCGCTCTCTGACGACTTCGTCGTCGTGACGGAGAACCATGGGGACTATCTCAAGCTTGCCCGCCGGATCGACGTGCATGCCGGGCTGATCCTGCTCGCCGCCGCAACAGGGGCACGCCAAGTTGATGCGCTCTATGCCGCCATCGGGCACATCGAGAAGGAGGCGGCAGCCGCAGGCGAGTTCCCGGACGTCTGGATGATCGACCGCTGGGTCGCGTCCACGCTGGACTCACGGTGCGTGCACGGCTGGACGTTCGAGGATCCGCCTACGCCGTGATCGCGGCGTGCACCGCGGCGGCGCACATGCGGCCGTCGGCAATCGCTGTGACGACCAGATCCGCGCCGCGCACAGCATCGCCACAGGCGAAGATGCCCGGGGTGGCGGTCGCATACGTGCCGTCTACCTCGACGGTGCCGCGCTCGCCAATCGCCGCACCCGACTGGGCGTAGACGTCGTCTTCCTGGGTGCCAGTGAAGCCGATCGCGAGCAGCACGAGGTCGACCTCGAGCGTCACCTCGCCGCCCTTCGCAGGCACCGGCTTGCGGATGCCGGTCTCCTCGTAGCCGGGGAACTCGACCTTGTGGCCGACGAGATGCGTGACGTGGCCGTCCTTGCCCTCGAAGCCGTCGGTGACGAACTGCCACTCGCGCTGGCCGCCCTCCTGGTGCGCCGCGTACGTGCGCAGCACGACCGGCCAGTCGGGCCAGGTCTTCTGCGGGTTGCGCTCGCTGGGCGGCGTGGGACCGTGGGCGATCTCGTGCACCTCGATTGCGCCCTCGCGCAGCGCGTTGCCGAGGCAGTCGGCGCTCGTGTCGCCACCACCGAGGATCGCGACGCGCTTGCCCTTGGCGGTGATCTCGGGTCCCTCGATCGGCAGGCCCGCCGCGCGGCGGTTCTGCTGGACCAGGTACGGCATGGCGTACTCGATGCCCGCCAACTCGCGGCCCGGCAGGTAGAGATCGCGGTGGCGCTGGGCGCCCGTGGCGAGGATCACGGCGTCGACGCCGCCCTGCAGCTCCTCGAGGGAGAGATCGCGCCCGACTTCGACGCCGGTGGCGAATTCGACGCCCTCGGCCTCGAGCTGCTCGAGGCGGCGGTCGATCGTCACCTTGTCCAGCTTGAAATCGGGGATGCCGTAGCGCAGCAGGCCGCCGAGGCGATCGTCGCGCTCGAAGACCGTGACGCCATGGCCGGCGCGGACGAGCTGCTGCGCGGCGGCGAGCCCAGCCGGGCCCGAACCGATCACCGCGACGCGCTTGTCGGTCTTCTGCTCGGCGGGCTGCGGAGCAACCCAGCCGTTCGCGAACGCCTCCTCGATGATCTTCAGCTCGACCTGCTTGATCGTCACCGGATCGTCTTCGAGGGCCAGCACGCAGGCCTCCTCGCAGGGCGCGGGGCAGACGGCGCCCGTGAACTCGGGGAAGTTGTTCGTCGCGTGGAGACGATCAATCGCCTCGCGGAAGTGGTCGCGCTCGACGAGGTCGTTCCACTCGGGAATCAGATTGCCCAACGGACAGCCGGTATGGCAGAAGGGCACGCCGCAGCCCATGCAGCGCCGCGCCTGCTCGCGCACCAGGCCGACCTCGGCCTCCGGGGCCACGAAGGCGTAGTCCTTGATGCGCTCCTCGACGGGGCGGTACGGCGTGACGCGCCGCTGGATCTGCAGGAAGCCCTTGGGATCAGTCACCGGCGATCGCCGCCTCATCGTCGGTGGCCGCGCGCTCCGCGAGCACGCGGGCGTAATCATCGGGCATCACCTTCACGAAGCGCTTGAGCGCCGCGTTCCAATCCTTCAGCAGCGCCGCCGCGATCGGCGAGTCGGTGCGGCTCGCGTGCTCCTCCAGCAGGCCCTTCAGCAGCTCTCGATCGGCGGCGCTCTCGACGGGCTCGAGGGAGACGCTGGCGGGATTCACACGCTGCGCGAAGCGGTCCTCGTCGTCGAGCACGAACGCCACGCCGCCCGACATGCCGGCAGCGAAGTTGCGGCCGGTGGGGCCGAGGATCACGACCACGCCGCCGGTCATGTACTCGCAGCCGTGGTCGCCAACGCCCTCGACGACCGCGGTCGCACCCGAGTTGCGAACGCAGAACCGCTCGCCGGCCCGGCCGCGCAGGAATGCCGCGCCGCTGGTCGCGCCGTAGAGGGCGACGTTGCCGACGTACGTCGAGCGCGAGACGTCGTAGCCGGCGTCGGCCGCGGCGCGTACGATCAGGCGCCCGCCGGACAGGCCCTTGCCGCAGTAGTCGTTGACGGGGCCGGTCAGCTCGATGTCCGTGCCCGTCATCGCGAAAGCGCCGAAGCTCTGGCCGCCGGCGCCGTGGACCTTCAGCGTGATCGTGCCGTCGGGCAGCCCCTCGGGGCCGACGCGACGGGCGACCTCGCCAGCCAGCATGCCGCCGAAGGTGCGATTGATGTTCTGGATCCGGCGTTCGATCACCACCGGCGTGCCCTTCGCGAGCGCGGGCTCGGCCTCGACGATGATCTCGGGGTCGATCTTGGCGTCGAGCGCATGGTCCTGTGGGGACCGGCGGATCGGCGCGGGCTCGCCGGCGGCGCGGGGGTGCGCGAGGATCGGCGAGAGGTCGAGGCTCTCCAGCCAGACGGGTCGATCGGTCCGCTCGCGCAGCAGGTCGCGCCGGCCGATCAGATCCTCCACGGTGCGGATGCCGAGCTCGCTCATCAGCTCGCGCAGGTGCTCGGCGACGAACAGGAAGTAGCGGACGATCTGGTCCGGCGTGCC
>JBILWG010000067.1:0-9648 GCA_044369995.1 Gaiellales bacterium | reverse complement strand
CCTTGCCCTTGGCACCC
Source organism: Gaiellales bacterium (assembly GCA_044369995.1). GTDB lineage: Bacteria > Actinomycetota > Thermoleophilia > Gaiellales > F1-60-MAGs149 > F1-60-MAGs149. Next base: position 9,631 of record JBILWG010000067.1, on the reverse strand, counting down.
CCGACGGCAATTCCACGCGGCCGCGGGCACAGGCCGAGCGACGGCATCGGCCACCAGTGCGCGCCGCTGTCGTTCGAGTAGTGGAGCTGCGTGTCCGCGTCCTGGGTGATCGCCCAGAGCCGCTCCCGCCGGGCATTCCCCGCCAGGTGCGTGGCCGCGCCGCCGAAGGGCCACGCCACGCGCGGATTCGCCTCGCCCTCGAGGGTGTAGTCGTAGACCTGCGCCGTCGGTCCACGCGAGACGAGAATGCGATCCGCGTACGGCGCCGCCGCGATTGCCGGCGTGCGACCACCGGCCGGCACGAGCCACGTGCGACCGCCGTTGAGGCTGTACTGCATGCCGTAGTCGCCGCCGATCACGAGCGCGCCCTGCGCCTCATCGGAGATCAGCAGGAAGCGCGGCGTGGCGAACCCGGCCGGCAGCGTCCGCGGCTTGGGCTCCAGCCCGCACGCCGCGAGCAGCGCCGCCACGGCGACCAGCAGAGCCGCGCAGAGCCCGCGCCTCACGTCCCGAGTGCCCCTCCGCGGGCCGCGCCGACGACGGGCGGCGGTCCGCTGCGCAGCTTCTCCTCCTCGTCCTCGGTGCGGGAGATCGTGCGGCGCACGTCGCCGAATGTGAGGCCCGCGAGCGAGAGGAAGACGAAGCCGAGGCCAGCACCCAGGGCGACCTCGATCACCTGCAGCCCGATGGCGAAGGTGATGGCCTGCCCGAAGGAGACGTCGAACGCCTGCGACAGCGCGGTCGCGACGGCGAGCTGGAAGACGCCGAGGTTGCCCGGCACCAGCGGCACGAAGCCGACGAGGTTGGAGACGAGGAAGACGACGCAGGCGGCGGCGACGGCGTGCGAGTGGATGTCGAAGGCGAGCAGCGCCAGCCAGATGCCGATGATCTGCGCGATCCACGACAGCAGGCCGGCGGCGATGGAGCTGACCGCGAGCCACGGGCGACGCAGCAGCTGGGCGCCACGGCTGAGCGAGTGCAGGTGCAGCTCGGCGGTGCGCAACGTCGAGCGCCACCAGGTCCGCGCGTAGTCCTCGCGGACGTCGCCGCGACGCAGGCGCCACCGGCTGATCAGCTCGACGAGTCCGACCACGAGCACGCCGGCCATCAGCGCTCCGAGCAGGATCAGCGTGCCGCGCCCCGCCCAGTCGGGCACGCCGTCGACGGTGAAGACCATCGCCACCAGCAGGGCCGCCAGCGTGATGCCGAGCACGAGCTGCTCCATCACGACCGTGGCCGTCATCGTCGAGATCGGCACGTCCTCGCCGTCCTGCTGCAGGCGTCGCCGCAGCACGACCATGCGCCCGACCTCTCCGAGCCGGGCGATCAGGACGGTGTTGAGCAGGAACCCGATGAAGATCGCGGGCAGCACCGCGCGGTACGGCGCCTTCACGCCCGGGACGGACTCGAGTGCGCTCTTCCAGATCACGCCCTTGAAGGCGACGCTGATGAAGTTCGCGAGCAGCGACAGGATCACGAGCGGAATGCTGAGGCTGCGGAACGTGTCGACGACGGCGCTGACCTGACCGCGATCGACGCGCGCCAGGGCGATCGCCGCGATGCCCGCGATGGCAGCACTGACGATCAGCAGGCGCTTCCAGGAGATCGGCTTGGGCGGATCGAGCGCCGCGATCTCGCTCATGGTGCGAAACTCGAGTCCGCGCTCGCGCGCTGCGGCGATGATCCCGGGCAGCGCCTGGGCCGTCTGCGAACGATCGTCATCGCCCCAGCCGTCGGCGTCGTGCAACAGGAGGATCGCACCGGGCTTCAGCGCCTTGACCGAGCGGGCGACGATCACGTCCGCCCCCGGCTTGGCCGTGTCGAACACGCCGGCCGACCACGCGCAGGTCACGTAGCCGAGGCGCCGCGCGGTGCGCGCCACGAACGGGCTGCGAAAGCCGTGCGGCGCGCGGAACATGCGGACGGGCGGACCGCCCGCGCGGCGCAGCAGTCGCTCGGTTCGCTGCAGCTGCTGATGCACCTGGCGGGCGCCGGCGAACGCGAGGATGCCGTGGTCGTAGCCGTGGTTGCCGAGCTCGTGCCCGTCGCGGACGATCTGCGCGACGATCTCGGGGTGGCGCTCCGCGTGCTTGCCGAGGACGAAGAACGTGGCGCGGATACCCTCGGCGCGCAGGATCTCGAGAATCTTCGGCGTCGTGTCGGGCGAGGGACCGTCATCGAACGTCAGCGCCATCACGTCGCGCCGGATGCGCTTGCCGTCCACCACGCCGCCGAACAGCGGCGAGCTGGCGCCGAACATCCCCCACGCGCCGAGTGTGAGCAGCAGGACCGCCGCGACGTCGACCACCCAGGCCAGCCAGGTGAGATCCGTGCGGGTCAGCACCGCGTCCACGAGCACCACGACGATGACGACTGCCACGCCGATCAGCACCGCGCGGAGGATCGTCTGGCGTTTCGTCACGGGCGCGGCCCCTTGTCGAGCAGGTCGACGTAGTAGTCCTCGAGCTGTTCCGCGACCTTCGTCCACGCGTACTCGGTGACTGCCGTCTTGCGCCCTTCGCGTCCCATCCGATCGCGCTCCTCCGGATGCTCGATCATGTACATCAGCGCATCGGCGAAGCGCTCGACGCTCTCGGCCGGAGAGATCAGGAGCCCCTGCTTGCCGTGCTCCATGAGGAGCTGGAACCCGGAGATGCGGCTCGCGACGACCGGTCGTCCGCAGCTCATCGCCTCCAGCAGCACCATGCCGAACGAGGCGCGCTGGCACGGCGTGCAGTGGATGTCGGCCGTCGCGTAGTAGCGCGGCCGGTTCCAGTTGACGCGTCCCGCCCAGTGCACGTCGGGCGCCACGTCGGCTGGCACCTGGCTCTGGTAGCGGGACTTGAGCGGCCCGTCGCCGACGACGATCAGCCGGACGTCGGGCCCGACGCGGCGGCGCACCTCGGTGAAGGCGCCGATCATCGTGTCGAGGCCGTTGCGCGGATCGAAGCGACCGAGGAAGAGGATGTTCAGCTTGCCGTCGCACAGCTCGGCGATCGGGTCGGCCTCGGGGGAGAAGTGGCGATCGTCGATGCCGTTCGGGATCACGGTGTACGCGTACGGGAGGTACGGCGCGAGCGAGCCGATACAGGCCTCGCTGACGACGATCTTGCCGTCGAGGCGGCCGATCACGCGGCGCATCAGCGGCGCGGCGATGTCGAAGCCGAAGCTGCGCGGGAAGACGGAGTGGAACGTGCCGACCGTGACGGCCGTCTTGGGGGCGGCGAGCACGCCCACCATCGGCAGGATCGGGCTGTACGGCGAGTGCACGTGCACGACGTCGACCTTGCGCTCCTCGAAGATCCGTCGGAGCTTGCGCCGCAGCAGCGGGTCGACGACGTGGTACGTCTGTGACGCGTTGCCGTAGCCCGGCAGGGCCCGACCAACGCGTACGATCTCGAACGGCACGTTCGCTTCGGGCCGGATCTCGCCGTCGACGATCGGCGGGGGACGCAGCACGTTGCCCGTCACGACCGTCACGTCGTGCCCGCGACGCGTCAGCTCTGTGGCCTGGCCGTGGACGTGCTCGGTGATCCCGCCGAGGTGCGGGTAGTAGTAGTCGGTGACGATGGCAATCCGCACGCTGCATGCATCGTAGCCTCGCCGCCCGCCTTGGCACTTGCCGGCCGAGAGTGCCAAGCGAGATCGGCTCCCGCGCTATAGTTTGCGCCGTGCCGACCTACGATTATCGCTGCGCCGAAGGCCACGTGACCGAGATCTTCGCGAAGATGACCGACCCGCCGCTGAAGAAGTGCCCGACCTGCGGCAAGAGGGTCGAGCGCGTCCTGTTCGCGCCGCCGATTCACTTCAAGGGCTCGGGCTACTACTCGACGGACTACGGCAAGGGCGGCAAGCGCGCGTCGAAGGAGAAGGCCGACTCCGGCGACGCCAAGAAGGCCGACGCGAGCGAGCCGAAGAAGGCCGACGCCGGCTCGTCGACCACCTCGTCGAAGTCCTCGGACTCCTCGACCACGTCCTCCGACTAGCGGAGGCCGTCGAGCACGACGCGGCCCGCGTCGGCGACGGCGGCGAGCCCGGCGGGGAAGTCCCACTTGGTGCGATCCTGCTCCTCGACCAGGTTCGAGATCGCGCGCACCTCGACGGCGGGCACACCTGCCTGCTCGGCCGCGCGGAGGATGCCGAAGCCCTCCATCGCCTCCACGTCGCAGTCGCCGCCGCCGACGCGCGCCGTCGTCGCGATCGGCAGGAGCCGAGCCGCGGGCAGCAGCGCGGTGACGCGTGCGACCAGCGCCGCGTCGGGCCGGCACTCGTGCACGACGGGGATGGCCGCGTGGAGATCGGCGTAGCGCGCGGCGGTGCCGACCACGACCTCGCCGATCGCCAGGCCGCTGCCGGTGCGAGCGCCCGCGATGCCGACGTGGAGGATCGCGTCGGGCGGTGCGACGGCGAGGCGACGCGCCATCGCGATCGCCGCCTCGATCGGACCGATCCCCACCACCAGCGTCTCCGCGCCCTCCACCCACTCCAGCTCTCCGGGTGTGGCGGCGACGACGAGGACGTGCATGACGGCATGATCCCACGAGTCGCGGCTGAACCGCGACCTGTCGCCGTGCGATAGTCCGGTCGCAACCCCGTCCGAGGTCTCCCCCATGCAGACGCTCTCCCGCATCGTCACCGGCCGCCGCTCGAAGTGGCTCGTCCTGCTCGCCTGGATCATCCTCGCGGCGGGCTTCGGCTCGTTCCAGTCGAAGCTGAACTCCGTCACCCAGAACGACTCGACGACGTTCCTGCCCGCCGGCGCCGACTCCACCAAGGCGCTCGAGGAGCTGCGGTCCCGCTTCGACAACGGACGCACGATCCCCGCGCTCGTCGTCTACCAGAACCCCGACGGCCTCAACGATGCGGACCGCGCGGTGATCGCCGCCGATGAGGAGGCCTTCGCCGCCTTGCCCGACCACGCGCCGATCCAGTCGCCGCTCGGCCCCGCCGCCGCCCAGCAGGGCCTGCTGTCCGAGGACGGCACGACGGCGATCATGATCGTGCCGCTGACGGCGCAGGTGATCGACGCGATCGAGCCGATCGTCAAGGACATGCGCGAGATCGCCCAGGCCGACGCGGCGCCCGGGCTCGATGTCTACGTCTCCGGCCCGGCGGGCATCACCGTCGACGCGGTCGAGGTGTTCGGCAACATCGACGGCAAGCTGCTGATCGGCACGACGATCCTGATCCTCGTCCTGCTGCTCCTGATCTACCGCTCGCCGATCATCGCGCTCGTGCCGCTGGTCGTCGTCGGCGTCGCGTACTCGATCGCCGGTGGCGTCGTGTACTTCGTGGTCAAGGCGTTCGATCTGCCGATCAACGGCCAGGCGACGGGGATCCTGATCATCCTGATGTTCGGCGCGGGCACGGATTACTGCATCTATCTGATCGCCCGCTACCGCGAGGAATTGCGCGTCCGCGAGGATCGCCACGACGCCATGCAGCACGCGGTCGCCCGCTCCGGCCCGGCGATCCTGTCGGCCGGTGGCACGGTCGTGGCGGCGATGCTGGTGCTGCTCGTCGCCGACCTCTCGAGCACGCGCAACCAGGGCCCGGTGCTGGCCATCGGCGTCGCGATCACGATGATCGCGGGCCTCACGCTGCTGCCCGCGCTGCTCACGATCATCGGGCGCGGCTCGTTCTGGCCGGCCGTGCCGCGCTTCGGCGCCGAGGACCGCTCGCGCCGCTCGCTCTACCACCGCGTCGGCGAGTACGTGACGGGCAAGCCCGTCGCGACGATCGTCACCGTCACGGCCGTGCTGCTCGTGTGCGTGCTCGGCCTGCTGTCGAATCCGGGCGGGCTCGGCATCGGCGGTGGCTTCCGCGAGAAGCCCGAGTCGATCCAAGGCCAGATCGCCCTGTCGAAGGCGCTGCCGCCCGGCGAGCTCGCGACGACGCAGGTGATCGTCGACGCGCCGAAGGAATCGCTGGAGGCCACCACCGGCGCCGTTATCGGCGCACTGCAGGCCGACTCCGCGGATGTGGCCGCGGTGCGCCCGGGCCTGCTCGCCACCGACGGCTCGGCGCAGGTGCTCGAGGTCGTGCTCACCAGTGATCCGTATACGGACGCCGCGGAAGCCTCGATCCCCCGCATCCGCGGCATCGCCGAGGCGGCCGCCACCGGCGCGGGTGGCTCGGCCATCGTCGGCGGTCCGACCGCGCAGGAGTACGACACCGACCAGGCGGTCAACCGCGACGCGCGACTGATCGTGCCGCTGACGCTCCTGCTGATCCTGATCATCCTGATCCTGCTGCTGCGCGCCGTGATCGCACCGCTGTACCTGATCGCCACGGTGATCCTGTCCTACTTCGCGACGCTCGGCCTGTCGTACCTGATCTTCCTGCACGTGTTCGACAGCCCCGGCGTCGACCCCGGCTACGCGACGTTCCTCTTCCTGTTCGCCGTCGCGCTCGGTGTCGACTACAACATCTTCCTCGTCTCGCGCATCCGCGAGGAGGCCGATGCCATGCCGATGCGGCCGGCTGTGCTGCGGGCGCTCGAGACGACGGGCGGCGTGATCACCAGTGCCGGTCTGATCCTCGCCGGCACGTTCCTGGTGCTGATGACGCTGCCGCTCGAGGCGCTCTTCCAGCTCGGGTTCGGCGTCGCCCTCGGCGTGCTGATCGACACGTTCGTGGTGCGGACGCTGCTCGTGCCGGCGCTGGCCGTCTGGGTCGGCGACCGCTCGTGGTGGCCGGGACGCGTCCCGACGCACACGTCGCCGCCGCCGGACTGAGCCGGCGGGCGCTCGGCGGCTAGAATCGGTGCATGGATATCCTCGTGCTCCAGCACATCGCCTGCGAACCTCCGGCCGAGTACGGCACCGTGCTGACGTCGCGCGGTCACACGCTCCACACCGTCGAGGTCGACGAGGGCGAGTCGCTGCCCGATTGGCGTGATTTCGGCGCGATCGTCGCGATGGGCGGCCCGATGGGGGTCTACGAGGACGACGCCTATCCATGGCTGGTGGCCGAGAGGCAGCTGATCGGCGACGCGGTGCGGGCCGGGCTGCCCTTCTTCGGCGCCTGCCTCGGCGTGCAGCTGCTGGCCGCCGCGCTGGGCGCGCGCGTCTACCCCGGGGCCGCTCCCGAGGTCGGCCTGCTCGAGGTGATGCGCACGGAGGACGGCGGCTCCGATCCGGTCGCCTCGATCCTGCCGGAGCGCTTCACCACGCTGCAGTGGCACGGCGATACGTTCGACCTGCCCACGGGCGCCGTGTCGCTGTTCTCGAGCCCGCAGTACGCGAACCAGGGCTTCCGCTTCGGCGAGGTCGCCTACGGCGTGCAGTTCCACCTCGAGGTCGATGCGGCACTGGCCGACGAGTGGTCCCGCGTCCCGGCGTACAAGACCGCTGCCGAGAATGTGCTCGGACCGGGCGGCCTCGACCAGCTGCTCGCCGGCGTCGCGAAGCACTCCGACCGCATGCTCCCCCATGCCCGCACGCTGATCGACGCGTGGATGGATCACGCGCTCGAGTACGGCCGCTCCTAGCGCACGCGCACGTTCGGCAGGTCGGCGAAGCCGCGCTGGTCGTGCGTGACGATGGTGCGGCCGGTCGCGGCGATCATCGGGTCGTGCGCGGATCGCTGCGTGCCCCATGCGCTGGGAGCGACTAATCTCGCCGCATGCCCCTCGCTTCGCAGTCCAAGCGCCTCTCGCAGTTCTGGCACCCGCTCGCGTCCGTCGAGGAGGTCACCGAGCAGCCGCGGCGCTTCACGCTGCTCGACCAGCACCTCGTCGCCTTCCGCACCGGGGACGGCATCAGCGTCTTCAAGGACCTCTGCGTCCACCGCGGCGCCGCGCTCTCGCTCGGCGAGGTGCGGAACGGCTGCATCGTGTGCCCGTACCACGGCTGGGAGTACGACGCCGCCGGCGCGTGCGTGAAGATCCCCGCCCAGCCCGGCAAGCCGATTCCCGCCGCCGCCCGTGCGATCGCGTACCGCGTCGCCGAGAAGTACGGCGTCGTCTGGGTCGCGCTCGAGGAGCCGATCCAGGACATCCCGCACATCCCGCTCGATCTCGACACCGACCCGGCCTACACGAGCGAGCTGTTCAGCATCCTCGAGTGGAACACGAGCGCCGGCCGCTCGACCGAGAACTCGATGGACGTCTCGCACTTCCCGTTCGTGCACCCGAACCTGCTCGGCGACCCCGAGCATCCCGAGCAGGAGCCGTACGAGCTGCACGCCGAGGACTGGGGCCAGTGGTTCGTCGTGCCGAACGCCTTCTGGCGCAGCGTCGACCAGACGCAGAACGCGATCATCACGTACACCTACACCCACGTCTACCCGTTCACGATGCACCTGCACGTGACCACCGAGGGCAGCGACGACATCATCAGCGTGATGGTCATCGCCTCGCCGACCGAGGCGCGGAAGACGCGCGTGTTCCGCATCGTGTTCCGCAACTTCGTCGAGACGAACCCGAACTTCGTCAGCGACTACCTGCACATCCTCGAGCAGGATCGCGTCGTCGTCGAGAGCATCCGGCCGGAGGAGATCCCGACGTCGCTCAAGGAGGAGCTCCACATCAAGGTGCCGGACCTCTCCTCGATCGCGTTCCGGCGCTGGCTCGAGGGCGTTGACATGCAGGGGCTCGCCGAGGTCTGAACACCCCGCAGAACGTGGGGTACAGTGTGGCCGTGGGCTTTCCTTCCGTCGTCGCCCCGGTCGTCGCGAGCCCGATTTCGTGGCTGAGTCCGGAGAACCTGCTGGAGTCGGCGGGTCCCATTGCCATCTGGGTCGCCGCGGCGATCATCTTCGCGGAGTGCGGTCTCCTGTTCGGCTTCTTCCTGCCGGGCGACTCCCTCCTCTTCGTCGTCGGACTGTTCGTCGGCAACGGCACGATCGACATGCCGATCGCCCTCGTCTGCGCGATCCTGTTCGTCGCCGCCATTGCGGGGAACCTCGTGGGCTATGCCGTGGGGTATCACACAGGACCAGCGCTCTTCAGACGCGAGGACTCGCGCATCTTCAAGAGGAAATACATCGACCACACCGAGGAGTTCTTCAATCGCTACGGCGCGGTCGCCATCGTCCTGGGCCGCTTCATCGCGATCGTGCGGACCTTCATCACGGTGCTGGCCGGTGCGGCCAAGATGGACTTCAAGCGCTACGCCTTCTACAGCATGGTCGGCGCGCTGCTCTGGGCCGTCGGCCTGACGTTGCTCGGCTATCTGATCGGCAACGTCCCGTTCATCAAGAACAACCTCGAGATCGCGATCATCCTGATCGTGATCGTCAGCATCGTCCCGGTCGGCGTCCACCGCCTGAAGGCGCGCAGCGCCAACAAGCACGCTGCCTGATCCGGCTCGGCGTGGGGCCCGATCCCACGGCGCGCGTCGTCAGCGCATGGCGAGCCCGTCGGGGTCGACCAGACGGTCGGCGGCGATCGTCGCGGTGATGGTGCCGTCGAGCGTCTCGATCTCGACCGTCTCGCCCTCGGCGAGCTCCTGCGGCAGATAGGCGAAGGCCAGCATCGCGCCGACCGTGTAGCCGTAGGCGACCGAGCGCAGGCGGCTGATCGGCGCTCCGTCTCGGAGGACGACCTCGCCGCCGTAGGCGGGCACCCACTCGCCGGTCCCCAGCTTCAGCGTGCGGATCCGCGTTGCGAAGCCCTCGGCTCGCCGTG
>JBILWG010000225.1:0-3052 GCA_044369995.1 Gaiellales bacterium | reverse complement strand
CGATGCGCTCGCCTTCGGGCGCTTCGTGCCGTGGTCGATCCGCCGCGCCGCGCGCGTGGTGACGGTCTCCGAGCACTCGCGCGAGGATGTGCTGCGCACGGTGCCAGAGCTCGATCCCGCGCACGTGCTCGCGATTCCCAATGGCGTCTCGCCGACGTACGCGCCCGATCCCACGGCGACCGATCGCGTACGCGCGGCGTGGGGGCTGGAGCCCGGCTACGTGCTGTTCATCGGCGCGCTGCAGCCGCGCAAGAATCTGCTGCGCCTGCTGGAGGCGTACGCGCGCGTGCGCGACGCGCGCGACGACATGCCGCTGTTGGTGCTGGCCGGCGACGCCAAGCAGGACGAGCTCGAGCTCGACGCCCGCATCGCCGACCTGCGCCTGCAGAGCCACGTGCGCCGCATCGGCTACGTGCAGGGTGAGGGGGCGCTCCGCGATCTCTATGCCGCGGCCGGCGTCTTCGCCTTCCCGTCGCTCTACGAGGGCTTCGGCCTGCCGGTCGCCGAGGCCATGGCCACCGGTACGCCGGTGCTGACCAGTGCCACGACGGCGCTGCCCGAGGTGGCGGGTGGCGCGGCAGTGCTGGCCAATCCGCTCGACGTCGCGTCGATCGCCGATGGTCTGGCGCGACTGCTCGACGATGAGGCGCTGCGCACGCGGTGCCACGACGCGGGTCTCGTCCGTGCCGCTGAGCTCACGTGGACGGCCGCCGCCGAGCGGCTGGTCGGTGTCTGGCAGGACGTCCTGCGTGAGCAGCCGCAGGTGCAGCGCTCGGTGCGCCCCGTGGCGGCAGGCAAGCCGGCCTCGGTCGTCGCCGCGCTCACCTCGACGGGCCAGGCCGACGATCTGCCCGACGCGATCGCGGGTCTGCGCCAGCAGGACATGGGTGACGCGTTGACGATCGTCGTGGTCGCGAACCGTCCGGGTGACGGCACCGCCGAGCTGATCCGCGCCGATTATCCCGATTGTGTGCTCGTGGAGCAGCCGGACACCAGGTCGTATGCGGAGAATCAGGCCGTCGCGTTCGCCGCTGCGCCCGGCGAGTATCTCGCGATCGTCAATCCCGATGCGATTGCGCAGCTCGACTGCCTGCCGCGCCTTGTGCGCTTCATGGAGGAGCATCCGCGTTGCGGCCTCGTGGCGCCGACGCTGCGCAATCTCGACGGCTCGTATCAGGAGGCGGCGCGTCGCTTTCCCGAGCCGGTTGGCTCCGTCATCCGCCGTACGCCGCTGCGCAAGGTGCTGCCGCCGTCGCGCTTCGCGGCGGACCACTACCTCGGCGAGCCTGCCGGCCCGCGGCTGGTGGATTGGTCGCTCGGCGCCTTCCTGCTGATCCGCCGCGCGGCGTGGGACGACGTCGGCGGCTTCGACGAGGCCTTCGCGCCGCTGTACGTCGAGGAGATCGAGTTGCAGTGGCGCCTCTGGCAGCGCGGCTGGGAGATCTGGCAGGAGCCGGCCGCCGAGGTCGTCCATGCGCATCAGGCCGCCAGCGACGGCGCCTTCATCGACAAGCGCACGGTCTGGCATCTGCGCAACGTCGGGCGCTTCATCCGCCGCCACCCAACCGTACTCGGCGGCCAGGCCCCGGCCCTCGCGCCCTCGCGGCGACGCTGATCTGCCGTCCGGACACCGACCTCCGCACCCTCGCGGCGACGCTGATCCGGAGGCCCGACGCGACCTCCGCACCCTCGCGGCGACGCTGATCCGGAGGCCCGACGCGACCTCCGCACTCGCACAGCCTCAGCGGTCGGGTGCCCACTGCGCTCGCCTGCCCTCGTGCCCCTGACACGATGGGCCCGGGCCCACCGTGTCATCCGCCAGGTGTGACGCCTCGTCACGTGCAGCGCGCCGCCGCGCACCAAGGCGTACCCGGGTGCGTCGCATGGCGCTACGAGGACGCACGCGCTCCGCACACGATGCGCGTACCGGCGCACGCGGCGTGGCGTGAAGCGCGCGCAGTGTGACCAATGACGTGTGACAGGGTGGGCCCGGGCCCAGCGTGTCAGGCTCTGCCATAGGTGGCCTCGAGTGGAGGACACGATCCAGCACGGCACGGCGTCAGTGCACGCGCAAGTGGTGCGCCTCAGGTGAGCGACGCGTAGAGCGCGCCGTAGCGCGCGGCGACCGCGGTCCAGGTGGACTCGGCCGCACGGGCCTGGCCGGCGCGGATCAGGTCCTCGCGGCGCGTGACCGCCTCGTCGATGCCGGCGGCGATCGAGTCCACACTGAGCGGATCGACGAGCACCGCTGCGGTGCCGCACGTCTCCGGCAGCGCCCCGGCAGCGGCGGCGACAACCGGTGCGCCAGCGGCAAACGCCTCCAGGGCCGGCAGGCCCGATCCCTCATGCAGCGAGGGGATCGCCACGACGGCTGCACCGCGATACAGGTCGCGCAACTCGGTGTCGGTCACACGACCGGCACGCCGCAACCACGGCTCGTCGGGCAGCCGCACGCCGCCCCAGCCGTCCGCTCCCACGTGCACCAGCTCCTCGACGGCACCGTGCGCGCGACGCACACGCATGGCGTCGACGAGGCGCTGCAGGTTCTTGCGCGGCTCGGGCGTGCCAACGGCCAGCACGTACGGCGTCGTACGGGGCACGGGCGCGGCAGGCGCCGACCAGAATGGATCCACGCCGTTGGGGATCACGTGAATACGGCGGGCAACGGCGGGGGCAAAGGCGGCGACATCGTCGGCGGTGTCCTGCGAGACGGCCACGATCGCGTCGGCAGCGGCCAGCACGCGCGGAAGCGTCCGTTGCGTGTACGTGCGGTTCCAACGGCTCAACGTCTCGGGGTGGTGGAGCACTGCGAGGTCGTGGACGGTCACGACCGTCGGCGGCTGTCCCGACGAGAGGGGCCCGCGCGGCAGTGGCAGGTGCAGCACGTCGGCGCCGCGGCTGGCGGCTTCGGCGCGCGCACCGCGCGTTGCCCATGCCAGATCGAGCCGCAGCGCCAGCATGCGCCGCACCGTCGTGCCCGCCGCTGGCGTCGAGCCCATGCCGATGCGCAGCAGATCCACGTCGGTGCGGTCGGCAAGCGCATCGGCGAGCT
>JBILWG010000066.1:0-9785 GCA_044369995.1 Gaiellales bacterium | reverse complement strand
AGAGCACTACCTGTCGTGGGCGCTCGACCGGCTGCGCGTGGACGTCCGCCATGCTCCGACGACGGCGGCCGCCCTCGAACTGGTGGCAGCGCAGGCGGCCGCCGATCGCGCAGCGGCCGCGGACGACACATGGCTGATCGGCGCCGGCTGGACCGAGGCGATGCTCGCCGAGGTGGCCGACCCAGCCGCGCTGCTCGACGCCGCGACCGGTGGGCGACCCGCTGCCCTCTGGGCGCGCGACCGTCACGCCCTCTGGCTCAGCACCGCCGCCATCGCGCAGGTCGGTGGTGACGCCATCCGCCGAGAGGACGCCGCCTGGGCGACCCCGCTCCCCCTGCCCACCCGTGCCGAGCGCCAGCGTGCCGTTGCCCTCGGCCAGCAGGAGGCGCATCGCCTTGGCCTCACGGGCCTGCACGACTTCGAGCGCAGCGGTGGTCGAGCCACGTGGCAGGAGCTCGATGTCCAAGAGCGTGTGACGCTGCGCGTGGCGAGCGCGCTCCCGTCCGAGCAGCTCGACGCGATCGAGCAGGTCGAGGTCGTCTCCGGCTTCGGCTCGGACTGCGTGCGCATCGGCGCGGTCAAGGCCTTTCTCGACGGCACCGTCGGTGCACGGACGGCGCATATGCTGGAGCCGTACGACGACGGCGGCACGGGCATGGAGCTGCTGTCCACGGACGCGCTCGCCGACCTGATCCGACGCTCGGCCGCCATCGGTCTGCCGGTGGCGATGCACGCCATCGGCGACGCCGCGGTGCGCTCGGCCCTCGACGCCCTCGAGCGGACGCAGGCCGACTGGCGCGACCTCGCCACCGTCCACAGCCGTCCGCCCCGCATCGAGCACGCGCAGCTCGTGCATCCCGCCGACCTCGCGCGCTTCGGCCAGCTCGGCGTGGTCGCCTCGATGCAGCCCGTCCACGCAGCCGAGGATCGCACCGCCGCCGAGGCCGCCTGGGGCGCTCGTTGCTCGGGCGCCTACGCCTGGCGACCGTTGCTCGAGGCCGGGGCGACGCTCGTCTTCGGGACGGATGCGCCGATCTCGCCGATCGATCCGATCGCCACGCTCGCCGCCGCCGTCAACGCCCCGCTCCGACCCGGGCACGAGGTCACCGTCGCCGACGCCCTCACGGCGATGACGACCACGCCCTCGGCGATCTTGGGGCTCCAGCGCCGCCAGGGGCGCCTCTCGCCGGGCGCCTTCGCCGACCTCGTCGTCCTCGATCGGGACCCCTTCGAGACGCCTGCCGACGAGCTGCACGCCATCGAGGTGGTCGCCACCATGGTGGGTGGGCGCTGGGTCCACGGCCGCCCACCCTGGTGAACCTGTCCCCGGCCTACCGGGAGCTGCTCGCGCCGCAGCGTCGCTGGCTGCTCGCCGCCGCCGGCGGTGCGTCCTTCGTCGCAGCCTCCGACGTCCTGCTCGTCGCGACCGCACTGCCGAGTGCGGCGCGTGACCTGAGCGGGCTCGATCGCTACGCCCTCGTCGTCGGCTGCTACGCCGCGGCGCTGGCCGTCGGTCTCCCCATCAGCGGTGCCGTGATCGATCGCTTCGGGGCGTGGCACTCGCTCGTATTCGGCTGCGCGCTGTTCGCCGTCGCGGGCGTGATCGCGCCATTTGCGCCGAGCATGGAGGCGATCGCCGGTCTGCGGCTCGTCCAGGGCTTCGCCGCGGGATTCCTGCTGGCGGTGCCACTGTCGGTCGTCGTCCAGCGCATCCCCGCGCACCTCCAGAAGCCGGCCTACGCCCTGAGCAACTCGGTCTGGGCGCTGGCCGCCCTGGCGGGCCCCGTGCTCGGTGCGGTCCTGACCGACCTGCTGTCGTGGCGCGCCGCGTTCCTCGTGCCCGTGCTGATGACCGGCGTCGTGGCGTACGCCGGCTACCGCGGACTCCGCGACCCGTCGATCAAGCCGGCCGACCCGCACGCGCGCATCCACCCGCTTGGCCCGCTGCTCCTCGGGGGCACCGTGGCCGCGCTGCTGATCGACCCGCGCTTCGCGATCCTGCCGGCGATCGCCTTCGCAGTGCAGGAGTGGCGCGCCAAGGAGCCGGTCTTCCCGCGCACCCGTGCCGGTCGTGGCATCGCGATCCTGTGCGGCACGGCCGGCATCGCCTTCACCGGCGCCGACGGCCTGGTGCCGCTCGGACTGCAGATCGGCCTCGGCTGGCCCATTCTCGTCGCCGCTCTGCCGCTCGTCGCCACGACGGGCGCCTGGGCCACCGGATCGTTCGTCAGCTCCCGCCTGCCGCTCACGCACCGTCAGCAGATGCTGCTGGCAGGCTCCCTCACCGTCGTGGGCGTGCTCGTGATGGGCACGCCACTCCTCGGGGGAGCCACGATCGCAATCGGAATCGTGATCGCCGCTTTCGGCATGGGCATCCAGAGCCCCGTCGCGCTGCTGAGCGCCTCCGCCGAGCGTCCGGGCGGCGAGGGGCGCGCCACGGCCTCGGTGCCGCTCGCTCGCAGCATCGGCGGCGGCATTGGCATCGCCGCGGCTGGCGCGATCGTCATCGGCCTCGTCGGACAGGAGACGCTGTCAGCGGCCGGGGACATCCATACCGGCGTGCCTGCCATCGCCGACGCCGTCCAACGCGCCAACCTCGTGCTGGCGCTGATCAGCCTCGCCTGCCTCCCCGCCGTGCTGCTGCTGCGCCGGGACTAGCCCGGCCGGCGCTTACGCCGCCTTCATCCCCTGGGCTGCCGCCATCGCCTGCAGCTTGCGCAGGCTCTGGTTCTCGATCTGGCGGATGCGTTCACGGGTGACGTTGAACGCGCGCCCGACCTCGTCGAGGGTGCGCGGATCGTGACCGTCGAGGCCGTAGCGCAACTCCAGCACGCGGCGCTCGCGATACGAGAGCATGCCGAGGATGCTCTGCAGCGCCTCGCGCTGCAGCACGATCTCGGCGGCCTCGTCGGGACGCGGGCCGACGGTGTCCTGGATGAAGTCGCCGAAGGTCGACTCGTCCTCCTCGCCGACGGGCTTCTCCAGCGAGATCGGCGCCTGTGCCGAGCGACGGATGTACTCGATGTCGGCGATGGAGACCTCGGAGGCCTCCGAGAGCTCCTCGATCGTGGGATCGCGGCCGAGCTCGGCGAGCATGCGGCGCTCGATGCGCGCGACCTTATTGAGCTTCTCGACGACGTGGACGGGCATGCGGATCGTGCGGCCCTTGTCGGCCAGCGCGCGCGCCACGGCCTGGCGAATCCACCAGGTTGCGTACGTCGAGAACTTGTAGCCCTTGCGGTAGTCGAACTTCTCGGAGGCGCGCACCAGACCGATCGTGCCCTCTTGAATGAGGTCCAGAAACGGCAGGCCCTGGTTGCGGTAGTTCTTCGCGATCGACACGACGAGGCGCAGGTTGGCCTCGATCATGTGCTGCTTCGCGCGCTGGTCGCCCTTCTCGATGCGCTTGGCCAGCTCGATCTCCTGCGCGGCGGTGAGCAGTGGCACTCGGCCGATGTCCTTGAGGAACAGCTGCAGCGTGTCGGTGGAGACCTCACGCGTGGAGAGATCGAGGGCGGGACGCTCCGCCTCGGCCTCGAGCTCCTCCTCGACGATCGTGACGTCGGCCGCCTCGAGCGCCTGATAGACCTCTTCGGCCTGCTGGTCCGTCAGGTCCAGCTCCTCGAGGGTGCTGCGGAGCGCGGCCTGCGAGATCGCACCCGCCTCCTCGACCTGCGCCAGGATGGTGCGCGCGGCATCCCCGTGCTCGCCCACCTCGTCCGCACCGTCGCGCTCGATTCCCTGCTGCATTCCGCTCCTCCACCGATCGGATAGTGGGAAACCCTAGAAGCGGCATCGGACGACATCGGACGGTGCGTCGCCATGCCGCACGATGCAGCGGTCCGATCGCGGTCGTCTGGCTACAGCGCGGCGAGGAACTGCTCGGCGGCCTTGCCCAGACGAGTGTCGGGCGCGAGCTTCGCCACTTGGCGCAACTGCGCCCGGGCGGTGTCCGTATCACGCAGCCAGAGCAGCATCAGCGCAAGGTGGAGTCGCGGCGACGGATCGGTGGGGTTGTCGCGCGCCAACGGCCCCATCTGGCTGAAGGAGGCGGCCGGATTGTCCTTGTTGTAGCCGGCGATGATGCGCCCGACGCGTGCCTCGAGCGAGCTCGGGTCGATCGCCAGCGCAGCATCGAAGGCGTCCAGGGCCGCGCTGCGCTGCCCGTCGGCCACCAACCCTGCCGCGTAGTCGATCTGCGCCTGTGCATCCTCGGGCTGGCTCACAGCGGCGGCGCGCAGCTCAGCCAGCGTCACCTGCGGCAACGGCTCCGACGTGATGAACGGCGGGTACCCCGGGGGCAGCACCGGATGAGCGAGATCGTCGGCAGCCACGCCGTAGAACGTGTCGGGCGCGGTGTCGCGGACGGCGCGGAGCACGTCCTCGCCCGCCGCCCGCTGCCCCGACCACAGCAGTGCGGCACCGTAGGAGAAGCCGATGAACTGGTCGTCCGGCGCAGCGGCAGCGAGCGCCTTGAGCCGCGTGATCGCCACGGCGGGGTCGGCGGCGTCGTAGTCGAGCAGCGCCAGTGCGGCCTGCGCGGCCGGGGCCGTCTGCCCCGCGAGCGTGGCCCGCGCGCCGGTGAGGTCTTCCGCTGCCGCCTGGGCGGCCGCGAGGCGGAGATCCGCAGCGAGACCCGGCTCCGCGGCCTGCCGTGCGGTCGCCCACGCCACGCGCTCGGCCGGGTCGCCCGGTGCGCCCGCAACCGGTGGCAGCGCGATCGCCGGCCGGCCCGGCAGCGGCTCGGACGTGATCGGACGCTCGTTCGCACTGGTGCCCTCGTCGCCCGGGTCCTGCGTGGCCAGCAGCGCGAGCGCAACGACGATGGCGGCGATGCCCGCGGCCATCCCGATCAGCACCAGCAGGCGCCTGCGCGGCAACCTGCCGCCGGGTGTCGGTTCGCTCGCCACGAACGCAGGCTATCAGCGGGATCGCAGCGGAATCGCCAGCGCGGGAATAGTGGCGGCCCGCATCACGTTTTCCGAATACCGACTGTCGCTTGGCATAAGAAACCGCTATACATTCCCGTGCGCCGACTGCGCGCTCACTACGAAGGTGAAGGAACGATGACGACGTACCGCGAACTGCTCGCCCAGGTCAAGGAGGAGATCTCCGAGATCGACGCGCGCCAGCTGTCCGACGAGCTCGCCTCCGCGCACCCGCCGCTGCTGATCGACGTGCGTGAGCCCGACGAGTACGAGCAGGGTGCGATCGCCGAGGCCGTCCACATTCCGCGCGGCTTTCTCGAGTCCCGCATCGAGGCCGCCGCCGCCGATAAGGGCCAGCGCATCGTGCTGTCCTGCGCGTCCGGCGCTCGCTCCGCCTTCGGCGCCAAGGCGCTCGCCGAGCTCGGCTACACCGACGTCGTCTCCCTCGCCGGCGGCTTTTCCGGCTGGAAGCAGGCCGGCAACCCGTGGGCCGAGCCCAAGGTGCTCGACGCCGAGCGCCGCCGCCGCTACAGCCGCCACCTCGTGATCCCCGAAGTCGGCGAGGCCGGTCAGCTGAAGCTCCTCGGCGCCAAGGTGCTGATGATCGGCGCGGGTGGCCTCGGCTCTCCCTCCTCGCTCTACCTGGCCGCCGCGGGCGTCGGCACGATCGGCATCATCGATGACGACGTCGTCGACGCCTCGAACCTCCAGCGCCAGGTCATCCACAGCACGGAGCGCATCGGCATGCCCAAGGCCGAGTCGGCCGAGCTGACGCTGACCGCCCTCAACCCCGACGTCGAGGTCGTGCAGTACCGCGAGCGCCTGTCGAGCGAGAACATCGATCGCATCCTCGCGGGCTACGACGTCGTCGTGGACGGCACCGACAACTTCCCCACGCGCTACCTCCTCAACGATGCGAGCATCAAGCACAACATCCCCGTCGTGCATGCCTCGATCTTCCGCTTCGAGGGCCAGCTGACGGTGTTCAAGCCGCACGAGGGGCCGTGCTACCGCTGCCTCTTCCCGGAGCCCCCACCGGTCGAGCTCGCACCGAGCTGCGCCGAGGGCGGCGTCCTGGGCGTGCTGCCGGGCATCATGGGCACGCTGCAGGCCACCGAGGCGCTCAAGCTGATCCTCGACATCGGCGACCCGCTCGTCGGACGACTGCTGTTGGCCGACGCCCTCGACATGTCGTTCCATGAGGTCCAGCTGCGCCGCGATCCCAACTGCCCCGTCTGCGGAGAGCACGCCGGGCCCATCGAGTACATCGACTACGACGAGTTCTGCGCGGGCGGTGCCCACGCGAGCGCCCACTAGGAGCACCACGTGTCCATCTCCTTCCGCATGCCCCCCATCCTCCGCCCGCAGGTTGGCGGCGCCCGCCAGGTCGAGGCCACCGGCGCCACGCTCGGCGAGGCGCTCGAGGATCTCTTCACGCAGTACCCCGGCGTGAAGGAGCAGATCGTCGACAGCGAAGGCGAGATCAACCGCTTCGTCAACGTCTACGTGCATAACGAGGACGTCCGTCTCGGCGACGGCCTCGCCACGTCGGTGCCGGACGGCAGCACCGTGATCATCCTGCCCGCGATGGCCGGCGGCGCCCGCTGATGAGCCGCGGCTCCATCACCCCGCCACCCGCCGTCCGCGGCGGTGGCGATGTGCTCAGCGCGATCGGCAACACGCCGCTCGTCGAGCTGCCGCACCTGCGCCCGGAGGGCGGGGCGCGCATCTTCTCGAAGCTCGAGATGCTCAACCCGTCCGGGTCGATCAAGGACCGCGTCGCGCTCTCGCTGATCGAGTCGGCCGAGGCGCAGGGCCTGCTCTCCCCCGGCCAGACGATCATCGAGCCGACCAGTGGCAACACCGGCATCGCACTCGCGATGATCTGCGCCGTCAAGGGCTACCGCTTCCGCGCCGTCATGCCCGAGTCGGCCACGCCCGAGCGCGTCCAGCAGATCTCGATGTACGGCGCCGAGATCGTGTTCTCGCCCGGTGAGCTGGGCTCCAACGGCGGCGTGGCACTGGCCCGCGAGCTGGCGGCCGCCGACCCCAGCCTGTACATGCCGTTCCAGTACGCGAACGCCGAGAACCCGAACGCGCACTACCGCACGACCGGCCCCGAGATCATCGAGGCGCTCGACGGCAAGGTCGACGCCTTCGTGGCCGGGCTCGGCACCGGCGGCACGCTGATGGGCACGGGTCGCGCGCTGCGCGAGGTCAATCCCGACGTGCAGATCATCGCCGCCGAGCCGCTGCAGGGCGAAGCCGTGATGGGTCTGCGCTCGCTCGAGGACGGCTACACGCCCGAGATCCTCGACATCACGCAGCTCGACCGCAAGATGCTCGTCACGAACCTCGAGTCGGTGCAGGCGATGCGCGACCTCCTCACGCACGAAGGGATCTGGGTCGGCGTGTCGTGCGGCGCCGCGATGCACGTCGCCCGCCAGGTCGCCGCCACGATGGATCCGGATCAGAACGTCGTCACCGTCTTCGCGGACGGCGGCGCCCGCTACGCCTCGGCCAACCTGTTCACCGAGCAGGACGAGGACGTGCTCGAGGACATCCTGGAGACCAAGCTCTGGTGGTAGCGGACGGCCCGCTGATCCTGCCGCGGACCATGCTCGACCAGATCGTGGCGCATGCCCGTGCCGGCCTGCCGAACGAGGCCTGCGGGATCCTCGCCGGGCTCGACGGTCGCGCCACGCGCTTCCTGCCCGCCATCAACGGCGAGGCGAGCCCGTACTTCTACTCGATCGAGGCGCAGGATCTCCTGCGGATCGTGATGGACATCGAGGATGCCGACGAGGACATCGTCGCGATCTACCACAGCCACGTGGAGAGCCCGGCCTTCCCCTCGCGCACCGACGTCGATTTGGCGGGCTGGCCGGACGCGGCCTACATGATCGTCAGCCTCGGCTCGGAGCCGCCGGAGATCAAGGCCTTCGCGATCCGCGACGGCAAGATCAGCCGGCGCGAGCTCGAAATCGTCGACTGACGTCGTCTACGCGGACTTGCGGCGAGCGGTCAGCTGCGCCGGCTCTTCGGCATCATCGACCTCGTCGACGACCGGCATCGGCAGCGTCGTCGTCTCGAACGCCGTCGAGAGGCCGATCACAGACTGCGTTCGCGTGACGCCATCCACGGTGCGGATCTGATGCAGGACCCGCTCGAGGTCGGACGTGCTCTCGGCGCGGACCTTCAGCAGATAGCCCCACTCGCCGGCGACCGCGTGGCACTCGAGCACGTTCGGCAGCGCCTCGAGGCGCTCGGGCAGATCGGGCTGGTCGAAGGCGGCGTTGTCGACGAAGACGAACGCCACGACGCCGTACCCCAGCGCATCGGCGTCGACCACCGCGCGGTATCCCTTGATCACGCCACGCGCCTCGAGCTTCTTGACGCGCTCGTGCGCCGCGGCCTGCGACAGACCGACACGCTTGGCGAGCTCGCCGTACGTGGTCTTCCCATCCTCCTGGAGAATGGAGAGGATCTGCCAATCGATCGGGTGCATGGGCTCCGTTACCGAATATTTACGAGTTTGGACTTGCTCTGACCGAATATTCTCTGGTAGGCTACACCCACGACGAACGGAAATCCACTCCGATTCGACTGGAGCACCAACCATGCAGCCTTTCGCAGCACTCTCCCTCCTCCACAGCCGCCCCAACGCCGACCAGCAGGTCAACCCGGAACGCCCGGCTCGTGAGGTGCGTGCGCGGCGCCGCCGGGTGCTCCGCTCGAAGCGCGTCTAACGCTTTTCTCTCCACCCTCCTCTCCTCTCCTCCAGTCTCAGCCCCGGCGGTTACGCCGGGGCTGAGCTGTTTCTGGGGGGCATTGGGGGCATGGTGCGATGCATCGCGCCAAGCCCCCAATGCCCGCCACGAACATCCGCCTCATGCGGATCCTCAGGAGACCACTGCAACACTCCCACTATGCGCGTCGCCACCGTCGCCTTCGCAGTGCTCCTCACCCTCGCGTGGTGCACCGCCGCAAACGCCGCAACGACGAAGGTGATGACGCGCAACCTCTATCTCGGTGCGGATGTCGGCGTCGCGCTGAAGCAGCTCCCCGACATGCCGGCGGCGGCGCAGTTCATGTGGGAGCAGGTGCAGGCCACGGATATCACCCGCCGGGCGCCGCTGTTCGCCGCGGAGGCGGCACGCGAGCGTCCGGACGTGATCGGCCTGCAGGAGGCGACGACGTGGAGCTGCTCGACGGGACTCGGCGGCAACCGCCGTGTCGTCTTCGACTTCACGCGCGACTTCCTCGCCGCCACGACCGCCGCCGGGACGCCGTACGTGATCGCGGCGGCCGACGGGCGCACGGCCACGAACCCGGGGTTCTCGCTCGGTCCGATCCCCTTCCTCACCCGCATCCACGATCCGCAGACGTTCCAGCCCCTGTTCGGCACGGATGACGCCGACTGCGGCCTCCAGACCATGGATGCGCTGCTCGTCCGCGCTGATCTCGCCTCTGACGTGCTGGCGGCGGGAACGTTCGACTATCCAACCGAGACGGCGCTGGCACCACTCGTCCTGGTGGTACCGCGCGGCTTCGCGTGGGCCGACATCAGGATCGGCGGCACGCCCGTGCGTTTCGTCACGACGCATCTCGAGTCGTTCTGGGCGCCCGGCGAGGTGCCGCGGGCGGCGCTGCAGGCCGCCGAGCTGGTGCGCACGCTCGAGCCGACGTCAATGCCGCTCGTGGCGATGGGCGACTTCAACAGCGACCCGCGCGACCCGCGCGACCCGCGCGATCCCAGCGACAATCCGGCCGGCCAGCCCGAGGCGAGCACCACCTGCCCTGAGCAGGTCGGCGGCGACGCGCGCTGCAGCGCGTACTGGACGATGCGCGACGCCG
>JBILWG010000224.1:0-3073 GCA_044369995.1 Gaiellales bacterium | reverse complement strand
CTCTCGCCCTTCGATATCGGTCTGCTGGCCGCCTCCGGCCACACGACCGTCGAGGTGCGCCGCCGTCCGCGCGTGGCGGTCATCCCGACGGGCGACGAGCTGCGCTCGCCCGGTGAGCCGCTCGAGGCGCACCACACGATCGACTCCAACTGCCCGATGCTCGCCGCGCAAGCCGCCGCCGATGGCGCCGTGCCGACGATCCATCCGCGCATTCCCGACGATCCGCACCGGCTCGGCGAGGAGGTGATGCGCGCGGTCCTCCAGAACGACCTCGTGCTGCTCGTCGCCGGCTCGTCGCGTGGTCGCCGCGATCACTCGCGCGATGTCCTCGCCGAGCTCGGCGACATCGCCGTCGACGGCGTCGCGGTCCGGCCGGGGCACCCGGTGCTGCTGGCCGTGGTTGGGACGACGCCGGTGATCGGCGTGCCCGGCTATCCCGTCTCGGCGGCCTACACCTACGAGCTCTTTGCGCACCCACTGCTGTGCGACCTCGTCGGTCGCCCGGCGGAGCGCTCCTCCGTCGCGGTGGTCCTCGATGGCGATGCCGGTGGGCGCGAGGACTCGGAGTGCATGGTCGCCGTGCGCTTCACCGCTGGTGCGGAGCACCAGTTGCACGCCACGCCGCTCTCGCGCCGCGCCGCGGCGCTGCACTCGCTGGCGCAGGCCGACGGCTACATCGTCGTGCCGCCCGGGCAGGGCATCGTGGCGGGCACGACCGTCCCGGCCTTCCTGCTGCGCGATCGCTAGGCTCCGCCTATGTCCACCAAGCGCACCAAGGTCAAGCGCCTGCCCAAGCGTGGGCGCTACGACCGCCTCACGATCGACGCCATCCTCGACGAGGCGATTCTCTGCCACATCGGCTTCGAGGTCGACGGCCAGCCGTACGTGATTCCGTCGCTCCACGCCCGTGTCGGCGACGTGCTCTACCTGCACGGCTCGGCGGCGAGCCGCATGATGAAGCGCTTGGCCGAGGGCGTGCAGTGCTGCGTCACCGTCACGCTCGTCGACGGCGTGGTGCTGGCGCGCGCGGTCTTCGACCAGTCGATCAACTACCGCTCGGTCGTGGTTCTCGGCACCGCCGTGGCGATCGAGGATCCGGCTGAGAAACTGGTTGCGCTCGAAGCACTCACCAACCAGCTCGTGCCCGGCCGCTGGGCCGATACGAAGCCGCCAACGCGCCAGCAGCTGAAGGCGACGAGCATCCTCGCACTGCCCCTCGACGAGGCGAGCGCGAAGATCCGCAGCGGCCCACCCGGCAACTACCCGGAGGACGCGGAGGCGTGGGCGGGTACGTGGACCGGCGTGATCCCGATCAGGCAGGCGGTCGGCGATCCGAACCCCGCGCCGGATCTGCCGAAGGGGGTCGAGGTGCCGAAACCCGTGGCCGAGTACGGTCGGCGCTTCGCCGACTAGTCCGCGTCGCCGCGCAGCTCGTCGAGCGTGGCCCACTCGAGCATGCGGGCGTGCGTCGCCTCGAGCACGATCGCGGGCGCGCAGCCGGCATCCTTGGCCTCGCGCCAGCGGTCCGCGCACAAGCACCAGCGGTCACCGGGCTTGAGGCCGGGGAAGTCGAACATCTCGATCGGCATCGTCAGGTCGTTGCCGCGCTCGCGCGAGAACACGAGGAACTCCTCGGTCATGATCGCGCAGACGATGTGGACGCCCTTGTCCTCGCTGCCCGTGTCGCAGCAGCCGTTGCGGTAGTACCCCGTCATCGGATCGAGCGAGCACGCTTCGAGCGGTGTGCCGAGGACGTTGAGCGCCATGCGGGCAGTCTACGCGCACGCGCCTGACACGATGGGCCCGGGCCCATGGTGTCATCTCCGGTGTGTGCCGTGACCGTGCGGCGGTCGCGCGAGACGTCGCCGGATCTGCACGACGTCTCACGAACTTCGAGCGCACCACGCGCGTGGCGCGCGCTGGCTGATGCGCGACTCGCACCGAATGCACGCGAGTGCAGACGGATCGTGTCGAAATGAGCCTGACACCAGGGGCCCGGGCCCATCGTGTCAGGCGCGTGCGCGTAGACTGCCGCCCATGCCGACCGTCGAGGAGGTACTGCGTGCTGGACCGGTGCTGAGCGAGGCGTCGATCTTCGAGCGGTTGCGGCGCACGCCGGGCATCGAGTTCGATCCCGAGGTCGGGATCGGTGCGCTGGTGACGGACAGTCGCTGGCAGCCGGCGCTGTGGGAAATCCACCGCGGCTACCTCGAGATTGGGCTGGAGGCAGGGCTGCCCGTGCTGCTGCAGACCGACACCTGGCGTGCGCATCCGCTGCGCGTGGCGCGGTCGCGCTTCAGCGATCGCGATCTCAACGCCGAGAACGCGCGGATGCTGCGCGATCTGAGGCACACCGAGGCCGAGCGCGGCGGCACGGTGATCATCGGCGGGCTCGTTGGTCCGCTCGGCGATGGCTACGGCGGCGACGTCGCGCCGAGCGCCGAGGTGGCGCAGACGGAGATGCGCGCGCAGGTCGAGGAGCTGGAGACCGCCGGCGTCGATGTGCTGATCGCCGGCACGCTGCCGAACGCGGAGGAGGCGCTCGGCATCAGCCGTGCGCTGGCCGCGTCGACGCTGCCGTACATCGTGGGCGTCGTCGTGCGCGCCGACGGCACGCTGCTCGACGAGACGCCGCTCCGCGAGTTCGTGGATCGTGTCGACAACGGCACGCAGCGTCCGCCGCTGGGCTACGCCCTCAACTGCGTGCATCCGACCATCGCCGGCGAGGCCCTCGAAGCCGAGCCGATCGGCCATCGCGCCATCGGACTCTTCGCCAACGCCTCGGCGCTATCGCCCGAAGAGCTCGACGGACGCGACGAGGTCGATGCGTCGGAGCCCGCACCCTTCGCGGCCGAGCTGATCGCCACCGGTCGGGCGCACGGGCTGTCGATCCTCGGTGGCTGCTGCGGCACGGACGACGGGCACCTGCGCGCGGTGGCCACGCTGCTGCGGCGCTAGATCGCGAAGGAGAGCGTGCCGCTCTCGTGATCGAGCAGCCGACGCTTCGTCTCGATGCCGCCGCCGCCCGAGTAGCCCGTCAGCTCGCCGCTCGCCCCGATCACGCGATGGCACG
>JBILWG010000223.1:0-3079 GCA_044369995.1 Gaiellales bacterium | reverse complement strand
CCGCAGTGCTGCTGATGTCGGTGACGCCGCTGGTGAGCGCGCCGGCGACGGTGGAGGAGTCGCCGCCCCCCGGGACGGTGGAGTCACCCGAATCACCCGGAGCGCCCCAGGTCACGACCGAGCCATCGGCCTTGAGCGCGGCGAACGCCTTCCAGGTCGCATAGACGCGGACCACACCGGATTGGAGACGCGCCGCCACCACGCTCGAGTTGCCGCCCGACGCGGAAGGGCCCCAGGTGACGACCGAGCCGTCCGTCTTCACGGCCGCGAATGCACCGTCGTTGCGGAACTCCGTGTACGTGCGCTCGAATCCCTCCGCCCGCACTGCGGCTGCGTCAGCGGCGCTGGGAGCGGCAAGGATCACGAGGGCGAGAACGGCGAGCAGCAGGCAGGTGCGCATGCGCCAACCATTCAGTCGCTTCGCGCGCGGTGCAACGGGTCGGTCCACCATCGCTGGGGCAGCCCTCGCGCGCCGCGGGTGACTGCTGGGGTACCCCAGCCCGATCGGCACGCGCCGCTGGGTACGCTTTCCGTATGGCGCACGACGCGCTCAGCCCTCCGGTCGCCTACCGCGTCCTGCTCGTCGAGAACGACGCCCTGCTGCGGCAGTCGCTCGCGGCCGCGTTCCGCGAGCCATGGGTCGATGTCGTCGGTGCAGTGGGCAGCGCCCAGGAGGCCACGCGCATCGCGACCAAGCAGCCGCTCGATGTGCTGCTCACGGACCTCGAACTCGGCCGTGGTCCGAACGGGATCGTGCTCGCGCACGCGCTGCGTCGGCGGCAACCCGACCTCGGCGTCGTGGTCCTCACGTCGTACGCCGACCCGCGTCTGATCGGCGCCAAGCGCTCGCAGCTGCCCGATGGCGCCGAGTACGTGCTGAAACAGGAGGTCGATGACCTGGACGTGATCCGGCGCGCTGTTTCGCGTGCGGCCCTGCGTGGCGCGCAGTCCGGTGGCGGCGATGCGCCGGTCGGCAGTCCGTTGACGGACGCGCAGATCGAGATCATGCGCCTCGTTGCCGAGGGGCTGTCCAACGCCGAGATCGCGCGTCGCCGCTTCAACACTGAGAAGTCGGTCGAGGTGTCCGTCTCGCGCATCCTGCGTCAGTTGGGGATCGAGCCGGATCGGTCGCGCAACGCCCGCGTCGAGATCACGCGCGCCTACTTCGAGATGAGCGGTGCCGATGCCCCAGACGCCTCACGCGCCACCTAGCGTCCGCGCCCGCATCGGCGGCCGGTGGGCGATCACCTCCTGGCTGGTCGGCATCGCCGCGCTGTTCACCCTGATCCCCGCGCTGGCGCCCGTGGGCGGTATCGACGTCAATCCGCTCACGACCGCCGACCCGACGATCGTCGGCGTGGCGGCGCAAGTCGGCGCCGTATGCGCGGTGATCCTGATCGCACACCTGACGATCTTCCGGCATCGCGCCGAACACCCCGTGCCGGTGTGGTGGGTCTTCGCGCTTGGCGTAGCAGGCGGTGGCGCCAGGCTCGCCGTGCAAGTTGCGCAGGCAGACGAGTCGACTGTCGCGGCACGCGGAGCGGTGACGGTCGCGCTTGCCGTCCTCAGCATCCTCGTCGCCAGCAGCCTGGTTCCGCCGGTCGTCGCCTACCTCGTCGCGACGCGCGAGTGGTACGTCGGTGAGCGCGAGCGACTGATCGCCCGTGCGGCCGAGGTCGAGGCAGAGCGCATGCGGGCGGTCGGATCGCTACGCGATATCGCACAGACGGCCATCCAAGGCGACCTCGATCGTGTCCGCTCCGTGCTCGATCGCGACCCGTCCCGTCCCGAAGACGTCGCCGCTGCGTTGCTCTCCGCCGCGCGTGGTGGCGTGCGCCCGGCGGCACAGACCATGCTCGATCGCCGAAGCGCGTCCCGGACGCGGGTGTCGCTGCGTGCCGTGCTCACCTCGGAGCTGCATCGCGCTCCGCTTCCGATCCGCGTGCCGGCGGTGGGGTTCGCCGTGATGATCGCGCCGCGCGCACTCGTCGCTTTGGGGCCCGCAGCGGCGTTGATCGTGCCGGTGCTCGCGGTGCTCGGGATCATCGCGGTGTTCCCGCTTGGTCAGCGCGTCATCCGCCGTCGCACGCAGCTGGCCCTGCCGATCACCGTCGTTGCGTGCGCCATCGCCGTCGCGCCCGCAGTTGCCATGCTCGCGTTCGGGCTGCCGGCGCGATCACCGCTCGCGGTCTTCGGGGTGATGGCGTTCGTCCTGCTCGTCCTCGTCGTCGTCGCCGGCATGGTGGCGACTGCCGAGGCGCTCGGCGAGGAGGCCCTCGCGCGGCTCGGTGCGCCGATCCGCGAGGCCGAGGTCGAGCGCATCGCCGCCGATCAGGCGCGGGAGGCCCTGCTCCGGGAGATCGCGCTGCATCTCCACGGATCGGTGCAGTCGGGGCTGGTCGCCGCCAGCTACGCGATCCGCGAGGCGCTCGAGGCGGGTGATGCCGCTGCGCTGGAGGATGCCATGACGCGAGCCCGCGCAGCCCTCGATCAGGACGTGCTGCCGCCGCTCGGCGCCATGGGAGGCGCCGGCGACAGTACGACGGCGATCGCGTGGGACTGGGACGGCGTGCTCGACGTCGAATGGCGGGTGGAAGACGGTGAGCTGCTCTCTGCCGCGGCCGCAGAGGTCGTGCGCGAATGCCTCGCGAATGCCGTCGTCCACGGGCAGGCCACTCACGCGATCGTGCAGGTGCGGCGCGAAGCGGATGAGCTCGTCGTGGAGGTCGAGGACGACGGCTGTGGGCCCCGCGGTGGTCCCGCCGGCGTCGGCAGCGCGTTGCTCGATCGTCGCACCGGCGGCCGCTGGCGACTGGAGCCCGTGGCCGGCGGGGGTGCGCGCGTGCGCGCAACACTCCCCGCGGTCTTGTCCACGCAGCCGCTCGGTCGCTAGACGGCGGCCTAGCCGCCCCAGATGCCGCAGGTGATGCCGCCGTCGACGTTGAGCTCGGTGCCCGTCACCCAGTTGGCCTCGTCGGACGCCAGGTAGACGAACGCGTTGGCGTGGTCGACGGGCTCGCCGAGGCGGCCGAGGGGGTGGAGGTTCTCGGCGAACTTCCGCGCCGCGGCCGGATCGGGT
>JBILWG010000222.1:0-3082 GCA_044369995.1 Gaiellales bacterium | reverse complement strand
GGTGCTCTCGGATATCGATGACAACGGCTTCAGCTCGACCGTCACCGCGAACCGCACGGCCGGTGGCAACTGCGGCAGCAACGCTGCGGAGATGTCGATCGGGCGCGGGTTCGATCCGCGAGACTCTGGCGGCACGGCCGGGCTGGTGATCGCCGGTGCGTGCTATATCGCGTTCGGCGCCACCGGAACATCGCCGGCGTTCGATGCGTCTGCATCTTCAGGTGGCAACAATGCCGCCATCGACTCCGGCTGGGGGACGACGGCGTTCGACGGCACGAATACGAGTCGCGTGCTGATCGCGCCGCAAGGCGATCGAGGCATCTTCAAGGCCGCGTCGGTAAGTTCCTCGCTGCCTGTTTGGCCGAGTCTGCCGGCGACCGACAACGGGGCCGCGGGTACCGCTCCGGCGTCCGATGGCTTCACCGTCAAAGGATTGACCGTGCCGGTCACGAAGGCGATGACCTTCGGCCCGACCGGCGCCACCGACGTGGCGGTGACGTTCTCGCCATCCGGCGGGGGACTCTGCATCGCCTCCAGTGACGGATTGGCGACGACGGCCAACACGAACACGGTTGTCCGCAAGGGCGGCTACAGCGTGGCGTGGTTCGCCGGTAGCGGATCGAATGACTGGCTGCTCTGCGGTCATGCCGATTCGACAAACAGCCTGACGGCTGTCCGTGACTGGACAGCCGCGACGACGCCTGCGAGCTCGCAAGTTGCCTCGTTCGCTTCGGCACAGCATTCCCTGACGCAGATCAACGCCATCGAAGGTGTGACGGGCAGCGACGTCGCGTGGTTCGGCGGGCCCGCGTCCGATGTCGCGGGTGACGGCAAGGTCGTGCGCGGGGCACTCGGCGGTGGCGGCGGCAGTGCCGTGACGGTCGGGAGCCTGCAGAAGATCGCGCTTGACGATCCCGTCGCCGATCTCGAGTACTGCCCCGCGGGGTCGGCGACGGGCTTCGCCGATGTCCTCTTCATCGCCACGTTGACGTCCGGTGGCTCCACGACCGGCAGCGTCTATCGCTTGGCGAGCGCCAGCACCGCGACGACGGGCGCCAGCGTCACGCAGCTGACCGGTGCCGGGACGACGGGGGCTGCGTCGATTGAGGTCAACTGCGCCTCCGGTGTGCTCTACGCCGGGTTCAAGCGCGGCGGCGGCTCGACGGTCGTGCAGAAGTCGACCGACGGCACGAGCCTGTCCACCTTGACGTTGGCCGGCACCAACTTCAACCAGGGCATCACCGCGATGGCCATCAACCCGTCGAGCGCCAGCGAGCTCGTCGTCGCAGCGGACTCCGAGGGGTTCATGTACGCGACCGTTGACGGGGGCAGCTCGTGGACGACCGTGAACAACGCCCGCCAGTTCCCTGGGGGCGTCAACTTCAACTCCGAAGGCATCTCGGCACTGGCCTTGCCGCCGGGACTGGTTCGCAGCGCCACGACGCTCGCGACCCGCCAGGGCGAGTTCCATGCCAAGCAGCAGCGTCTTAGTGCGCTGATCGGCACGCGCTCCGTCGCCGTCTCGTCGAGCTCCACGCTCGTGGGCGGCGGCGCGGGTGCCTATCGCTCGTCGCTCCGCTCGGGGCTGGCGTCGGGTGGAGGTTCCGGCGGCGGTGGTTCTGGCGGCGCCCCGACCGGGGGAGGCGCGGCGCCCTCCAGCGGCGGCTCGTCTTCCACGCCGGTCAAGGCCACCGTGACGACGCGAATCGCTGCGGCGAAGTGGTCTGCGGCGAAGAGGACGATCACCGCGAACGTGACGGTGCAGAAGGCCGGCAAGGTCACGGTGACCGTGTCGCTGAAGAAGGGCACCAAGCTCACGAAGGTGACAACCGGCTCGGCCACGGTGAAGAAGGCCGGCACAAGTGCAGCGGTCTTCACCGTGCCAAAGCGACTGGCGAAGGGCACCTATGTGCTGACCATCGCCGGCGGCGGCACCACGAGCCTGACGGTTCGCTGACGGGCTGATTTCCGCGCGCCCCGGCGGCTCGTCGGGGCGCGCGTCAGCCTGCGCGCAGTGGGGTGAAGTGGGATGGCGCCCTTTGGCGCTGTCACAAAGTGCGGCGCGGTATACCGCCCGAACTGCCCTGTTTCCGCATAACCATGCGGATACGAACATATGTTCGTGTGGAGGATAAGAGTTGCAAGGTGGAGTGAGGTGGGGTAAAGTGGGGCAACTTGGTACAGAAGGGGAGCCGCAATGGGTCCCCCAACCACCACGGAAACGACCCCCATGCTGCTTGGCGAATACGCACAAAAGCTCGACGAGAAGAACCGCGTAACGGTTCCCTCGCGGCTGCGCGAGCCCTTCGCTGACGGCGTCTTCGTGACTCGCGGCCTCGACGGCTGCGTCGCGATCTACGCCCGTGACGGCTGGGACGCGTTCGTGGAGCAGCAGATCAGCCGTCTCGATCCGTTCACCCGTGAGGGGCGCCAGATGGAGCGCTACCTGTTTGGCGGCGCGGTGGAGGCCGAGCTGGACCGACAGGGCCGCGTGGCTGTGCCGGCGCCGCTCATGCAGCACGCCGACTTGAACCGCGAGATCGTCGTCGTCGGCGTCCGTGATCGTCTTGAGATCTGGGATCGCGGGGCCTGGGAACGTGGCCTCGCCGAGCTGGAAGGGAGCGCCGAGAATGTCGCAGAGCGCCTGGTCCGCGATGCCCGCTAACGCCGCGATCCACGATCCGGTCCTCGCCCACGAGGTCGTGGCGCTGCTCGACGTCGCGCCGGGCATGACCGTCGTCGACGGCACGTTCGGTGCTGGCGGCCACGCCTCGATGCTGTCGGAGGTGATGAACGGCCGCGGCGCGTACGTGGCGATCGATCGCGATCCCTCCGTCGAGAACCGCGCCCGCTCGTTCCGCGCCTCGCACCCCGACATGGCCGTGCGCCTGCTCAAGCGCGACTTCGTCGACGGCTTCCGCTCGCTCGCCGTGGAGGGCGTGCAGGCCGACGCGATCCTGCTCGACCTCGGCGTCTCCTCGATGCAGATCGACCAGCCCGAGCGCGGCTTCTCCTACGCCGTCGACGCGCCGCTCGACATGCGCATGGATCCGCGTGGGGGACAGACCGCCGCCGACCTGCT
>JBILWG010000065.1:0-9891 GCA_044369995.1 Gaiellales bacterium | reverse complement strand
CACCGCGCTGCAGGACACCATCGATCGACACGGCCCCGAGGCGATCCTGCCGTACTACTACGCGGGCACGCTCGGCGCCGTCCAGGGGTGGTCGCTCGGCCAGCGCCTGTTCAAGCACCTCGGAGCCACACGGCTCTTCACCACCATCTGCACCGGCGCGGCAACCGCCGCGATGAACGTCACCATCAAGCGGCCAGTCGGGCTTGATCCTGAGGACTTCGTGCATTCGAAGTTGATCTTGGTGTGGGGCGCCAATCTGCTCACGTCGAACATGCACCAGTGGCACTTCATCCACGAGGCACAGCGCCAGGGGGCCCACGTGGTCGCCATTGATCCGCTGCCGACGGATACCGCGTTGCGGTGTGATCAGCACCTGCAGGTGCTGCCGGGCACCGATGGGGCGCTGGCCATGGGACTGATGGGCGAGTTGCTCGCCGCCGGCGCCTGCGATGAGGAGTGGCTCGCCGAGTGCTCCGTGGGTTGGCCGGAGCTTCGCGAGCGGCTCGGCGATTGGAACGCCGCGCGTGCCGCTGAGATCTGCGGGCTCGACGTCGCCGAGGTGCAGGGCCTGGCCGATCGCATGATCACCACGCGACCGACGGCGATCCGGATGGGCCTCGGTCTCCAACGCCACGGCGGGGCCGGAGCTGCGTACCGCGCGATTGTCATCCTCGGAGCCGTCACGGGCGACTTCCGTCGCGTCGGCGGTGGCGTGCTGCCAGAGACGGCCGGCCGTTTCGACGACATCACCATCGATCTGGAGGAGCCCGCGGGTCTCGACCTACCGCCCGCGCGCGTGATCAACATGTCGCGCCTCGCGGAGGCGCTCACTGACACCCAGCAGAACCCGCAGGTGCACGCACTGGTCGTCTGGAACACGAACCCCGCGGCCACGGTACCGGACCAGGCGCGCGCGCAACGTGGTTTTCGGCGCGACGATCTGCACCTCACTGTCCTCGAGCATCGCCTGACCGACACGGCGATGTTCGCCGACGTGGTGCTGCCCGCCACGATGCAGACCGAGCACCTCGACATCCATCCGTCGTACGGGCATCACTATCTCACCCTGAATCTCCCGGCGATCGAGCCGATCGGGCAGTGCCTGCCGAACACGGAGATCTTCCGACGCCTCGCCACCGCCCTCGGTCAGACGCATCCGCGGCTGCACGACACGGACGAGGAGCTGGTGCGGCAGTTCATCGACACCGACCGCGCACGTGCCCGCGGGATCACCTTCGAGACGCTGTCCGAGACGGGCTACGCCCGCGTCGATGACATCCGTGGCACCGCGCCGCACGCCCACGGCGACTTTCCCACGCCCGACGGCAAGCTCCACATCACCGTGCCGGCTCTGGCCGCCGAGGGTCTTGATCCGATCCCGGGCTACACGCCATCGTTCGAGGGCGGCGACGCGGAACTCGCCAAGCGCTTTCCGCTGATCCTGATCTCCCCCGCCCAGCGGTTCTTCCTCAACTCCACCTTCGCGGATCTGCCTGGCCACCTGCGGATGACCGGGGCGCCGACGGTCTTTCTCAGCGCCGACGATGCAGCCGAGCGGGGCATCGAGGATGGCGACGTGGTCGAGGTCGGGAACGACCGCGGCTCGTTCCGGTGCGCCGCGGCGATCCACCCGCGGGCCCGTAACGGCGTCGCCTGGTCCTACAAGGCGTACTGGGCGAAGGACGGCGGCGGCAGCAACGTCAACGCCACTACCGCTGTGCGCGACGCCGACATGGGCGGCTCGCCCACGTTCCACGACAATCGCGTCGAAGTGCAGCTGGTCGAGCGAGTGGCGGCAGCCCGCGTCGCGCCCGTCGCCGAGCCCGTCGGCGACTGAGTCGGCGCTACTGCTTCTTCGCCTTCTTGGGGATCATGCCGCCCGGGGCGAGACCGGCTAGGAACTCCGCAGCACGGCTGGGCTGCTGCCCGTTGGCCTCTCTGGCCTCCTTCGCGGCCACGCCGGTACGCACGACGTGGGCACCCACGAAGCGAATCGGATCGGGCGGAAAGCTGCCGGGCTTGCCGTTGACCAGGCCACAGGTCGCGACGCCGTCCCGATCGCCGAGCACCATGCCGGCGAGAATCCGTCCACCGAGGCGCGCCGGCCCCACCCCATTGCCGGAGAACCCCGCTCCGTAGAGGATGTGCGGCCGTCCACCGAGGTTGCCGAACAGGGGAATACCGGTCGGCGAGCGATCGATCGGACCGCTCCAATCGCGATCGATCGGCACGTCCGCGAGATTCGGATAGAGCCGCCGGAATCCGAGGGTCACGTCGGCTGCGCGCTTGGGGTCCCGGTCGAAGCCAGCGCCCATGCGTCCGCCCAGAGCGATGCCCCACCCTCCCTTGCCGAAGGCGATGCGTCCGTCGGCCGTGGTGCGGTAGTAGTGGATCTGCAGCTGTGAGTCGGAGATGCACTCGCCCCCGGTCCAGCCGATCTCCTCGAGGCGATCGGGAATCGGCGGAGTCGACACCATGTCGCTCGAGATGGCGACGATCTTGCGGTGCAGCTCGCGTACGCCGGCGGCGTGCGCGTTGATCGCGAGCACGACCTGATCGGCGGTGACGGCGCCACCCGGCGTGCGCAGGACTGCGGGCGACCGGCGATCGAGCTCGACCATCGGCGTGTGCTCGTAGATGCGGACGCCGAGCTGCTGCGCGACACGTGCGAGCCCGCGCACGAGGTAGCCGGGATGCACCGTGGCGCCGGAGGGCTCGAAGACGCCCTCAAGGTGGGCACTGGAGCCTGACCGACGCGCCACCTCCGCCGGGGACAGCTGCTGAAACGGCTGCACCCCGAGCCGCGCGCAGAGTTCGAGCGTCGGTGCCCACGAGCCGCGCTGGACGTCGGTGGCTGCCGTCCAGAGCCAGCCGCCGCGACGGAACTGCGCGTCGATCGAGTACGTGGAACATGCCTCCTCGATCTCCGTGATCGCGTCCTCCGAGGCCTGAGCGAGCTCGAGTGCCTCGCGCTCGCCCACGAGCTTGACCAGCGTCGACAGCTTGGGCCACCAGCTCAGCACGAAACCGCCGTTGCGACCAGACGCACCGCCGCCGCAGATGTCCTTCTCGATCACCACCACGTCGATGCCCGGACTGCGTTCCTTCAGCAGAATCGCCGTCCACAGACCCAGGAAGCCGCCACCCACAATGGCGACGTCGGCGTGGTCGGCGCCGCTGAGCGGCGCGCAGTCGGTCGAGCCGGTATAGGCCTGCTCGAGCCAGAGGGAGCGATGTGGATCGGTCATGGAGGGATCGTGCCATGGGTGCTGGCTCGCCGTCCACCCACACGACCAGGGAAAGTGCGGAATACTTGGGTCGTGCCTGCATTCGTCCGGACCATCGCAGTCATGCTCGCGTGTCTGGCGCTGCCGAGCGCGGCCTTCGCCCAGGACGCCGACGTCGCCGCGGCGAATGACCAGGTGGCCGTCACGCCACCGGCTCCCGCGGTGACGCCCGATCCGTCCTACCGTCCCACCGCGAAGCGTGTCTACGTGGCTCGCCTGGTGACGCGCGTCGGCGTCTATGCCCAGCCCGGTGAGGTCTCCGCCAGCCGGGTGATCGCGCCCTGGATCGCCAGCACCGGCAATCCGGTCGTCCTCCAGATCACCGAGCGGGCAGTTGACGCTACGGGTGCGGGTTGGCTGCGGGTGCTCCTGCCCACCCGGCCGAACGGCTCACAGGGATGGATCCGGGAGTCCAACACGATCGTCTCCGCCGATCCCATGCGCATCCGCATCTCGCTCAAGCGACATACGCTCAGCGTCTTCCGCAGCGGCAAGCTGATCCGCCGCGTCGGCGTCGCGCTCGGCGCCAGAGCCACTCCGACGCCCCGAGGTCGGTTTGCCGTCTACCAGGAGGTCCGCGAACCGGGCTACAGTCCGCTGGGTCCCTGGGCGCTGCATCTGACCGCGCATTCCAACGTGCTCTTCGAGTACGCGGGTGGCCCCGGGCGCGTCGCCATCCACGGCGCGCGCGGCACGCTCTGGGCCGAGGCCGGCACGAACCCCTCCCACGGATGCATTCGCGTGCCCGACCCGGGTGTCGCCAAGATCGCCGGGCTGGTGCGCCCTGGCACGCCAGTCGAGATCGTCGCCTAGTTGGCCGGGATCAGCGCGGGAGGTCAGTCCACCGCGAGCACGAGGTGGACGTCTCCCGGGCCATGCACGCCGAGGATGAGGACCTTCTCGATGTCCGCGCTGCGGCTCGGCCCGGACTGGAGCGCGAAGAGACTGCCCGTTGCGGCCAACGTCGCGCCCGAGAACAACTCGTAGAGCCCGTCGACTACCTGCTCCTCCCGCACGACGCAGACGTGCATTGGTGCGATCAGGGCGCCGGCTCGCCCGGCGCCCGCGGCCGTGGTCACGATCGTTCCGGTGGCCGCCACCGCGGCCGCGCAGCCGGTTACCGTCGCCGACAGGCGTCCCGCCCGCGGGCGATCCGGCGCGATCTCGTCGTACGGTGCGATCGCAAGCCCGTCAGCCAGACAGGCGGTCATGATCGACGCGAGATGCGGACCAAGATCCGCCGTCGCGGCAACGGTCTCCGCACCCGCGTCGCAGAGGAGCCTCGCGACCACACTGCCGAGCTCCTCGCCGCGTGTGCGGTGCACGACCGTGGAGTTCATCTCGCACTCGCGCTGCAGGCGAGCCAGGCGCTCCTCACCACGGGCGAGCTCGGTCGGAGCGTCCGGTGCGCCGTGCAGCTCGGGCAGTCCGGGATCCACGCCGCGCGGGGTGGCACGGATCCTTGCGAGGAACTCGGCACGTGTGGTCATCGTGATCTCCGGCCGAGCACCAGATCGCGCCCCGTCGTCCAACGGCGCAGCCCCGGCAGTCGCGCGGACACCACACCGTGGCGAGCCACGACACGCAAGGTGCCCCGCGTGACGGCGACGCTGCTGCGATAGAGCCACGGTCGACTCCACAGCACGGCCCACGCTGCAAACGCCATGCGCTCACCCCATGGCACTGCACCCTGCACCTCACGCTGGCGTCGCAGATCGAGCAGTAGATCGTGCAGCGGAATCCGCACAGGACAGATGTCGTCGCACGCGCCACAGAGCGTCGTGGCCTGAGCGACCTCTCCCCCCTCCTGCTGCCCACGGAAGAGCGGCGTCAGCACCGCGCCGATCGGCCCGCCGTAGACCCAGCCGTAGGCGTGTCCGCCAACCTGCCGATAGACGGGGCAGACGTTCTGGCATGCCCCGCAGCGGATGCAGTGGAGCGCCTCCTCGAATTCGCCGCCCAGCAGGGCGCTCCGTCCGGCGTCGAGCAGCACCACGTGCGTCTGCTCCGGGCCATCGGGCTCACCGGCGCGGCGTGGACCACCCGTGACCGACACGTAGGTGGTGATCTGCTGCCCCGTCCCGTGTCCGGTCAGCAGCGGCAGGAGCACGGCCAGGTCCGTGCGGCGGGGGATCAGCTTCTCGATGCCGACCAGCGCGATGTGCACGCGTGGCGCTGACGACGTGAGGCGGCCGTTGCCCTCGTTGGTCACCATCAGCACCTCGCCGGTCTCCGCGATCAGGAAGTTGCCTCCGGTGATGCCGCCGTCGGCCGTCAGAAACGCGTGGCGCAGCCCCTCGCGAGCGAAGGCCGTCAGCGCCTCCGCCTCGTTGGGCAGATCGTGACCGGCCATCGCCGAGAACAGCTCGTGCACCTCATCCTTGGTGCGGTGCAGGATGGGTGCGATGACGTGCCCGGGTCGATCGCCCATCGCCTGCACGACGAACTCGCCCAGATCCGTCTCCACGACATCGATGCCAACGCCCTCCAACGCCGAGTTGAGGGAGACCTCCTCCGACGCCATCGACTTCGACTTCACGACGCACTCGATTCCCTGCTCCGTGCAGATGGTCGCGATGATGCGCCGCGCCTCGCCTTCGTCGGCGGCTACGTGCACGGTCGTGCCATTCGCCTCCGCGTTGGCAATCCACTGCTCCAGATAGGCAGGCAGATTGGCGATCGCGTGGGCGCGAATCTGCCGTCCCTGATC
The DNA here is from genome assembly GCA_044369995.1 of Gaiellales bacterium. Taxonomy (GTDB): domain Bacteria; phylum Actinomycetota; class Thermoleophilia; order Gaiellales; family F1-60-MAGs149; genus F1-60-MAGs149. The sequence continues at coordinate 3,894 of JBILWG010000065.1, read as the reverse complement.
CCGCAGTGCCTCGTGTTCCACACCGGCGAACCGCGCCCGGGTCAGCGACACCGCATGATCGGTCGCACCGGCGATCGCCCGTCGGGCGAACGGGCGGGCCATCGTACGACGCGCGCGCTCCTCGAACGTGGTGGTGGGCAACTCGAAGGCGTCAGGCTGATGCGCGGGCGCCGCCCAGCCCTTCGGCAGCGGCGTGCCGTCAACCTCCTCCCGCAGGCTCACGGCAGAGCCTCCGCGAGGAGCGAGGCGAGGTGCAGGGCTCGCGGCCTCGCGCCCTCCCGTGACATGCGGCCGCCGAGCTGCAACAGGCAGCCGGGATCGGCCGACACCAACACGTCGATCCGCGCCTCCACCATGTCCTGGATCTTGGTGTCGGCCATTGCCACGGAGACCTCCGGATAGCGACCACTGAAGGTGCCGCCGAACCCGCAGCAGCGCTCAGCGCCCACGAGCTCCACCAGTTCCACTCCGTCGATGAGGCGCAGCACTGTCCGCGGGGCCTCCTTGAGCTTGAGCTCGCGCAGCATGTGGCAGCTGTCGTGGTACCCCACGCGAGCAACCAGGCGCGGTTCGAGATCGCGGATGGCAGCCGTGTGCTCGGCGAGATAATCGCTGAGTTCGCGCACGCGCCGGGCAATGCGCGCAGCGGCATCTGCCTGCGCCGTGCCGTGGAAGAGCCGGCGCCAGTGCAGACGCAGCATGCTTGCGCAGGACCCGGACGGGACGAGGATCGGATCGTCGGTGCCATCGTCCAACGCCGCCAGCGTCGCACGCGCCACCGCACGCGCCGGACTCTCATGCCCGGAGTTGAAGGCCGGCTGGCCACAGCACGTCGCACGGCGAGGTGTGCGCACGGCCAGACCGAGCCGCCGCAGCACGACCTCCGCGTCGCCGACGGTCTGCTGGGCGACCACATCGCCGAGGCACGTTGGAAAGAGGATCACGCTCTGCACGGAACCATGATCGGCCATGCCGTCCCGGGTGTCCATCGAAACGACGGAACGCCCGAGTGAGAGCGCGAGGGCCCGCCCACCGGAGTGGACGAGCCCTGGCGTTCCCCCACTTGGATTTCGCAGGAAGCCGCGCCGCGGATCAGCCGAGCTTGACGATCCGAGCGTCGAGCGCGGTCGCCCCGCCTGCCGTTGCCCGCAGGGGATTGATCTCCACCTCATCGATGTCCGGATGCGCCAGCAGAAGGTCGCCGAGCCGAACCGCGATCTCCGCCACACGATGGCGGTCGATGGGCTCTTGTCCGCGTGCGCCATCCAGCAGCGGAAACGCGCGCAGGTTGCGCATCAGCCCGGCGAGATGGGCGGGATCCGTCGGCACCGGGGCGATGATGACGTCGTCGAGCACCTCCACGAAGACGCCGCCGACGCCGATCAGCGCAACCGGCCCGAACGACGGGTCGCGCCGGGCGCCGACGACGAGATCGACACCGTCGGCTGCAGCCATCCGCTCGACCCAGATGCCGTCCAGCCGGAGACCCGCTGCCTCCTCGACGCGGTGGGTCATTGCGGAGTAGGTCTCCGCGGCGCTCTCCGCAGACATCACGCCGAGGACGACGCCGCCGGCATCCGTCTTGTGCAGCAGCTCAGCCGCCACGGCCTTCATGGCGGCCGGGGTGCCAACGGCCTCAATGGCCACGGCAGCCTCGTCAGCGCTCGACGCCAGCTGTCCGGCCGGGAACTCGATACCGAGCTCGCTGAGCACCTCCCGTGCCTCGGGATATGCAGGACGGGCGCTGACCGAGCGAGCGGGGACGATACCGGCTGACGACGTCGTCACCGCGGGCGGGCGATTCAGCCGGGTCAGGGCCGTCACCGCCTGCTCGATCCGTGGGAAGACGGGCAGCCCCACCTCGTACATGCGCCGGATCGACGCGTTGCCGCTCGGCTCCTCCATCGACTGCACCACCACCGGCTTCCGATGGCGGGCCGCGGCCGCGGCGATGGCGTCGACCACCTCGAGCTCCGTGCCCTCGGCCTCCGGGTGATAGGCGCCGTAGCCACCGAAGTAGCCCGTCATCACGACCGCGTCGACCTCAGGGGCCGCCAGCATCGCGTCAACCAACCCGTGGAAGCACCACAGCATCGAGGCATCGGCGCCGGCGAGATCGACGGGATTGCCCGGTGGGTTATGTCGCAGGTGCGGCACCAAGGCCGCCTCGGTCTCCGGCGTCAGCTCGGCCACCACGAGGCCGTGCTCCGTGACGACATCGGCGCCGACCACACCGTGGCCGCCGCCGTCGGCGACGATGCCGATCCGGCGCTGCCCGAGCACGTAGCCGGTGCGCAGCGCGGCGACGGCATCGACGAACTGTCCCGGCGTGTCCACGACGATCGCCCCGGCATCCCGGCAGATCGCCCGCAGCACCCGCGATTCGGCCGCGAGGTTACCGGTGTGCGAGGCAGCGGCGTGCGCTCCGGCCGCGGTGCGACCGCCGGCGAACAGCACCACCGGCTTCAGCGCCGCGGCCTCGCGCACCGCGTCAGCGAAGTCCGCGCCGTCCTTCGGCGACTCGACGTACGCACCGACGACCTTCGAGTCGTCATGGTGCCCGAGGTGGCGAATGACGTCCGCGATGGTGAGGTCGGCCTGATTGCCCACGCTCGCGAAGCGGGAGAACCCGAGCCCCTGGTGTTCGAGGAGCAGCGCAACCTCGAGCGCGAGATTGCCGCTCTGCGTGGCGAAGCCGAGATCGCCGGACGGGAAGGATCCACCGTAGGCGTTGAAGTCCGTCGCATCGTTGTAGAGGCCCAGGCAGTTGGGACCGAGCACGACGGCTCCGGCAGCACGGGCCTCTGCCACGATCGCCTCCTGCTCGGCCAGCCCCTCCGGGCTGGCCTCACCGAATCCGGCGGTGATGATCACCAGGGCCTTGGCGCCCAGCGCGAGGGACTGCGTGACCGCTTCGCGAACCCCCGCGGACGGCACGACGATCAGGGCGAGATCGATCTCCGCCTCGACGTCGGCAACCCTCTCGTGGACGGGAATGCCGTAGATCTCGCCGCCGCGACGATTGACGAAGTACGTCTCGCGACGCGCGCGGGAGTCGGCGAACGATTTCGTCACCCAGCCGCCCCACTTCTTCGTGTCGGCGGTTGCGCCCACCAGCAGAATGCGCTGCGGTTCGAACAGCGGCGTGAGGTCGAGCAGGCGGCTCACATGCACTCCTGGCGATCGACGGCCAGCGTGGCGGTGACGCCCCGCTTGACGAGCGCGTTGGCGAGGATCACCCGCTGGATCTCGGACGTCCCCTCCCAGATCCGATCGACGCGCAGCTCGCGCAGGAGGCGCTCGGCGGCGTTGCGCCGCATGTACGCGCGACCTCCCCACGTCTGCACGGCGCGATCGGCGCATACGTAGGCGCGCTCGCTCGCGAACAGCTTCGCCATGCTGGCGCGTGCGTGGACGAGCTTCGGCGCAGCACCGTCATCGAACATCTGCGCGCACTGGTACGTCAGCAGGCGGGCGGCCACGCAATCCGCCGCCGAATCGGCCAGCGGGAAGCTGACCCCCTGGAACTCCATGATCGGCTGTCCGAACTGCTCGCGCTGCGTCGCCCACTCCACCGCCTCGTCCAGGAGCCGCTCCATCGCGCCCACGCAGCGCGCGGCGATGTGGATGCGCTCTTCCACGAACCAGGCATGCTGGCCCGCGTCTCCCTGGCCGATCTGGGTCGGGCCGCCGAGCACGGCCGACTCCGGCACGACGCAATCGAGCCGATAGGTCGGATGCCCATCCGGGAAGACGTGCGTGAACAGGGGATCGTCGATGATCTCGACCCCAGCGCAGGGGAGGTCGACCAGGAACAGCGTCGGCAGCAGCTTGGAGCCCTCGATCACGTTCGCCATGACGATCAGGAAGTCCGCGTGATCGCCACTTGTCACG
>JBILWG010000221.1:0-3179 GCA_044369995.1 Gaiellales bacterium | reverse complement strand
GCGTGAAGTGACCGAGGTTCGACAGCATCATGTTGAAGTCGAGGTCCTGGGACAGGCCGCGCCACAGCTCCATCGAGCGCTCGTAGAACCGAATGCCCTCGGGCGTGCGGTAGTTCGAGCGGACGATGGTCGTGTTGCGACCCGAACCGCCGGCACCGATGTAGTTCATCTCAAGGACCGCGATGTTCTCGGCCTTGATGCCATGGTTCTTGACCAGGTAGTACGCCGTGCCGAGGCCGTGCGCACCGCCGCCGATGATGACGACGTCGTACGACTTCTTCATCGGGTACTTCTTGAAGAACGTGCGTCCTCGCAGGAGACCGCTCACGAGACTGCCACCCCTTCCGTGCCGACGCCGAGCGCGTTCTGTGCGGGAGCGGCGACCTCATGCATGTTGACGTGATGGCCGGCATGGAGCAGCGAGTGGTGCACGTGCTCGATGACCTCGCCGCCGGTCATGATGTCGATCCGGTTGGGCCGGACGAACAGCTTGCCGGCGACATGGCAGACCTTGCCGACCGTGAAGACGGGCTCGCCGTTCGAGACGGGGAGCTTCCAGTTCGCCTCGCGGGCGAACACCTCTTCGACGCCCTCGCCCTGAATGGAGAAGAACGACCAGCCGTCGGTGTGATCGACCACGAGCGCGGCATTGCCCTCGCTCGCGAGCTGACCCGAGAGATCCTCGACGAGCGCGGCAGCGGTGCCGGGCTCGCCGACGAAGATGACCTCGTCGGGCGTGATGCGGCCCATCAGCGTCCCGGCGGGCTGCTTGAGCCCGTCCAGAACCGCTTCCTTGCCGAAGCAGCGGATCTTCGCTGCACCTTTGACTTCAAACAGATCAGGCACGGAGCTTCACTCCCTCAGGGTCGTAGAAGGCATGATCGCCGATGGTAGCCGGCGCGCCTCCGATAGAGATGGTTCCGCCAGCCTTCGCGAACTCGGTGGTCACCCACGCGAGTCCGACCGGGTGGCCGAGGACATACGACATCTTCGAGGACGTCACGCGTCCGTTCAGATTGCCGCCGACCGTCACGATCGAGCCCTCTGCGGGGGTTGCCATACCGGGCTCCATCTGCCACGGCACGAGCGTCTCACGCGGGGTGCGACGCTGCGCGCGAACCAGAGCAGCCTTGCCGACGAAGTCGGGCTTGTCGAGCTTCACGGCCCAGTCCATCGAGACCTTCCACGGGGTCGTCTCGAAGTCGGTGTCCTGGGAGATGATGATGTGGCCCTTCTCCAGGCGGAGGAGGCGCTGGGCATCGAGGCCGAACGGCTTGATGTCCCACTCCTTGCCCGCCTCGAGGATCGCGTCCCACATCTCGACCGCATTCGCGGCGGGGAAGTGGAGCTCGTAGGCCAACTCGCCGACGAAGCCGAGGCGGATCGCCAGGCAGGAGACGCCGTTGACCGTGATGCGGCGATGCCGCAGGTACGGGAACGACTCCTTGTCGATCGGATCGTCCGTCAGCTTCTCGAGCAGATCGCGGGCGTGCGGGCCGGCGACGTTGACGGCGGCCAGCGACGCGGTCTGATTGACGACGAAGACGTCGAGGCCCCAGGCCTCGCGCCAGTCGAGCATCCACGACTCGAGGCGCTCGGCGCCCGACGTGGTGACGGTGCAGTAGAACGCACCGCCCTCGAGGGCGCAGACGGTGCCGTCATCGATGATGACGCCGCCTTCCTCGAGCATCAGTCCGTAGCGCAGCTTGCCGGGCTCGAGGTCCGCGACGCGCATCGGGTAGATGCGCTCGAGGAACTCGACGACGTCGGGGCCGGCCAGCAGGAACTTGCCGAGCGTGCCGACGTCGATGACGCCGACGCGATGGCGGACGGCCTCGTACTCGGCCTGCATGTCGCCGTACGAGAAGATGCGCTTCCACGGGCCGGCCCAGAGGGTCGACGCGCCCATCTCCAGATGCTTCTGGTGGAGCGGGGTGTGGCGCTCGATGTGGTGACGCGCACCCGCGGCCGCCTGCTCGAGGCGGATCGGGCGGACCGGCGGGCGCAGGGTCGTCGGTGCCGAGACACGTGCAGCCTCGGCCGGCGTCTTGCGATACGCGATGGCACGCAGCTGGTCGGCGCAGAGGCGCCCCTGGCACGGTCCCATCGTCACGGTCGTGTAGCGCTTGAGGAGCTCAGCGGACTCGAAGCCCTCGTCGATCGCCTGCTCGACCTCCTTGACCGACACGTCCTCGCAGAGGCAGACGTAGCCGGCGGTGCCGCACGTGCGCGGCTCCGAGGCGGGCGGGTTGACGTACAGGGGCAGCCCGGCAGCCGCAGCCGCACCGGCCTCGGTGCCCTGCTTGGCGGCCTCGTCGAGCGATCCGCCGGGCGTGGCGGCGTCGCCGGCGAGCACGCACGGCAGGTCGTAAGCCAGGCGGGGGAGGTGCATGTTCTGCTGGATCTCCGCGCCGCACGCGAGGATGTCGCAGGCGATCTCCTCGGTCGAGCCGCCAGCCGTCTTGACGACGACGCCGGACAGCTTCTTGCGGCCCTTGGCCTCGACGATCTCGCCCGCCAGCTGGCGGTTGCCGACGCCCGTGGCGTCGACGCCCGGACCCGTCACCACTGCGGCGACGGTCATGCCCGCGGCGGCCAGCGTCTTGGCGTGCTCGACGGCCTCCTGGGTCTCGGCCCAGACCACGGCGGTCTCGCCCGGCTTGATGCCGTGCGCACCGGCGAGGCGCGCTGCACCGCGGCCCATGAAGATGCCCGGCAGATCGTTGTTCACGAAGAGGCGATGCATCTCCATGCCGCCCGACGCGATCACGATGTTGGTCGGGTGGATGTGCAGCGTCTGCTCGGCGGTGATCGCGAGGACCATCGGGCCCTCGTAGATGCCGACGGCGGACGTGCCCGGATTCAGCTCGATGTTCGCGTTGCCCTTGACCTGCTCGGCGAGGGCGCTGATCGCGTCCTTCGTCGGACCGGCGGCGACGCGGAGGCCCGGCTCCGAGCCCTCGTCGATGACCATCACGCGCTTGCCGGCGTCGGCAGCGGCGATCGCGGCCGAGAGGCCGGCGACACCCGCGCCGATGACCAGCACGTCGGGATGGCGGTTGACGCGGTCGATGTCCTGCGGCGCATCGTTCTTGTCCGAGAAGCCGAGACCCGCGACGCGGCGGATGACGCCCTCGGCCATCGGCCACGCGAACTTCGGCTTGATGCCGGCCTTGTAG
>JBILWG010000064.1:0-10107 GCA_044369995.1 Gaiellales bacterium | reverse complement strand
AACGGCGGCGTGCTCATGCGTCCATCCCGTTGTCGAGCTGCTCACGGGCAGCCTGACGGCGCCACGCGGAGCGATACGCGGGATGCCCGGCCAGCGGGCCTTCCTGCTCCACCACGCGCAGGGCCGCCGCGATGGCGAGCTCCTCGCGGGCCTTGGCCTCGTCGCGCTCGTCGATGTGGCTCACAGCGGGATGTTCCCGTGCTTGCGGCGGGGACGCTCGACGCGCTTCGTGAGCGACGCCTCGAGAGCGTCGATCAGCGCCTCGCGCGACTCGCGCGGGATGATCACGTCGTCGACGAAGCCGCGCTCGGCCGCGGTGAACGGATTCGAGAAGCGCGCCTTGTACTCGTCGATCAGCTCGGCGCGACGCGCGTCCGGATCGGCGGCCTCGGCGAGCTCCTTGCGGTACACGACGTTGACGGCGCCGTCGGGGCCCATCACGGCCACCTCCGCCGTCGGCCACGCGAGATTGACATCGGCACGCAGGTGCTTCGAGCCCATCACGTCGTACGCGCCGCCGTAGGCCTTGCGCGTGATCAGCGTGAGCTTCGGCACCGTCGCCTCGCCGTACGCGTACAGCAGCTTGGCGCCGTGGCGGATGATGCCGCCCCACTCCTGCTCGGTGCCCGGCAGGAAGCCCGGCACGTCGACGAGCGTGAGGATCGGGATGCCGAAGGCGTCGCAGGTGCGCACGAAGCGCGCGGCCTTCTCCGACGACGCGATGTCCAGCACGCCGGCGAGCTGTCCCGGCTGGTTGCCGACGATGCCGATCGAGTGCCCGTTGAGGCGCGCGAAGCCGGTCAGGATGTTCATCGCGTACGTCGGCTGGATCTCGAAGAAGAGTCCGTCGTCGGTGATCGAGCGGATCACCGCGTGCATGTCGTACGGCTTGTTCGGACTGTCCGGGATGAGCGTGTCGAGCTCGGTGCACTCGCGATCGGCCGGATCGTCCGTCGGCGCCCACGGTGCGGCGTCGAGGTTGTTCTGCGGCAGGAACGAGATCAGCGCCCGGGCGTCCGCGATGGCGGCCGCCTCGTCCTCGCAGACGAGATGGCAGACGCCGCTCTTCTCGGCGTGCGCATCCGCGCCGCCGAGCTCCTCCATCGAAACCTCCTCGCCCGTCACCGCGCGCACCACGTCGGGACCGGTGATGAACATGTGCGAGGTCTCGCGAACCATCAGAATGAAATCGGTGATCGCGGGCGAGTAGACCGCGCCGCCGGCGCAGGGGCCCATGATCAGCGAGATCTGCGGGATCACACCGGAGGCATCGACGTTGCGCTGGAAGATATCGGCGTAGCCGCCAAGCGACACGACGCCCTCCTGGATGCGGGCGCCACCCGAGTCGTTGATGCCGATGATCGGACAGCCGTAGCGCAGCGCCAGATCCATCACCTTGCAGATCTTCTCGGCGAAGACCTCGCCGAGCGAGCCGCCGAACACGGTGAAGTCCTGCGAGAACGCGAAGACGCGGCGGCCGTGGATCAGACCATGCCCGGTGATGACGCCGTCGCCGTACGGGCGACGATCCGCCAGCTCGGCGTTGCGATGCTGGGCGTAGCGGTCGATCTCGCGGAACGTGCCGGGATCGAACAACGCCTCGATGCGTTCACGCGCAAGGCCCTTGCCGCGAGCGCGCTGACGCTCCTCCGCCTTCGGATCGAGGTGCTCGGACTGCGCGCGCAGGTCCTCCAGGTGGGCGATGCGCTCGGCGGTGGTACCGGTTTCGTGGCGGTCGGTCACAGGATCTCGTCTTCCTCTCGGACGGCGGGAGAATACCCCGTCGGGCGTCGCTCAGCGGTCGTGGGTGCCCCAAGTCTCGCGCAAAACACCGCACACCTCACCAACGGTGGCGTGCGCGGCGAGGGCGTCCTTCATGGGATGCAGCAGATTCGCATCGGAGTCGGCAGCGGCGCGGACGGCGGCGAGCGCCGACTCGACGGCGCCGCTATCACGCGCCGCGCGAAGCGCCTGCGTGCGCGCGACCTGCTGCTGCTCGAGGCTCGCGTCGATCCGGTGGATCGGCACCTCGGGCTCCTCCTCGTTGCGGTACTTGTTCACGCCGACGACGATGTCGTCACCGTTCTCGAGGCGGCGCAGCGAGCGATAGGCAGAGTCCTCGATCTGATCCTGGATGAAGCCCTGCTCCGTCGCGACGACGCTGCCGCCGAGCTTGTCGATCTCGTCGATCAACTCGAGCGCGCGCGCCTCGAGCTCGTCGGTCAGGCCCTCGACGTACCACGAGCCGCCGAACGGATCGGCCGTCGCGGTGATACCCGACTCGTGGGCCAGCACCTGCTGGGTCCGCAGCGCAAGCGTGGCGGCGTGCTCCGTCGGCAAGGCCAGCGCCTCGTCGAAGCCGTTGGTGTGGAGCGACTGCGCGCCGCCGGCCGTCGCGGAGAACGCCTGCAGCGCGACGCGGATCAGGTTGACCTCCGGCTGCTGCGCCGTGAGCGTCGAGCCACCCGTCTGCGCATGGAAGCGCAGCATCTTGGAGCGTTCGTCCTTGGCGCCGAAGCGCTCCTCCATGAAGCGCGCCCACATGCGCCGGGCCGCGCGGAACTTCGCGACCTCCTGGAAGACATCATTGTGCGCGTTGAAGAAGAAGGACAGGCGCGGCGCGAACGCGTCGACGTCGAGCCCCGCATCGACCGCGGCCTGCACGTAGGCGAGGCCGTTGGCGAGCGTGAACGCGAGCTCCTGCACCGCCGTCGAGCCGGCCTCGCGGATGTGGTACCCCGAGATCGAGATCGTGTTGAAGCGCGGCAGATGCTCCTTGGCGTAGGCCATCGTGTCGACCGTCAGGCGCATCGACGGGCGCGGCGGGTAGATGTAGTTCCCGCGGGCCGCGTACTCCTTGAGGATGTCGTTCTGGATCGTGCCGCTGAGCTGCTCCGGCGCCACGCCCTGACGCTCGCCCGTCAGCTGGTACAGCAGCAGCAGGACCGAGGCGGGTGCGTTGATCGTCATCGACGTCGAGGCCTCGCCCATCGGGATGCCCTTGAACAGGCGCTCCATGTCCTCGACCGAGTCGATCGCGACGCCGGTGCGACCGACCTCGCCGAGGCTCTTCGGGTCGTCGGAGTCGAGACCAAGCTGCGTGGGCAGATCGAAGGCCGTCGAGAGGCCCGTCTGGCCGCGCTCGAGCAGCAGGTGGAAGCGCTCGTTCGTCTCCTCCGCGCTCGCGAAGCCCGCGTACTGGCGCATCGTCCACGGCCGCGTGCGATAGCCGTCGGCGCGCACGCCGCGGGTGTACGGGTACTGCCCGGGGTCGCCGATAACGTCGCTGCCGGCCCCCTCACAGAAGGGCGGGACGGGAATGCCGGACTCGGTCGTCACCTGATCGTCGCTCACGATGTCGGAGCGTAGCCGGACACGGTTCCACGCTGCCCCCGTAGACTGCCCACGTGCCGAGCATCACCGTCCGCCTCTTCGCTGGGCTGCGCGAGCGCGCAGGTACCGGCTCGACCGCGCTCGAGGTGCCCGAGGGCACCACGGCCGGCGCCGTCTGGGAGCTGCTCGCACTGGGCGAGCGCCCGCCCGGCATCGCGTTGGCCGTCAATCGCGCCTACGCCGACGAGACCGCCGTGCTCGCGGACGGCGACGAGGTGGCGCTGATCCCGCCCGTCTCCGGCGGGTCCGACGAGCCCCGGATCGGCATCGCCGTGGCCGCCGCCCCCATCGACATCGCCGCAGCGCACGCGCGCGCCAACGACGAGCGGGCGGGAGCGCAGGCCGCCTTCACCGGCACCGTGCGCAACGCAACGCGTGGCAGGGACGTCGTGCGGCTCGAGTACGAGGCCTACGAGGAGATGGCCATCGAGGAGCTCGACCGCATCGCCCGCCAGGCTGCCGCCGATCACGAACTGCTCGCCGTGGAGATCGTCCACCGCACCGGCATCGTGCTGCCGGGCGAGGCCTCCGTGGTGATCGTCTCCACATCGCGCCACCGACCGTCCGCGCTCGCCGCGACCCAATGGATCATCGAGCAGCTGAAGGTCTCCGTCCCGATCTGGAAGCGCGAGGTCTACGCCGACGGCGCCGTCTGGGTCGGGCGCGGCTCCTGAGTCGGATGTCCCAACGGGATCAGACCCTTCGGGACATCCGCGCCCGGTGCACGACGCACTCCGTCGCGCAGACCCGCGGCCCGATCAGCTAGATCTTCTCCCCACCGCGCATGTCGGGATGGTTGCGCAGGAAGTCCGGCTTGAGATCGTCGAGCTCGCGGGTGCGGGCGATCGCCGGGCGAGCGCCGACGCGGGCGAAGTGCTCCTGCACCGGCGCACCGCCGACCTGGACGTCATCAACGAATGACTGCCAGCCGACCAGCATGTAGAGATAGATATCGGCGATGGTGAACTGGTCGCCGATGCACCACTCGTGCCCTGCGAGCTGCGCGTCGAGATAGGCGCCGTGCTGCGCCATCGCGCCGAGGCCCTTCGAGCGAATGCCATCGGCACCGGCCTCGTCGGACGTGAGAAACGACGGCATCATCAACGGCCACCAGGCGCCGTGGAGCGTGTTCGCCGTCCACGTGATCCAGCGGTACACGTCGGCGCGGCGCGGATCTCCGATCGGCGGAATCAGCCCGGACTCGGGGAAGCGGTCGGCGATGTAGAGCAGCACCGCGCCGGTCTCGTAGACCCGAACCTCGCCCTCGTGCAACGCCGGCACGCGCTTGAGCGGATTGGTCTCGGCAAAGTCCGGCAGCACGTCGCGGTTGCGCGGATGGACGTTGATTGCCTCGTATGCGGCTCCGGCCTCCTCCAGCGCGGCACGAGCCGCGAACGACGAGGAACCGGTGATCTGATACAGGTGAATCATTGCGCGGCGGAAGGTATCAGAGCGACCCCGCTCCACCGACCATGACATGCCCCGGGACGGACCCGATCCCGCGTACCATTCGCCACATGGAGGCGCTCCGCCAACTGCCATCGGTCGAGCACGTACTCGGTGAGGCTGCCCTCGCCCCGCTGGTCGGCGAGCTCGGGCAGGCCGGAGCCACCGACCTCGTACGCCGCGCGCTCGACGCCCGCCGCGCCGCCCTGCTCGACGGCGCGCCCGCCGCCGCGGATCGCGACGCCGAGACGATGATCATCGTGGCCACCGCCCGGGCCCTCGACGCCCAGCCGCTGCGCTCCGTCATCAACGCCACCGGTGTGATCATCCATACGAACCTCGGACGCTCCCCGCTCGCCCCCGAGGCCGTCGCGGCGGTCGCCGCCAGCGCCGGCGGGTACGCCGATCTCGAGCTCGACCTCGCCACCGGACAGCGTGGCACGCGCCAGTCGCACGTCGGTCCGCTGATCGCCCGTCTGACGGGCGCTGAGGCCGGCATGGCCGTCAACAACGCGGCCGGTGCGCTGGTGCTCACGCTCGCCGCTCTCGCCCGTGGACGCGAGGTGATCGTGTCGCGCGGCCAGATGATCGAGATCGGCGACGGCTTCCGTCTCCCGACCATCATGGAGCAGGCCGGTGCCCGTCTGGTCGAGGTCGGCGCAACGAACCGCACGCGCCTCGATGACTACGCCGCTGCGATCGGGCCCGACACCGCGCTGATCCTCCGCGCGCACCCCTCCAACTTCCGCGTCGTGGGCTTCACCGAAGAGGTTGCCACCGCCGACCTCGCGCGGCTCGGCCGCGAGCACGGCATCCCGATCGTCGATGACATCGGCTCGGGGCTCCTCTCGCCCGACCCCGATCTGCCGGGCGAACCCGATGCCCGCGGATCGATCGGCGACGGCGCCGACATCGTGCTGTTCTCCGGCGACAAGCTGCTGGGCGGACCGCAGGCGGGCGTGATCGCCGGGCGTGACGACCTCGTGCACGCCATCGGGCGAGATCCGCTCGCCCGAGCGCTGCGCATCGATCGCCTCAGCCTCGCCGCGCTGCAGGCGACCCTGCGGCTCCATAGCGATCCCGCCCGCGCCCGATCAGCCGTGCCGGTACGTCGACTGATCAGCGCGCCACTGACGGACGTGCGACGCCGAGCCGAGGCACTCGCCACGGCCACCGGCGGCGAGGTCGTCGACTCGGCCGCACGGATCGGCGGCGGCGCGCTGCCGACGATCGACCTGCCGAGCGCAGCCTGCGCCCTGCCCGATCAGGACGGCGCACTGCACGAGGCGCTGCGCACCGGCGAGCCCGCGATCCTCGGGCGCCTCGAGGACGGCCTGCTGCTGCTCGACTGTCGCACCCTGCTGACAGACGAGGACGTCGCCGTCGTCGCCGCGCGCGTCAACGCCTGCCGATGACGCGCCACCTCACGCTCGGCACCGCCGGCCACGTCGACCACGGCAAGACGACGCTGGTTCGAGCGCTCACCGGCACGGACACCGACCGGCTCGCGGAGGAACATCGCCGCGGCATCTCGATCGTGCTCGGCTACGCGGAGCTGGCCGTCGGGCATGACCTGCGGCTCAGCGTCGTGGACGTCCCCGGCCACGAGCGCTTCGTGCGCACCATGGTCGGCGGCGCGACCGGGATCGACCTCGCGCTGATCTGCGTCGCGGCGGATGACGGCGTCATGCCGCAGACCACCGAGCACCTCGCGATCCTGACGCTGCTCGGCGTTCGGCACGCCGTCGTCGCCCTGACGAAGGCCGACCTGGTCGACGGTGCCCGCCGAGCTGTCGTCGAGGCAGACGTGCGGGCAGCCCTGGCCTCCACACCGTTTCCCACCGCCGCGATCGTGCCCGTGTCCGCCCCGACGGACCTGGGCCTCGAGGCGCTGCTCGACGCGGTACGCAGCGTGGCCGAGGCAACGCCGACCCGAGACGCGAGCGGACGCGTTCGCCTGCCGGTCGACCGCTCGTTCGCACTGCACGGCATCGGCACGGTCGTGACCGGCACCCTTTGGGCCGGTTCGCTGGCGGCGGGCGACACCGTCACGATCGAACCGGGCGGTCGCGAAGTGCGCGTGCGCTCGGTGCAGATCCACGGCGCCGATGCCGAGCAGGCACAGGCCGGCAGTCGGGTTGCAGCCGCACTGGTCGGCGTCGAGCGCGGTGATGTGCCGCCGGGCGCCGTGCTCTGGAGCGGCGTGCCCGCAGCGCCGTCGTACCGACTCGACGTCGAGCTCGCCATGCTCACCGGGGCCGATGCCCTCCGCCGCGGCGAGCTGATCGAGGTGCTCCACGGCACCGCCGTGGTCCACGCCAAGGCCGTCACGCTCGGCACCGGCCGCTTCGCGCAGCTGCGCCTCGTCGAGCCGATTGCCGCGCTGCGCGGCGATCGCGTCGTACTGCGCCGAATCGCACCACCCGGGACGATCGCCGGTGCGACGATCGTCGATCCCTGCCCACGGCGGCACGCCGGAGACGACGCCGACATCACTCGGCTGGAGACGTTCGCCAGCGGAGATCCCGGCGCAATCGTGCACGCGATGCTGCGCGAAGGAGCGGTGCGCAGCCGCGATGTCGCCACGCGGGGACTGCTCGATCTCGAGGCGGCACGTGTTGCGCTGGCTGCCGCTCCCGACACACTCATCTTCGGCGAGTGGCACGTGGCGCGTGCTCGGTACGACGCGATTCGGCGCGCGATCGAGTCGCGCCTCTCCACGCGCGCCATCGAGCATCCGCTCGATCCGACGGTGCCGATGGGATCGCTGCTCAAGCCGACCCCGTGGCGCGACGCGCTGCTCGACCAGCTCGTTGCCGATGGCGTGCTCGAGAAGGAGGGCGCCGCCGTCCGTCTCGCAGGCGCCGGGGCGGGCCTGGATGACCTGTCGATCGCGGAGCCGCTGCTCGCCCGCCTCGCCGCCGAGCCGTTCGCCACGCACCGGCAGGCCGAGCTCGTCGAGCAGCTGCCGCTGCCCGCCGACGATGCCTGGTCCGTGTTGGCGCAGCTCGACCGGACGGGGCGGATCGCGCGCCTGCCGGACGGCATCGCGGTCAGCGGTCCGGCTTACGCTGAGGCCGTCAGCATCGTGCGCAGTCTGTGCCAGGCCACCGGCGAGGTGACGCTGGCGCAGGTACGCGACGCCACCGGCTCATCCCGCAAGGTCGTGCAGGCGCTGCTGGAGCGCATGGATGCAGACGGGATCACGCGGCGCACGGGCGACACGCGCGTCCTGCGACGCGGTGCCGCTGGCTCGGACTAGTGCGAGGACTTGCGGCCGGCGCGACGCGCCTCGAAGCCCGCGATGATCGCGAACAGGGCGATGATCCCGATGATCAGCAGAATGAAGAACTCGGTGACGTACTCCTTGGGCGCTCCCTCTTCGCTCGCGAACGCAGCCGACGGGATCAGCAGCAGAGCAAGGAACGCGACGGGGAGCAGGCGGCGGAGCATCATCAACCTCGTGAAGTCAGTGGGCATCGCACATGCGACGCTCGAAGCGTACCCGACCCTGCACCCGGCGGGCGAAATCGCGTCCTCGCGTATCCTTTGCCTTCAGCACGTCGAGTCAGGAGCCGAAATGGCGAAGGTGGCACAGTTCGAGAAGGGCAAGACCGTGGTGTTCGGGCCGGAGGGCTTCGCACGCGTCGAAGGCATCGGCGAGAAGGTCGTGCTCGGGAACAAGGTCACCGTCGTCGATCTGTTCGTCCTGGATTCCAAGATGAACGTCACCGTGCCACTCGATCGCGCCGTGGAGCGCGGCCTGCGTCTCGTCACCACGAAGGCAGCGGCTGAGCGCTCGCTCGAGGCGCTCGTCTCCGGGTACGAGGAGGCCATCCCGTGGAACCGCGATGGACGGCTGCTCAAGGACCGCTTCGCCGAGGGCGAGCTCGACGCGATGGTCGAGGTGCTGGCCTCGCTCGTCGATACGGCCGAGACGCGCAAGCTCAACGATGGCCAGCGCACGCTGATGGAGAAGGTCCGCAAGGCCTACGCCCGCGAGCTCGCCGCTGCGCTGAAGCTCGATGACGAGGCGACCGACGCCCGCATCGACGCGGCGATCGAGAAGCGCATCGCCGCCAAGTAGGTTCCGTGGTCGCGCCCGCACTGCTCCCCTGGACCGGTGACGAGGCCGCCGATCGCCTGCTGGCGCAGGATCCGAACGCGCTGCTGATCGGCTTCGTGCTGGATCAGCAGGTGACGGTGCAGAAGGCGTTCGTCGGCCCGGCCGTCCTACGCGAGCGACTCGGCCATCTCGATCCGGCGCGCATCGCGACGATGGATGCCGATGCGTTCCTCGCCGTGTGCCGCGAGAAGCCGGCTGTGCATCGGTTCCCCGGCACGATGGCGGCTCGCATCCAAGATCTCTGCCATGTCCTCGTCGAGACCTACGGCGGTGACGGCGCCCGCATCTGGACCGAGGCGACCAGCGGCCCTGAGCTCGCCGATCGCCTGGGCGCCCTGCCGGGCATCGGCTCGCTCAAGGTGACGTCGCTGATGGTGCTGCTGGCGAAGCAGTACGGCGTCGAGCTGCCCGGGCTGGCCACGCTCCTGCCCGCCTACCCCACGCTCGGCGAGGTGCGCACCGCGGAGGAGCTCGCCACGTACCAGGCCGGCAAGCGCGCGGCCAAGGCTGCGAAGCGCGCCGCCGCCCAGTAGCATCGGCGTATGGGCAAAGGCTACGCAGAGGGTCCCGCCGTCGAGGCGGCCGAGGAGGCACGCGAGCGGATGCTCCAGGGCCCCGAGCCCGTCGAGGCCCCGAGGCGCCGCGCGGTGCTGGGCTCCACCGCGAGCCAGCCGGAGCCGCACGTGCTCGGCTGGGAGAACGAGATCGACGCCGACGCCCTGTTCGAGTCCGGCGAGGCCTGGGGCCTGCGCATCGTCCTGCTCGACGACCCAGCCTGACTCACCGCGCGTCGCTGGACCAGCCGCAGCCGAGACGCATCGGCGCGGCACCCCAGCAGTCCAACCGCCCGAAATCGCACGCCGAGCCAACCCGCAGGCCACGGTGTGCTGATCTGATGGGCCCGGGCCCATCAGATCAGCACACCTGCGCGCACGTCCGCGCGCAGCTGGCACCTACCCGTGCGCACCGGATGCGCCGCGGCGCCAACGGCTTGCGTCTCGCGCGCGGCGCGCGTGCGATTTGCTGCGCCTGCCGACACGCAGCGTGAACCGGCGATGTCCTCGCGTCACACCGCGGTTCGGACACCATGGGCCCGGGCCCATGGTGTCCATTGCGCGCGCGGAAAAACCGCGCAATCATGC
>JBILWG010000220.1:0-3185 GCA_044369995.1 Gaiellales bacterium | reverse complement strand
TCGATGCCTTCCGAGGTTACGGACCGGAAGGTACCGAATATCAGACCAAATTGCAAATCGGTCTGGTTATGGTCTGGAAACGGTCTTGCTTAGACCTGCGCGGCCGCCCAGCGTCCACCGCGCTTGCCCGACTCGACCGCACCGTCGACGAAGCCCGACCAACCGTTGGCCCAGTCGGAGTTCGAGAGGATCACGCGGCCCTCGGGCAGCTGCATGTCGGCGTGGTAGTGCGTGTACCAGCCCGGGCGATGGATCGCCCACGTGCCCTTGGAGAACTCGTCGGCCTCCCAGTCGTGCATGCGGGTCTCGAGCACGGTATAGCCGGGGACGATGCGGTCGAGCTCGCGCTGCACCCAGGCGAGATCCTCCCAGTGCGTCTCCGAGCCTTTGCGGCCAAAGGTCACGAAGATCTGCTCGTCGCCGTCGAGCTCGAACAGCGTCGCGACGTACGAGAACGGGTGGTCCGGATGCACGCCCCACACGCCGCCCTCCGGCCCCTTCACGCGGATCATCATCTTCGAGCCGAGGCCGGCCTGACCGAGGGCGATCGCACCCTGCTTGGCGGGGGAGAGCGGCGGGTCGAAGGAGATGTCGCCGAGCACGTTGAGCGGCACCGTCACAACGACGGCGCCGGCGGTGAGCTCCTCGCCGGCTCGCGTCGTCACCGTCACGTGGTTGCCGTCCTGCGTGATCGACGCGATCGGCGTGTCGAGGCGCACCTCGCAGGCCGCCGCATCGACAATCGGTTGCAGCACGCTGAGCGTCCCCTCGACGAGCATGAAGAGCCCGGTTGCGGCCTGACAGCCCTCGAGTGTATGGCCGCCGAGCGCGTGCCAACGCAAGCCCGTGAGTGCGCCGGCGTCGTCGATCATGCCGCTCGCCATGCCCTCGAGCTCGGCGATCAGGATCGCCCGCTCGTCGTCGGCAAGGTCGAGCTCGTCCATGCGCTCCTTGATCGTCAACTGATCGAAGCGCGCGATGTCGTTCGTTGGCGAGAGCGGCGAGTGCGGCAGTGAGAGCAGCTCCTCGGAGTTCTCGTTGAACAGCATCCAGCCACGGCCGCCGATCGCCTCGCGCTCCTGCCAGGTGCCCTCACGCATCTCGTCGCCAACCGTCCAGAAGGCGCGCTTGATCTCGGGGATCGCGATCGGCGTGGCGTTTGCTGCCTCGATCTCGCACCAGATGTGCGGCTGGAACCAGTGAAAGAAGTTGCCGCCGCGCTCGTAGTTCCGACCGTCCCAATCCGATGTCCACGTGCGGCCGCCGATGCGGTCGCGCGCCTCGAGGATTAGCGGGGTCTTCCCGGCACGTCGCACTTCTCGGGCGGCGCAGCAACCGGCGAAGCCGGCTCCGATCACGATGACGTCATGCATTGCGTGTCCTCTCCCGAACGACCCTGACCACGTCGTCAGCCTATCGGGCGCGTGGTGCGCCGTCCACACGCCTGTCCACGGCGTGAAACTCGGATGCTGGGCCTACACCTGCGCCGCGGCCCAGCTGCCGCCGGCCTTGCCCGACTCGATCGCGCCGTCGACGAACCCGGCCCAGCCATTGGCCCAGTCCGAGTTGGAGAGGATCACGCGACCCTCGGGGCGCTGCATCTCGGCGTGGTGGGTGGTGTACCAGCCTGGTCGGTGCACACCCCACGTGCCCTGCGAGAACTCGTCGGACTTCCAGTCGTGGTAATTCATGCCGATCACCTCGCAGCCGGGGATCGCCCGGTCGAGCTCGCGCTGCGCCCAAGCGAGGTCGCCATCGACGATCTCGTCGCCGTCGTGACCGAAGCACACGAGGATCTGCTCATCCCCGGGCAGGTCGAAGATCGTGCCGAGGAAGCCGAAGGGGTGGTTCGGGTGCATGCCCGAGACCGGGCCGCCGGGCGTGCGCACCTTGAGCATCACCTTGCTGCCGATGCCCGCCTGGCCGAGGGCGATGCCGGAACGCTTGACCTCCGAGAGGCCCGGCTCGAAGCGGATCGCTCCGAGCGCATTGAGGGGTACCGTCACGACGCACGCGCGGGCTGCCAGCGCCTCGCCGGACCGCAAGGTGACCACGACGCGGTCGGCCTCCTGCTCGATAGCCTCGATCGGCGCCTCGAGCCGCAGCTCGCAGGCGGCGGCGTCGAGAATCGGCTGCAGGAAGGCAAGCGTGCCCTCCTCGATCGTGTAGCCACCCGCGGCCTCTTGTGTGCCAGCCAGCGTGTGTCCAGACAGCGCATGCCAGCGCATCACCGCGAGCGCTCCAGCGTCGTTGAGATGTCCGCTCGCCACGCCCTCGCACTCCACCATCAGCAACGCGCGCTCATCGTCGGTCAGGTCGAGCTCGTCGATCCGCTCCTGGATCGTCATCGCGTCGAGTCGGGCGATGCGGTCGGGGTGGCGGAGCGGTGCGTGCGGCTCGGGGAGGATCTCCCATGAGTCTGCGTTGAACTTGTTCCAGGCAGACTCGTTAATGGCTTCGCGCTCGGCGCGGGTGCCGGTGCGGATCTGCTCATCCACGGTCCAATGCACAGGGTCGCCGATGGGCGGCGCAATCGCCGTGACGCCGGCGGCCGTGACCTCGGTCCAGAGGTGGGGCTGGAACCAGTGGAAGTAGTTCCCACCGCGCTCAAACCGCTGTCCGTCCCAGTCCGACGTCCACGTGCGGCCGCCGATGCGGTCGCGCGCCTCGAGGATCAGCGGCGTCTTGCCGGCTCGACGTACCTCGCGGGCAGCGGTACAGCCGGCAAAGCCGGCGCCGATCACGATGACGTCATGCATGGGGAACCTCTCCTCGAAAATCCTGACTGCGCGGTCAGGCTACCTGCCGCTGGCCTCAGCGTCCAGCGCGGCTGGCACGGGCATCGATCTTCTCCGCTGCCTCGAGCAGAAATGCACTGATGCCGCGCGACTGGGTGGCGACCGTCTTCGGCCCCGCCCAGGTGGCGCTGACCGTGTGGCTGATCTCCGTCGAGCCGAGCAGCACCACGACGTCGCAGCCGTCGATCTCGCGTTGCACGTCACGCCCCGGTCGGGCGGTCATGCCGTCGACGATGCGCACGTCGAGCTCGCCGCCGAGCAGCAGCGGCAGCTCGCGGTGCACGTCGGGGTTGCCGCCGACGAAGATCACGCGATGGAAGCGCGCACGCTGGCAGGCACGGATCAGGATCAGCGCACCACGTCGGGTGGCACTGCCCTCGCAGACCA
>JBILWG010000219.1:0-3194 GCA_044369995.1 Gaiellales bacterium | reverse complement strand
CGACGTGCTGGGGTGCATCTGCGTGCGCTTCGTCAAGTGGGTCTACAACGGCGACCAGGATCCGCGGAACATGGTCGGTCTGATCAATCAGATGGCGGCGTTCGCGTACGGCGACGTGCAGCGCACCGAGGCTCGCCAGGCGCCGACGATCGAGGAGATCGAGGACGCGCGGTACGACGAAGAGGAGCTCGACTTGATCCTCGACCGCGATCTGCTGGAGCGCCTCTACCCCGTCCTCAACGAGCGCGAGCGGCTGATCATCGATCGCTCGCTCGAGGGTGTGAGCGACGCCGACATCGCGAGCGAGCTCGATGTCGATCCCAACAACCTCCACCAGATCCGCTGGCGGGCGCACAAGCGCCTGCGCGCGGAGGCGGAGCGGCAAGAATTGGAGTTGTGATGGACGACCGCGAGATCCTCCTCGGCAATCTCCTCGTCGACGCCTGCGCCGCGCTCGATGCGCGCCAGCTCGATGCATTCGACGCGATCGTCGAGCGGGCCGGCGACGACCGGCAGGAGCTGCTCGACATGGTCGAGGTCGCGCTGTCGCTGCGTGGTCCGACCGTGGCCAGTCCCGAGCTGATCGAGGCGGTGGCAGCGTCGCCGATGTTCGACGTCCGACCGTGGGCCGAGATCCTCGAGACCGCGCGTCTGGAGGCGAGCATCAAGCGCCCATCGCTGCTGGCGCAGTTGGCGGAGCGTCTCGGCATTCACGACGCGCAGGCGCAGGAGCGATTGGCGGAGCGCTACCACGAGCTGGAGACCGGACAGCTCGAGCCGGCTGGCGTGCAGCCCGCGCTGCTCGATGCGCTGGGCGATCTGCTCGGCGGCATTCGCGACACGCTGGCCGCCACGCGCTTCAATCCGCTGCCCGACCTCGGTCCCGCGGTGGCGCTGCAGCGCAGTGCGGAGCCGATCGAGCACATGATGCTGATGGACGCCGACCTGGTCGAGCCTGAGGGCATGACCGACGACGAGCGCCGGGTCGACGAGCTCTTCGGCCTCTAGTCGAGACCCTCGTAATCGCCGCGGTACGGGCGACGCTTGATGTACCCGTAGTTGTAGAGCCGCCAGGCCATGGAGAGCGCGGAGACGTTGAAGCGCTCGGCCTGCGCCACGACGTCGGCGCCGTGCACGTCGACGGCGGCGTGGATGCGGTCCTCCGGCATCAGGAGCTCGGCGGCGAAGCGGTTGGCCTCGCGTTCGCGGATCTCCTCTGGCGTCTTGGCCTTCTCGCGCGCAGCCGGCACGTAGTCGTGCGTGCGCGTGACGACGAGGTCGGCGATGTCGTCCTTGTGGAGCTGCCAGTGCCCGACCTCGTGCGCGATGGTGAAGCGACGGCGGCGCGGCCAGACGATGCCTTCGGCGACGTTGACGAAGATCTCGCGCTCGCGGATCTTGAGCATGCCCGACACCCCGTCTTCGAGCTTCGCATCACGGACGAACAGGCCGAGGTACGACTCGGCGATGTCCTCGACCGGCACGATCTCCGCGCTCTCGAGCGGGTAGACGTCGGCGTACCGGGCCAGCAGGTCGCGCGCAGCGAGGATCTCGCGATCTTCCGTGACGGCCATGGCGCAGATGGTACCGCGTGCGTGCGCCCGTTCGAGTCGGCGGGCCGAGCCCCGCGATGCGGCACGCGACCTTGAGCCTCGGGAACCGGGTCGGGCCGCCGGCAACGGATTCCGGCCGGCCTCGGCTGTGCCACAACAGCTCCCGTCGCGCCGCCGGCCAGCGCTGCGCCGGTGGATCAGGCGAACCCCTGGCTCACGCTACTGAACCATTTGGTTCAGTCCTTGTCCGCTACTGAACCATCTGCAACACGAGAACGAATAGACTGTCGCACCATGAGGATCGACACGCAATCCGGGGGGCTCTACGACCCCCAGTTCGAGCATGATGCGTGCGGCCTCGGCGCGGTCGTCCACCTCGACGGCGTCGCCTCCCACGCCGTCATCGACCAGGCGCTGACGGTGCTCGAGCGCCTCGACCATCGCGGGGCCACCGGTGCCGACCCGGAGACGGGCGACGGTGCCGGCATCCTGATCCAGATGCCCCACCGCTTCCTGGCGCGCGTCGCCGCCGAAGAGGGCATGGATCTCCCCGCCGCCGGCGACTACGGCATCGGCATGGTCTTCCTCCCGCACGACGCCAGCCTGCGCCTGCGCTGCTCGGAGATCGCCGTCCGCACCGTCGCCGAAGAGGGCCACCGCGCCGTCGGCTGGCGCGAGGTACCGGTCGTGCCCGAGGCGATCGGGCCGCTCGCCCGTGAGTCAGCACCGCTCATGCGTCAGCTGATCATCGAGCGCCGCCACGGCTCGCTCGACGCCTTCGAGCGCAAGCTCTACGTGATCCGCCGCCGCATCCAGAAGGCCGTGCACGCGGCCGGGATCCCCGACGCCGCCTTCGCGATCACCAGCATGTCGTCCAAGACGATCGTCTACAAGGGGCTGCTCCGCGCGCCGCAGGTTCGCGCGTACTACCCCGACCTTTCCGATCCCGACGTGGAGTCGGCGCTCGCGCTCGTGCACTCGCGCTTCTCCACCAACACCCTCGGCACGTGGGACCTCGCGCACCCGTTCAACATGATCGCCCACAACGGCGAGATCAACACGGTGCGCGGCAACGCCAACTGGCTGGCCGCACGCGAGCCGCAGCTGCACAGCAAGCTGTTCGGCGGCGACCTGCAGAAGCTGTATCCCATCACCGAGGAGCGCTGGTCCGACTCGGCCAAGCTCGACGCCGCAGTCGAGCTGCTCGTCCAGGCCGGGCGACCGCTCGAGCACGCCCTCGCGATGCTGATCCCACCGGCCTGGAGCGACACGACGCTCGACATCGACGACGACGTCCGCGCGTTCTACGAGTACCACACCACGCTCGTCGAGCCGTGGGATGGCCCGGCCGCCGTGATCGCCACGGACGGCGACAAGGTCGTCGCCACGCTCGACCGCAACGGCCTCCGCCCCGGTCGCTGGCTCCGCACCCGCGATGGCCTGTGCGTGCTGGCTTCGGAGATCGGCGTGCTCGATTTCGACGAGCGCGACGTCGTCGAGACCGGCCGCCTCGAGCCGGGACGCATGCTGATGTTCGACACCGCCTCCGGCCGGGTCGTGCAGGATCGCGAGATCAAGCGCGTGCTGTCGCGTCAGCGTCCCTACCGCCAGTGGCTCGACCAGTACAAGCTGCACCTCGAC
>JBILWG010000218.1:0-3218 GCA_044369995.1 Gaiellales bacterium | reverse complement strand
GCACAGCGTGCTGCGGACCGACCCCGCGACGGTCTTGCCGTCCCACAGGTCGTAGCTGACGTTCATGAACGACGTCGCCGGCGAGAACGTGAACGGCTGCTTCGGATCGAAGATCACGATGTCCGCATCCATGCCGGCCGAGATCGCGCCCTTCGTCGGGATGCCGAACTGCTTGGCGATCGCCGTCGAGGTGACGTCGACGAGGCGGTTCATCGAGATGCGGCCGTCCTTCACGCCGTGCTCCCACATCAGGGGCAGGCGGTGCTGGATGGCGGCGAGGCCGTTCGGGATCTTCGAGAAGTCATCCGCGCCAAGCGCCTTCTGCGGGTCGTCGAACGGGCAGTGGTCCGTCGAGATCGACTGCAGGTGTCCGTACTTGAGGCAGTCCCACATGAAGTCCTGGTTCGACGCATCGCGGAGCGGCGGCGAGCACACGAAGCGAGCACCCTCGGGCGCCGGGCGCTCGAGATCCGTGATGTCGGCGAACAGGTACTGGATGCAGGTCTCGCCGTAGGCGGCGACGCCACGGGCGCGTCCGGCGATGATCTCCTCCGCCGCCGACTGGCACGAGACGTGCACGATGAAGACGGGCGCGTCGGCCTGCTCGGCGAAGCGCACCGCGCGACCCGTGGCCTCGGCCTCGACCCACTCGGGGCGGGTGTGCGCGTGCCAGACCGGCGTCGTGTCGCCACGCCCGAGAGCCTCGCTGACGAGACGGTCGATGATCCAGCCGTTCTCGGCGTGCACCTGGACGAGCCCGCCATGCTCCTTCGACTCCTCGAGGACGCGCATGAACAGGTCGTCCGTGATCATCAGGACGTCCTTGTAGGCGAGGAAGACCTTGAACGACGAGACGCCCTGCTCGACCATCTTCGGCATGTCCTTGAACGTGCCCTCATCGGAGCGCGTGACCGCCATGTGGAAGCCGTAGTCCACGTGCGCGGCGCCCTCGGCGCGCCCCATCCACTGGTCGAGCGACGACTGAAGGCCGTTGTCCTCCATCTGGAGCGCGAAGTCGACGATCGCGGTGACGCCGCCCGCGGCAGCGGCCTGCGTACCGGTGTTGTAGTCGTCGGCCGTCGTCGTGCCGCCGAACGGCATCGACATGTGGGTGTGGTTGTCGATCAGTCCGGGCAGCAGGTAGCAGCCCGTCGCGTCGATCACCTCGGCGCCCTCGACGTCGCCGATCCGGCCGACGGCGACGACGGACTCGCCGTCGATCAGCACATCGCCCTTGGTGGTCTCGCGTGCATTGACGACGGTGCCGCCGCGGATGATCCTCTTCATCGTTCCTCCTCGCCCGTTCAGGCTTCGCTCTGGTCTCGATGATAGCCGCGCTTCGGTGAAATGCATCGGTCGGCGGGTGAATCGCCAGCGCGCGGTATGGTGGCTCGATGCTCGCCATCGGACTCGGAGTGCTCGCTGGAATCCTGTTCGGGCTCCTGACGGTGATGGTTCGGCGCGGTCTGATCCGCCAGTCCGATCCGATCGCGGGATCCGTGGTGGTGATCGGCGTCGCGACGCTGATCGTGCTGGTCGTGACGGTCGTGACGGGGCAGGCGGGGGATCTGAACGACCTGCACCCGGCACTCGCGTACTTCGTGATCGGCCTGGTCGCGCCGGGTGCCTCGCAGCTGATCTTCATGTACGCCGTTCGCGACGTGGGGGCGAGTCGTGCCGCGATCATGATCGGCACGGCGCCGCTGCTCGCCACGATCATCGCCGTGGTCTTCCGTGACGAGCCACTGAAGGCCGGACTGCTGGCGGGGACCGTGCTGATCGTGATCGGCGGCGCCTCGCTGGCCTACGAGCGCAACCTGCCGGCGGGCTTCCGGGCACGTGGCATGGTGCTGGCGTTCCTCTGCGCCTTGGCCTTCGCGTGCCGTGACAACGCCATGCGCATGGCCGGGCTCGAGACGGACATGGATCCGCGTGCGGCCACCACCTGGACGCTGGTCGGGGCGTTCGTGGCCGTGGCGGGCTTTGCGCTGGTCACCCGCCGCGGCGCGCTCGTCGGGCAGCTCCGCGCCGTCTTCATCCCGTTTCTGCCGGCGGGCATCGTGTTCGGCACGGCCTACACGACGCTCACGATCGCGCTCAGCGTCGGCAAGGTGACCGTCTTCGCCCCGCTCAACGCGATGCAGTCGATGTGGACCGTGCTGCTGGCCTGGATGATCCTCGGACGCTCCGACGGCATCGGGTTCCGCGTCGTCGCCGCCATGCTGCTCGTGGTGTCGGGTGGCATCCTGATCGGGATCTTCCGATGACGATCATCGACGCCACCGAGCTGCCCGGCCGTCGGGCCTATCGCCTGCTGGTCGACTGCGTGGTGCCGCGTCCGATCGCGTGGGTGTCGACGATGGACGCGGAGGGGCGTGTCAATCTTGCGCCGTTCTCGTTCTTCCAGGCCGTCGGTGCCGAGCCGCCGAGCGTGATGCTCGCGATCGGTCGCCATCGCGACGGCGAGTACAAGGACACGGGCGTCAATCTCCGAGCCACCGGCGAGTGCGTGATCAACGTCGTCACCGACGAGCTGGCGGAGGCGATGAACGTGACCGCCGGCGAGCATCCCTTCGGCGTCGATGAGCTGCAGCTCGCGGGACTGTCGACCGCGCCGTGCCGTCATGTCGCCGCGCCGCGCGTGGCCGCGTCGCCGATCGCGCTCGAATGCCGCCTCGCGCAGGAGGTGCCGATCGGCCACGACGGCGAGAATCGCTACCTCGTGATGATCCTGGAGGTCGTCGCGTTCCATGTGCGCGACGAGCTGTACGACGACGGCCGCGTCGACCCACGCAAGCTGCACCCGCTCGGCCGTCTCGGCGGCAACGCCTACAGCCATCCCGGCGAGGTGTTCGAGATGGACCGCCCGCCGTCGACCCGCCCGACGTAGCAACGGGGCCTGGCCCCTTTGCCAAGCACCTTTGCAGAGGGGCCAGGCCCCTTTGCAAAGAACCTCGCCAACGCGCCGGGATCACCTGAGTGAGCCGCGGGGTGGAGCGGATGGGTGTGACGGGTGGGAAGGGACGGGAAAGCCGCAGTGATGCACGGCTCAGCCACAGCGTCGGGGATCGTCGCTCCCGTAGCGTGGAGGCTGCCGACGACAGGAGGAGGCAGCTCATGGACACGGTCTTCACACCCACCGCTCCCCAGCGCACGCTCGTGGTGCTCGCGGCCGAATGCGACGGCGAGCATCTCGTCGATCAACTCGCCGCCCATGA
>JBILWG010000063.1:0-10284 GCA_044369995.1 Gaiellales bacterium | reverse complement strand
GGTCAAGGACAACCTCGACTCTGGAGCCTACCCCGGTGGGATGTGGCGCAGGCGGAAGGAGCGCCGCGACTACGTGTGCGATATCTTCCCGCGCCTCGGCGAGCGCCTCAACCAGATCGTCGGCACCCTGTCCGGTGGCGAGCGGCGCATGTGCTCGATCGGGCGGGGTCTGATGAGCGAGGCGCGGCTGTATCTGGTGGACGAGCCGTCGCTTGGCCTGGGACCCGGAGTGGCGAAGGGCATCTGCGACACCCTGATGACACTGGATCTCCAAGGCGGTGCGCTGCTGATCGCCGAGCAAAACCGACTCCTGATCGACGGCAAGGTCGATCGCGTGCTGCGCATGCACGGAGGAGAACTAACGCCGGACACCGGCGAGGATGGAATCCACTGATGACCGGCGTGATTGTCACCACGATCAACCTGACCGCGATCTACGCGCTCGTGGCTCTCGGTATCTCCTTGACCTGGGCAGGTCTCGGGTTCCTCAATCTCTCGGCGGGTGTGATGTACGCCGGTGCTGCCTACGGCGCGTGGCTCGTCTCCACCGAGATCACCACGAACGTCGTCGTTGTGCTGTTGGGCGGCATTCTCACGGGAGCGCTTTTCGGCGGGCTGGTGTGCCTGACGGTGTTCCTCCCGCTGGATGGCAAGCCCAACTGGGAGATCCGCACGCTCACGGCCACGCTCGCGTTGAGCTTCATCGGCGTCAACGTGTACCAGTGGAAGTTCGGGCCGCAGTTCAAGCAGTTCGAGCCCCTGTTCGGCTGGCTGCCGCAGTTCCGCCTCGGGGATGCGCTCGTCAAGTCGACGGTGACGGGAACGGTGATCGCGACCGCGGTCGTGGTGACCATCGTGCTCGTCTACATCGGATCGTCGCGGATCGGTCTCGGAGTGCGGGCGCTCACGCAGAGCGTGGAGGGTGCGGCGCTCGTGGGCATCAATCGCCGCACCGCCGCGTTCGCCATCCTCGGCGTCTCGGGGGCCTTCATCGGCCTGGCTGCGGTGCTGCTCGGGCAGACGTTCTTCGTCGAGCCGAACTCCGGCTACGTGCCCTTGATCAAGGGATTGATCGTCGCGCTCCTCGGTGGTCTCGGATCACTGCGGGGTGCCGTGATCGCCGCGTTCATGGTCGCGCTCTGTGAAGCGCTCACACTGCAGTATCTCGGCGGCTCCTGGGTGTTGATCACGCTCTTCCTGCTGATCTCGATCGTGCTGATCATCCGCCCGCGCGGTGTGGCGGGCGTGCTGGAGACCACCCGTGCCTAGGCGCTCCACTGATCTCATGCACTACGGCGCTCTGGCGGTGCTGTTCGTCATCGCCTTGGCGATCCCGTTCGTGTTCGGGACGCTGTCGATCCTCGGGTCGATGACCGTGTTCCTGCTGCTTCTCTCGTGGAGCATCTCGTGGCGCCAGGGGCGTCTCGGGCTCGACGATCAGGCCAAGGACCGGTCGTCATGGATCTTCTGGGGAATGGCAGGTGTCATCGCGCTGATCATCCCGGTGATCGCCGGCACGCCGTTCTTCCTGGCGACGATGGTTGCGTTCTTCATCTACCTGACGTGGAACACGATGTGGGGTCTGGTGCTCGGCACGGCTGGCCTGCAGAGCTTCGCCACCGTTGCGGTCGCCGGAATCGCGGCCTATGCCGCGGCCTACCTGACGATTGACATCACGGACTCCAATGCCGCTGCCGCCGGCGCCGAGTGCTCAGGTGACCGGCTGTTCGGCGTGCCGGTGCTCGACTGGTGGGTGGCGATTCCCGTCGCGGGTGTCGTGGGCCTCGTGGTCGGGTTTCTGATCTCGCTGCCGGCGATCCGCCTCAAGGGCATCTACTTCGCGCTCTTGACGATCGGCCTGGTTGAGCTCTGTCGCGCCTACGCCGGGCAGGACAAGTGCAACCTGGGCGGGGCCCAGGGCCTCTTCGGCGCCTCCAGCTTCATCCCGAGCGACATGATGGGATCGCTGGCGGGATATCGCTACGCCTATGCGGCCGCCCTGCTGCTCGTCGTGGTTGCTCTGGTGATCTACTGGAAGGTGAACTACGGACGGCTCGGGCTGTTGCTGCGGACTGCGCGTGAGAGCGAGCCCGTCGCCGAGGTGCTGGGCGTCAACGTCGTCCGCGCCCGCATGTGGGTGTTCCTGATCTCGTCGTCGATGCTGGGCGTCGCCGGCGGCTTCTACGTTGCCTACTACAAGTCGGTATCTCCGAACTTCTTCAACTTCTCGACGGTGCTGCTCCTGTTCGCCATGGTGATGATCGGCGGCATCAACTCACCTCGGGGCATCTTGATCGGCACGATGCTGCTGACGTTCGTTGATCGCCGATTCGTCGACGTCAATCCACCCGAGGCGCGGTTCATCTTCATCGGACTGCTCCTCCTCGTGGTGACCCTGCTGGTCTCCGGCGGTCTCGTCTCGGTTCCGGATCAGCTTCGCCGACGCCTCGATGGTCGTGGCCAGCGAGGCTCAGGGCCGACGGCAGACCCACCTGAGGAACAGGCGGCGATTGATCAAGAGGCGCACATGCCCCCCGGCTCTCGTCCCGGGACAGGCTAGTCGGCGCGACGGAACACGAGGAGGAATCCCCCCATGGCTGATCAGGCACTTGTCGCTCAGGTGTCGTCCGCAGTGGACGCGCTCGCGACTGAGATGATCGATGCGCTTGCTGAGGTCGTGCGGATCCCCAGCATCAATCCGAAATACCCCGGACAGGTCTACGACGATGTCGTCGGTGGCGAGGGCGAGGTCAGCAAGGTCTTCGCACGACACTACGAGGGTCTCGGTGCGACCGTGGATCTGTTCGCGATCGAACCAGGCCGAGAGAACGCGGTCGGCGTCCTGAAGGGACAAGGCGGCGGTAGGTCGCTGATCTACAACGGTCATGTCGACGTCGTTCCCGTGGGTGATCCCGCCAACTGGATGGGGGGCGACCCCTTCAGCGGCAAGATCGATCACGATCGCGTCTGGGGGCGCGGGGCAACGGATATGAAGTCCGGGATCATGGCCCAGACGTTCGCGGCGCGCGCCCTCAAGGAGTGTGGAATCTCGCTCCAAGGCGACCTCATCCTTGAGGCGGTCGTCGGGGAAGAGGTGATGGACCATGAGTGCGGTGTGACGGCGACGATCAAGCGCGGCTACACCGCGGATGCCGCGATCGTCTCCGAGCCGAGCTCGCCGCCATCCCCGCTGGCGGTCGTGCCGATCTCGCCCGGCCTCCTCTGGTTCTCCGTGACGGTCTCCGGCAAGTCGTCCCACTCGTCCATGCGCGGTACCTCGTTTCGGGCGGGTGGCGATGGGCCAAGCGTCGGCGTCAATGCCATTGACAAGGGCGTGCTGATCTTCAACGCGCTGCGTCAGCTCGAGGACGAGTGGGGTCTCACGAAGCAGCATCCGCTGTTTCCACCCGGGCACTTCTCGATCCACCCCGGCGTCGCCGTCGGTGGACCGCACGGGGTGATGGTGCCGTTCTTCCTGAGCGAGTTCATGACGATCGACTACTGCGTCTGGTACTCGCCTGATGACGACCCGGAGGCGGTCAAGCAGGAGATCGATCAGCACATCCATCGCGCAGCGCAGCTCGATGCGTGGCTGCGCGAGCATCCGCCGGTCGTGGACTGGAAGATGAACTGGCCCGCCAATGTGCCTGACGCGGAGGCAATCACCGGTGTCACCGTGTCTGCGCATGAGCAGGCCGCCACGGGGACGCGGTTCGCCGGTACGCCAGATGTCGTGGGCTTTGCTGCCGTCGAGGATTGCACG
This sequence comes from Gaiellales bacterium, assembly GCA_044369995.1. Classification (GTDB taxonomy): domain Bacteria; phylum Actinomycetota; class Thermoleophilia; order Gaiellales; family F1-60-MAGs149; genus F1-60-MAGs149. The sequence goes on along the minus strand of JBILWG010000063.1, from coordinate 6,521 downwards.
TGGCTCACGCGGGGTGGCGTGCCCGCGATCTCCTACGGACCGGGTGATCTGCGCGTCGCCCACGCCGACGACGAGTACGTGATGATCGATGAGGTGGTGACCGCGTGCAAGACCTTTGCGGTCGCCGCCATGGATTGGTGCGGAGTGGCCTAGCGCGAGGTTCCCTGCGCGCGTGAACATCGACGGTGAGGTCTCATGAACGCGAACGAGTTCAGCTACCAGTCGACGGCGGAACTGGCGCGCCTCGTGTCCGCCCGCGAGGTGTCGCCCGTTGAGCTCGTCGAGTGCGCCATCGCGCGGATCGAGGAGCGGAACCCGTCGATCAACGCGGTGATCTACAAGGGCTACGACACCGCCCGGGCAGAGGCAGAGGTGGCGGAGCAGATGGTGCGCAGCGGAGAACCGCTTGGACCGCTGCACGGCGTGCCCACGTTGATGAAGGATCTGTTCGACTTCAAGCCCGGCTGGCCCGCGACGATGGGCGGCATTCCCGCACTGAAGGATCTCGTGATCGATGCCCACTGCGTCTGGGCCGAGCGCGTGGAGGCCGCCGGCGGCATCATCGTCGGCAAGACCAATAGCCCCGTCATGGGGTTTCGCGGCGTCACCGACAATCCGCTCTTCGGCGCCACCTCCAACCCGTTCGATGCCACGCGCAACCCGGGTGGCTCATCGGGCGGGAGTGCGGCGGCCGTGGCCGATGGGATCGTCCCGTTCGCCGAGGGAACCGATGGCGGCGGTTCGACCCGCATCCCGGCCGCATGGTGCGGTACCTACGGATACAAGGCCTCGTTCGGCAGAGTGCCCCTGGTCATGCGACCGAACGCCTTCGCGGGCACGCAGCCCACGATTTCCGAGGGGCCGATCACGCGCACCGTGGAGGACGCGGCGTTGGTCATGACCGCACTCACCGGGTTTGATCCGCGTGATCCCTACAGCTCGCGCGAGAGCGTGGACTACCTCGGGGCGCTCAGGCAGTCGGTCGAGGGGATGCGCATCGCCTACAGCCCCGACTTCGATGTCTTCCCCATCGATCCGCGCGTCGCAGCATGCGTCGGTGATGCGGTCGGCGCGTTCAGGGAAGCGGGTGCGCACGTCGAGGAGGTCGAGCTCGGATTGACGATCGATCAGCTCGAACTGTCGCACCTCTGGTGCCGCATGATCATGCCGCTGAACATCGCCGGCCTTGAGGGCCTGCGGGCGAACGGGATCGATCTCATGGCGGGCGATGATCTCCCGCCGGTCTATCGCGGCTGGGTCGAGTCGTGCCGCTCCATGAGCGTCGCCGACATGCAGCGCGACAACGTCCTGCGCACGCAGGTGTTCGATGCCCTCCAGCAGGTCTTCGCGACCTACGACCTCCTCGTCACGCCCACGCTCACGACAATGCCACCGCTCAATCAGCCCGGTGGGGACACGATGGGGCCCGCAGAGGTGAACGGCATCGCGATCGATCCCAGCATTGGGTTCTGTCCCGCGTTCATCACGAATCTCACCCACCATCCGACGGCATCGATTCCGGCCGGTCTCGCCGAGGGACTGCCGGTCGGCATGCAGCTGATCGGTCCGTCCGGCGATGATGCGGCGGTGTTCGCGGCCAGCGCAGCCTTCGAGCAGCTGCGCCCCTGGGCGGCAACCTACGAGATCTGCCGTCAGCGCCCGCTCTAGCAGTGCGCGTCGCTAGAACCCCAGCCCATCCCAGTAGGCCTTCGAGCGACGCGCCTCGCTGATGCACTGCTCGAACGGGGGCCACGAGTAATCCGTGAACTCGATCTCCATGGAGACCGGACCGTCGAAACCCGCATCCGCGAGCGTCTGCAGGATGCGCGGGATGTCGATGTCTCCGTCTCCGAGCGGCGGAAAGTCTGCGACGCCCTTGCCTCCCCGCTTGTCCTTGAGGTGCACATGCCCGAGCGATGGGAGGGCGAGCACGATGTCCTCCTCTGGGATCGCCTCGGTGTAGTAGATGACGTTCCCCGGGTCGTAGTTGATTCCCACCCATGGGTTGTCGATCTCCGCGAGGATCTTCTGGCCGACCGCGGCCGTTGGCAGCAGGTTGGAATCGGTCTCGATGCAGAGACGGATACCGGCCTCCTCGGCCTCCTCGGCGATCGCCCGGACGTTGGTGATGAACGCCGCAACCTCCTCGGGCGTCTCGGCATCGCCGGTGAACGTGTTGAGGACGCTGATGCCCAGTTCCTTCCCGGCGCGGAGGACATTGAGGAGACGCTGGCGTCCGATCTCGAGATGCAGGGGCGCGTGGCCGCTCATCGACACGCAGGTGAGGCCGTACCGGTCGAGGAGTCGCTGGCAGTTGGCGATCTCCGCGGCACCCAGATTGTCGGGATCCAGGTGCTCGAGGAAGTCCTTCACCGCACCGATCTCGACGTGCGTGAAGCCCGCCTCGGAGAGTCCTTCGAGGGCCTGCTCCAAGGAGTAGGGCAGGAAGATGATCGACGATCCCGTCTGTGTCCACGTAGCCATCACGCGCCTCCTTCGCTGATACCGCACCAATCGATGACCGCGAGGGCAAGCGCCTTCGCCGACAGCGTCAATTCGTCCACGAGCACGTACTCATCAATGCCATGCGCGATGCGCAACTCACCCGGGCCGTACACGATCGCCGGGATGCCCTCCCACTCGTAGAACGTCGCGTCGCAGGCAGCGCCGAAGTTGGCAGGGGTATCGGGAGATGGATTCGGCTGTCGCACACCCGTCACCTCCGCATGGGCGGCCACCATCGTCTGGGTGATCGGCGCCGACCAGAGCTGCTGATATCCCGGCCACGACAGGTGCCATGTCACCTCGGGTGGGTGCTCTCGGAGCCAGGGGTCGAGCTGGGCGGCATGGTGGATCTGATCCAGGATCTGCGCCTTGACCTCCGCGGGGTCGATCGCGGGACTGTGCCATGCGACATATTCGACCCGTGCGCGATCGGCGAGTGAGGCGGGGAACGGCATGCCCGCATCCGCATGCAGGACATTCGGTCCGATCGTGAACCAGCCGTGAGGAAAATCGGGATGCCGCATGTCCACGCTCCACTGCGCCTCGAGCTGTTGCAGCGCCTGGACCAGCGGAATCACCTTCTCGACGGCGTTCACGCCAATGGACGCCCCGGGTCCCCCTGGGCGTGTCGCGAGCGGTCGGTTGCCGCAGTGTGTGGCCTTGCCGACAATCGAGACCGTGAAGACCAGCGCGCTGGGTGCCACCGAGTTCACGCTGAGGGGAACGGGAATCGATGAGGGTTCGGTCACGATCGCTGCGTCGGTGCGAAACCCCGCTTGGATCACGGCGGACGTGCCGACGGCGTGCTCCATCATCTCCTCGCCCACGACGGAGTGGAGGTGCAGGTCGCCCGCAAGCTGCACGCCACAGTCCTCGAGCGCCTGCGCGACGGTCCACATCGCGGCGCCCGAACCCTTCATGTCGGTGGAGCCGATGCCGTAGAGGCGACCGTCGATGATCTGGGGATCCCATGGGTTGCCGGTGCACCAGCTGTCTGGGTCGACCGGAGCAACCGTATCGACGTGGCCGTTCAGGGCAAGTGAGCGACCGCCACCCGCTCCCTTGCGGATTCCGACGAGGTTGGATCGCTGGGGGTCTTGCGCCACACGGCTGACCGTCAAGCCCGCAGCGCGATAGGACTCTGCCAGCACATCATTGGCCTGCGTCTCGCCGCCGAGCACCTCCTCGGCGATGACGCCCGGCAACGTCGGATTACGGGAATCGATGCGCACCAACGCCTGCGTCAACGCGATCGTGTCCGGCGCCAGCTCCTCCACACGACGAACGACGGCACTTCGAAGATCGCTCATGACTTCTCCCCCCAGCGTGGCGTGGGGATCACTGTAGAGCATGAAATCGGCGCTGGGAAGGGGAGGCGAGCGCAGGCAGCACGAGGCGACGGCAGCGCGGGGTAACCCACTCGGCACGCGCGCGACAGGCTAGGCTAGACCGCATGAATCGCCTCACGCGCATCGCGGTGGTGGGCTGTGGGAGCCATGCCGTGCAGAATCTCTACCCGTGCTTCCGGCTCGCAGTGCATAACCCGCCGGAGATCCTCGGCGCCGCGATTGGCGACCTCGCCGAGGGCGGTGCGATCGGCGATCTGGTGGCGTGCTGCGACATCGACGAAGAGCGAGCTCGTCGGTGTGCACGCGATTTCGGCATTCCACGCGTGTACACCGATCACCGGCAGCTGTTGGCGCAGGAGGACCTGGATGGTGTGATCGTGGCGATGCACCCGCGGATCCAAGCCGCTGTCGCGATCGATTGTCTCGCGGCGGGGCTGGACGTCTTCGTGGAAAAGCCTCCGGCCGAGACCGTTGAGGATTGCCTCGCCCTCCAGGAGGCTGCGACCCAGGCGGGGCGTCACGTCATGGTCGGCTTCATGAAGCGCTTCTCGGAGCCGTATCAGCGTGCGCGTGCGATCGCGCAGCGCCCCGAGTTCGGTCCCCTCACCGCCTACGAGGGGCGTTGGACGTTCGGGACCTATCCACCGCGATCCGTTTACGACTTTCTGAACGGGTTCGGCTGCCACCACCTCGATCTGGCGCGCTACTTCGCCGGCGACGTCGAGTGGGTCATGGCGGCACGAGCATCGCGCATGCCGAACGATACGCCTGAGTGGTCGCCGGGGAGCCTCGAGATTCCTGTGACAGGCTCGGCGTGGCGGGACATGACTGCGCTGGTGCAGGGGCGCGAGGCGCCACAGGAGGAGGCGTGGGCGTGTCTCGTGGGCTTTGCGAACGGCACGATCGGCACGCTGCAGCTGAACTGCCTCGAGCGACTCAACGAGCGTGTCGTTCTGACTGGGCATCGGAGCGCGGTGTTCGTGGACGGCTGGCGCCGCGTCACCGCCTGGATCGACGGGGCAGACACGCCCGAGATCTGGGAGCCCAGTGACCAGCTACCGCTTGACGCCCTTGACCCTCGGCACCTGCACGGGTTTGCCGGCGAGATCCGCCACTTCGTCGAGTGCGTTCGCGATCGACGTCGTCCGGAAGTCACCATCGACGACGGCCTGGCGGCCATTCGCTTCGAGCTCGCGATCAAGCGATCGGTGGCTGAGCGTCGCCCAGTGACGGTCTGAGCCCGCCGCACAGCGCGTGCGCGTAGCGGTTCGTCAACGTCGCCGCCGCCGCGCTTCGAGGGTGCGCCATCGGCTATCTTCCCGCCATGGAGCGGTTTCTCGTCACGGGTGGTCTCGGCTGCATCGGCGCCTGGACGGTCCGCGAGCTGCGCGCGAGTGGGGTAGAGGTCGTCGTCGGGGATCTGGGCGGCAGTCGTCATCGCTTGGCGAACCTCGGTGTCGTCGGAGATGACGGCGTGGTCGAAGTGCCGCTCGACATCACGGATCCCATTGCCGTTCGCGCCTGCTTCGAGCAGTACCAGCCAACGCACGTCATTCACCTCGCGGCGCTGCAGGTGCCGTTCTGCAAGGCGGACCCGATCGGTGGCGCCCTCGTCAACGTCGTCGGCACTGTGGCGTTGATGGAGGCGATGGTCGAGTACCTGCCGCAGCGGACGTTCACCTATGCGAGTTCGATTGCCGCGTATGGCGACGACGACGAGCCCACCGTCGATGGGATCGCCGAGGCGTCGCCGCACGGCAAGCCGCGGACCCTGTACGGGGTCTACAAGCGCGCCAACGAGGACAGCGCGGCCGTCTACCAGCGTGATCGAGGCCTTGCATCCATCGGGTTGCGGCCGTACATCGTCTACGGGGTGGGGCGGGATCAAGGAGTTACCTCCACGCCGACTGCGGCGATGCTCGCCGCCGCGACGGGCGAGTCGTGTCACATCAGTTTCGGCGGGCGCGCTGTCTATCACCACGCACGTGACGCCGCTCGCGCCTTCATCGCCGCCGCCCGCTCAGATGCAGGGGGAGCGCATGTCGTCAACTTGCCGGGCGATGAGGTCGCCATGTCCGATGTCGTCGCGGCGATTCTGCGCGTCGTACCTTCAGCGAGGATCACGTTCGACGACATCCAATTGCCGTTCCCCCCGTCTGTGGACCTGTCCGAGTACGCCTCGGTGGTCGGCTCGCTCGATCGCTACGCACTGGTCGACGGCGTCGAGGAGACCATCGAGCGCTTTCGCCTGATCGCATCCGAGGCTCCGCTCGGTGATGACGGGCCGACCCGCACCGGATGAGATTCGAGACCATCCGCACGGGCCAGGGCGATCGTCTCACGATCAAGCGCCCGGACGGCAACGTCGCGGTGGGTACGTCTGCAAACCTCGCGCGTGCGCTTGCGGAGCTGGGCTCCGACGGGGTGCTGGCCGCTGCGGATGCCGCGACGGAGCGGATCTCTGGCGAGTTCACGAACCCGAAGCAGCGTCTCCAGCCAGGTGACGTCGTGGTCTGTGCCGTCGAGCGGATCGGCGAGTTGCGTTCTCCCGTACGCCAGGCATAGCGCCTCGTCTGTCGCGCAGAGGGTGCGCCGGGCCGGACGGACCTCGGCCCCGTGGGTGCCGGACGCTGCCGCCCGCCGTCGCGCGTCGCAGGCGCTCTCGCT
>JBILWG010000217.1:0-3274 GCA_044369995.1 Gaiellales bacterium | reverse complement strand
ACGGGGCTAGTGGCCTCCGGTCAGCCGCCCCAGATCCCGCAGGTGATGCCGCCGTCGACGTTCAGCTCGGTCCCCGTCACCCAGTTGGCCTCGTCGGACGCCAGGTAGACGAACGCGTTGGCGTGGTCGACGGGCTCGCCGAGGCGGCCGAGGGGGTGGAGGTTCTCGGCGAACTTCCGCGCCGCGGCCGGATCGGGTTGGTCGTTGAAGTACCCATCGATCATCGGCGTATTCGTGAAGCCGGGGCAGATGCAGTTGGCGCGGATGTTCTGCTTGGCGCCGTCGACGGCCATGCACTTCGTCAGCATGATCAGGCCCGCCTTCGACGCGCAGTACGCGGCGTCGGCCGGGATCGCCCACTGGCCCGCCATCGAGGCGGTCGACAGGATCGAACCGCCGCCGCGCGCGGCCAGATGGTTCCAGGCCTCCTTCGCGCAGAGGAAGACGCTCTTCAGATTCGTGTCGAGCTCCTTGTCCCACTCCTCCTCGGTGAGATCCATCACGCCACCCACGATTGTCACGCCCGCGTTGCAGACGAGGACGTCGAGCCCGCCGAAGCGCCCCACCGTCTCCTCGACGACACGATTGATCGAGGTGCGGTCTGTCACGTCGATCTCGACGCCGAACGCCTCGCCGCCGATCGCATCCGCGACCTTCTGCGCGGTCTCGACCTTGAGGTCCGCGACGACGACCTTCGCGCCCTCCTCCGCAAAGCGGTGCGCGGTCGCTTCGCCGATACCCGAGCCACCGCCCGTGATCAGCGCCACCTTGTCCTGCAGACGTCCAGCCATGTCGAGCCTCCTCCAGCGTTCTCCTGCCGCAATCGTGGCGGGTGAAATCAAATCTGGCAAGGAACAGAGGTATTGCGTACGATGCTCGGCATGGCACCACGCACCGCGATCGCGAAGATCTGGGACGAGCATCTCGTCGACACGGATCTGATCTTCTGCGACCTGCACCTCGTGCAGGAGGTGTCGAGCCCGCAGGCATTCGATGAGCTCCGCCTCGGTGGCCATGGCGTGCGACGCCCCGACCGGACGATCTCGACGGCCGATCACTCTGTGCCGACGGCCAACCGCGGCCTGCCGATTGTCGACGACATGGCGCGCGCGCAGGTCGCGATCCTGGAGCGCAACGTCGAGGAGTTCGGCATCCCGATGCGCCCGTATCGCTCGCTCGGCCAGGGCATCGTCCACGTGATCGGCCCCGACCTCGGGCTGACGCAGCCGGGTATGACGATCGTGTGCGGCGACTCGCATACGTCGACGCACGGCGCCTTCGGCGCGCTGGCGTTCGGCATCGGCACGAGCGAGGTGGGGCACGTCCTCGCCACGCAGTGCCTGGTGCAGAAGCAGCAGCCGACCATGCGCGTCACGTTCGACGGCACGCGTGGCTATGGCGTGACGGCCAAGGATCTCGTGCTCACGATGATCCGCCAGATCGGCACCGCCGGCGGAACGGGGCACTTCATCGAGTACGCCGGCAGCGCCATCCGCGAGCTCTCGATGGAGGGCCGCATGACCGTCTGCAACATGACCGTCGAGGCCGGTGCCCGTGCCGGGCTCGTGGCGGCCGACGACACGACCTTCGCCTACCTCGAGGGGCGCGAGTGTGTGCCCGAGGACTTCGCCGCCGCCGTCGAGCAGTGGCGCGCCTACGTCACCGACGACGGCGCGACGTTCGATCAGGAGATCCGCGTGGATGTCGACGCCATCAGCCCGGCGATCACCTGGGGCACGAACCCGGGCCAGTCGATCCCGATCACCGAGACCGTGCCGGCGCCGCAGAACGACGGCGACGAGCGCGCGCTCGCCTACATGGGCCTGCAGGCCGGCCAGTCGCTGACGGGTATGCCGGTCGACCGCGTCTTCATCGGCTCCTGCACCAATGGGCGACTCGAGGATCTCGAGGCCGCCGCGGAGATCCTGCGCGGTCGCAAGGTGGGTGTCCGCACGCTCGTCGTGCCGGGCTCGATGGCCGTCAAGACGCTCGCCGAGGAGCGCGGCCTCGCCGACGTCTTCCTCGCGGCCGGCGCCGAGTGGCGCGACGCGGGCTGTTCGATGTGCGTCGGCATGAACGAGGACATCCTCGATCCCGGCGAACGCTGCGCCTCCACGTCCAACCGCAACTTCGAGGGGCGCCAGGGGCGCCTCGGCCGCACGCACCTGATGAGCCCGTCGATGGCAGCAGCGGCTGCCGTCACCGGTTGTCTGACGGACGTGCGGGAACTCGCCGGGTAGTCCGGCATCAACAGGGGAGAGAAGAAGTCATGAGCAAGCGCATCGCGGTCCTCGTGCCGTTCGCCTTCGACGAGACCGGCCTCGCCGGTCGGCGTCAGCAGCAGCAGTCCGTCAGCTGGGGCGACGGCATCGAGTTCACGTACGTCCCGGTCTCGGCGGGGCCGCAGTGGTACGAGAACTACCACGACTGGATCCTCGCCGACCTCGCCATGCTCGAGTGCGCGCTGCGCATCCAGGACGACGGCTACGACGCCATCTGCATCGACACGATGAGCGACTCGGGCGTGAACGCCATCCGCTGCGAGCTCGACATTCCCGTGATCGGCCCGGGCCGCACGTCGTACATGACGGCGCTGATGCTCGGCAACAAGTTCGGCGTGCTCACGCAGTGGGGCCCCTGGGCTGCGATCTACAAGAAGGGCATCGGCGAGCTTGGGCTGATGGACAAGTGCGCCGGCATCCGCCACATCGACACCCCGCCGGACGTCGTCAACCTGCTCGGCGGCAAGGAGGAGGTCGTCTTCCCGAAGCTGCTGGCCGCCGCGATGCAGCTCGTCGAGGAGGACGGCGCCGACGTGATCTGCCTCGGCTCGACGACTATGCACCAGTCGCATGCGTTTCTGGCCGAGCACCTGCCGGTCCCGATCATCAACCCGGGCCCGCTGTCGTACAAGATCGCCGACGCGCTGCTCGACTGCGGCCTGACGCAGAGCCGTTCCGCCTACCCGAAGCCGCTGGTGCCGAAGCACGAGATGATCCACGCCATGCTCGACGCCGCCAAGGCGCAGCAGGAGAGTTAGGACGATTCGGCTGGGATGTCCCAAAGGGGTCAGACCTTTCTGGGACATCCGCAGGGTCGTGTGATCGAGGTTCGTCAGCATGCTCGCGGATGTCCCAAAGGGGTCAGACCTTTCCGGGACATCCGCAGGATCGTGTGATCGAGGTTCGTCAGCATGCTCGCGGATGTCCCAAAGGGGTCAGACCGTTCCGGGACATCCGCAGGATGGTGGGAGCGAGGGTCGTCAGCATGCTCG
>JBILWG010000062.1:0-10389 GCA_044369995.1 Gaiellales bacterium | reverse complement strand
GACGCAATCGAGCCGATAGGTCGGATGCCCATCCGGGAAGACGTGCGTGAACAGGGGATCGTCGATGATCTCGACCCCAGCGCAGGGGAGGTCGACCAGGAACAGCGTCGGCAGCAGCTTGGAGCCGTCGATCACGTTCGCCATGACGATCAGGAAGTCCGCGTGATCGCCACTCGTCACGAACCACTTCTCGCCGCGGATCCGGAACCCGCCGTCGACCCGCTCGGCGATCGCCTTGATGCCCGATGCGTCAGAGCCCGCGTCGCGCTCGGTGACGGCGTAGGCATCGGCACGCTCGCCGGCGAGGGTCGGGCGCAGATAGGTGTCGATCTGCTCGGGCGTGCCGAGCGCGAGCACGTTGTAGCCACCGCCCATCAGCCACCACAGGCCGTTCGTGACCTTCCCGAGCTCCTCGTGCACGATCACGTGCTCCATCATCTGCCAGCCTTGGCCTCCGTGCTCGACGGCGTGGTTGCCGCCGACGAGGCGCAACGCACGTGCGAGACGGCGGATCTCGGACTTGACGTCGTCAGGGACGACCCCGCCGGCCTCTTCCGCTGCCACCTCGTGCGGCATCAGCGCCGCAGCGAACTGGCGGGCACGGTCGCGGAGATCCTGTTGGTCGGGGGTGAGCGAGAAGTCCATGCGGCTCCATTCAGTCGTCGCTGAGCACGATCAGACCGTCGAGCGCGACGCCGGTGCCATCGCGAATGACGAGGGGGTTGACGTCGATCTCCGACACGCGGGGGAAGTCGTGCGCCACACGACCCAGCGCAACGAGCGTGTCCGCGACGATCGTCACCTCCGCGTCATCAAGGCGATGCCGCAGCGGCTCCACCGCGCGCACGAGCCGTTCGGCGTCAGCCTGCGAGATCGGCCCGAGGGCGGCCCGAGCGGTCTGGCCAACGGCCTCGGCCCATGAGCCCCCCACGCCGACGACCACGATCGGTCCGTAGAGCGGATCCCGCACGAGGCCGCAGAGAACCTCGGCGCCGCCGCGGATCTCCTCGCAGACCAGCACGGGCGCGCCGATCTGCGCGGCAGCGGCCGCCGCCCGCTCGGGATCGGTACAGCCGAGGATCACGCCCCCGTACTTCTCCTTGTGCGCAGGACCATCGACCTTCACGACGACCGTGGCGTCGATCTCCGCGGCGGCGGCGCGAGCCTCGTCGGGATTGGACGCGCGGAGCTCACGCGGAGCGCGCACGCCGTAGCGCCCGAGCACGGCCTTGGCATCCGCCTCGGCGAGATGCCCGGCCTCGCGCTCGAGCTCGGGACAGGCAGGCGTCTCCCACGGTGCCGGTGCCTCCGGTTTCGTCGGTCGCCACTGCGCCGCGCGGGCGATCGCGCGCATGCCCATGCCCGCGCCGATCAGGACCGGCACGCCACCGCGCGCGGCGTTGAGGACGGCGGTGTCAGACGGGTCCGACACCGCGGTCGAGAGCACCGCGCAGAAGGTGTCGGTCTCGAGCGCGACATCTGCCATCGTCGTGCACGCGTCCTCGGCATTCTCGCGCTCGCCGTTCGTGAAGCGCCACGACTGGTCGATATTGATCACGACGTTGTCGACGTCCGGATGCTGGGCACAGCGACGGACGAGGTCGGGCACGATCTCCTCGGGCTCCCCGAACGCCCAGTAGTCGATGGGGTTGTGGACGCCGTGAAACGGCCACACCGAATCGATGTCGGCGGCCAGATCCTCGGGGAGCGTCATCAGGGGCATACCCGCCGCGTCCGACACGTCGGCGACGAGCTCCGCCTCGCCGCCGGAGTTCGTGAGCAGCACCGTCCGCAGACCCCGGGGTCGTCGTGGGGTGCCCAGCACCTCGAGCTGCTCGAGCCAGTCGCCGTAGTCATCCACGCGCAGCGCGCCGTAGGAGCGGCACAGCGCGTCGAACGACTGATCGGAGCCGACGATCGCGCCCGTGTGCGCCATCGCGTTCCGGGCTGCCACCTCCGAGCGGCCCACCTTCAGGATCACCACCGGCTTCCCGGCGTCTGCAGCCCGCTCGAGGGCAATGCGGAACGCGGCCGGTCGCCGCACCGCCTCGAGGAACAGGCCGATGGCGCGCGTGCGCTCGTCCTCGACGTGGAACGCCAGCCAATCGGCGGCGTCGCGACTGGTCTCCGAGCCGATCGAGACGACGCTGCGGAAGCCGACCCTCGGCCCGAGGGCGAGCACGGCCTCGCCGATGGAGCCGGAGCCGACCACGGCACCCACCCCGCCCTCGCGGAAGCCCGGACAGATCGTGCCCATCCAGGGCGACGGGCGCTCGGGCACGGCAATGCCCATGCAGTTGACACCGACGCAGACCGCGTCGGCGGCGATCAGCCGCTCCCGCACCTCAGCCCGGGCGCGATCACCGTCGTCCCCCACCGCCTCGGCGCCGAGACCCGGAATCGAGAAGACGCGATGCCCCGCGGCGAGCGCCTCGTCGAGGGCCGGGATGATCGTACGGGGCCCGAGGGCGATCGACACCACGTCGGGCGTGAACGGAACGTCCGCGATGCTCGGAACACAGGGATAGCCGGCCGCCTCGGCCCGCTTGGGATGGACGCCGATCACCTCGCCACCGTGCATGCTCAGGTTGTGCAGCAGCGTGTAGCCGGGTCCGCGATCCGAGGCTCCGACCACCGCCGCACGGCGGATGTCGAGCAACGGGGCGAAGTCGGTACGCAGGGCATCGGTCATGGAGTCTCCAACAGGGTCTCGAGATGCTGGGAGCGTGCCACGTCGGCCTCCGAGAGGACGAGGACCCCCGGTGCGAGGCGATACTGGTCGCGCAGGATGCCGGCGAGGATCTCGGTCTCCGGCCGCGCCACGCCGGCGGCTGCACCGCGATCCACCAGCGCCGTCAGCGCGGCGAGATAGGCGAGCCACGCGGCGGCATCCCCATCGCGGATCAACGCCTCCACGCGCGCCTCGCCGAGCGCATCCTGCGGCTCGCCGAGCGCGCCGGCGATGCGGGCGACCAGCAGCGGCCCGAACCGCTCCACCTCGGGTGTGAGCCCCAGCCAGTCGTGCCGGCCGAGCCTACGAGAGGTCATCGATACCCGGGACAGCGGCGCGCAGGAGATCGTGGAAGTGCCCCACTGCGGCCTCGTTGTCGTTGAGCACACCACGCGTATAGGTCATCGACCCGAGCCCCACCTGCACCCCATCGCAGAGCTCCACGTCCTCATCCATGACCTCGCTGTTGAACCGGTGGTTGAGGCGTCGAATCGCCATGTCACGCAACGACTCGCTCGGCGAGCGGAATACCAGCGACGTCGTCTTGGTGCGGAGCGGTGCCTCAGGGCGCATCTGCCAGACGTCGATGGTGTCCGGGTAGATGTCGACGAACTGGCCCGGCCAGAAGTGGATGTAGGTCCATTGGCCCTCGAGCTCCGGCGGGAATTCGGCCATCGGACGCCGATAGCGCTGGTACAGCCGCTCGGCCACATCCTTGGACGGGTTGTCGCGCAGCGGGCCGTCGATCCACACGCCACGTTCGTACAGCGTCGGCCTGTACTTCGGGTAGTCCAGCATGCGCAGGAGCCCGGGATGACCGATCGGCACGTGATAGCCCTCGAGGTAGTTGTCGGCGAGCGTCTTCCAGTTGTGGTCGTAATGCGCATCGAACCGGGCGTACTCCGCCTCGGGCACGAGCGCCTTCGCGTCGTCCAGCCGACGCGAGCGAAGCACGTCGGGAACGGCCCGCAGAAGCTCGCGCGCCTGCCAGTCCCGCCTCGTCAACGGCACGAGCTGCCCGACGTTCAGCGTCTCGAAGCGCGCGCACAGCTCCTCCCCGAACCACTCGCGGATTGGCGGCGCCGCAGGATCCATGTTGACCCAGACCAAGCCGCCGAACTCGACGACGTCGAACTCGGGTAGTCGCACCTCGTCCCGATCGAAGTCCTCGCCGAATCCCCGACCCTCGGGCATGGCCGCCAGCGTGCCATCCAGCCGGTACGTCCACCCGTGGTAGGGACAGCGCAGAACCTTGCCACACGACCCCTGCCCGTTCACCAGGCGAGCGGCGCGGTGCCGGCAGATGTTGGAGAACGCACGCAGCCGGTGCTCCTGATCGCGCAGGACGACCACCGGCTCCCCAGCGATCTCGCCGGTGGCGAAGTCGCCGGGGCTCTGCACCTCGGCGACGTGGCCGATGATGATCCAGGCCTTCGCGAAGACCTCGCGACGCTCTCGCTCGAAGATCTCCGGATCGGCGTAGGCCTTGGCGTGGAGCGTGAGCTTGGCCGAGCCGGCGCGAGTGGCCTTGCCTCGCCGTCCCGTCGCGCTCATGCCAGTGCTCCGTCGTCGAGATGCAGCATCTCCATCAACGCGAGATCGAGGGTGCGGCGCGCCTCGGCCCGGGAGATCGACCCGACGATCACGTGCCCGCCGAGACCGTCGACCATGGCCGTCAGACGCAAGGCGGCCGAGACGGCGTCGATCTCGCTTGGCACGCGCCCGGCCTCCTGCGCGGCACCGATCAACTCGGCGACCAGCCCGACCCAGCGGGCGGATCGATCGGCCACCGACGCCCGGAAGTCGTCGCGGAAGATGGCCGTGCGGCTCATCTCGCTCCACAGCACCCAGCCCTCGCGCACGACCTCATCGTCCGTCAGCTCGCGTACCAGCACGTCGCGCACGCGCGCGAGCGGATCGGGGATCCCGGCCAGGCGCGCCTCGCCGCGCGCGGTCTCCCGCGTCTCGTGGTATTCGAAGGCCAGCCGGATCAGATCCTCGCGCGTCGCGAAGTAGTAGTGCAGGAGCGCGCTGGACACCCCTGCCTCGCGGGCCACTGCCGCCATTCGCAGTCCCTCCGCCCCGTCACGCGCGATCACGCTGCACGTGCACTCGAGAATCTGGCTGCGACGGTCGAGGTCCAACCCCATACTGACTGACTGATTAGTCATGCCGGGATCCTATCGCACCTGATCCCGCAGCGTACGGCGGGATGACGCCGCCTGCCAGCGCACCTCGCGGGGGCGGACTGGAGGTCCACTCCGCCTAGGCCACAGCGGCGAGCGCCGCCTGATACGCCTCATCGCCAGGCCGTAGCCAGTTGGCGAGCTTGAACTGCGCACGCGCGGCAGTCCGGTCGCCCACGCCCTGATAGGCGCGCCCGAGCAGGTAGTACGCGTAGTGATCGTTGGGCGCACACTCCACCGCAGCCTCGGCCTCCGGCAGCGCATCGCCGTAGCGCTGCGCCCGCAGATAGGCAACCGCCAGCGCCTCACGGATCGAGCCCGTGGCGGGCGAGATGTTGCGCGCCTGCTCCAGCGGTGGAATCGCAGCACGCACCTCACCGGCGGCGAGACGGCGTCGTCCCTCGGAGAAGAGCTCATACAACTCCATGCGCCGATTCTACTCTGCGGGGAGGCCGCATTCCGCAGCGTGCAGGAGTCGGTCGAGCAGGCGATAGGTGATACCCCAGAGCACCACATCCTGCGCCTCGGCGTGCGGAAGCTCGAAGGCGGAGACGCGCGTCGGCGCCCCCGGCACCTCCGCCGAGATCCATCGCAGGTCGGCGAAGGGCGTCCACCAGGCCACGGCGATCTCGTCCGACAGCTTCACCTCGACGGGGCTGGTGATCTGGGCCACGTAGGCGGCAATCAGAATGGGGAAGGTCCGTGGCCTGAGCGGTTCCAGCATGCCGAGGACGCGCCCATGCTCGCGCGGATCGAACCCCACCTCCTCGCGCGTCTCCCGGGCCGCGGTCGCGAGGGCGTTCGCATCCCCGGGGTCGACACCACCGCCCGGTAGGCCGACGTGTCCGGACCAGGGGTCGCCATCTCGCGTGGCGCGTCGACACAGCAGCACCTCGGTGCCGCGATCCCCCGCGCGCAGGCAGAGCATCACGCTGGCCGTGGCGTCGGGTGGGTGCCGATCGTGGGTCAGCGCGAGTGCGGCGGCCACAGCCTCGATGTCGGGTATCCGTGCCACAGCACCGAGCCTACCCGTCATCGCACGACACGGGTACGCTGACAGCATGGACCGACTGTGGGCACCCTGGCGTCTCGAGTTCGTCAAACGCGCATCGGGCCACGATCCGCTTGAGTGCGTCTTCTGCGCTGCACCCGCGCAGGCGCTCGATCAGGAGGCGCTGATCCTGCACCGCGGCGCGACGTGCTTCGTGATCCTCAATCTCTACCCGTACACGAACGGGCATCTGATGATCACGCCCTATCGCCACATCGCGCTACCCGGCGAGTTGACGTCGGAGGAGCGCACCGAGCTATGGGAGCTGCTCGACCAGTCGCTCGACGCGCTCGACCGCACGCTGCAGCCGCACGGTGCCAACGCGGGCATGAACCTCGGTCGTGTGGCCGGAGCGGGCATCGAAGGGCATCTGCATCTGCATGTCGTTCCCCGCTGGAACGGCGACAACAACTTCATGCCCGTACTCGCCGACACCCGCGTCATGGCGCAGCATCTGGACGACACGTGGCGTCTCCTGCGGGACGCATGGGTACCCTCTCAGCCATGACGCTTGATCCATCGATCTTCAAGGCCTACGACGTTCGCGGCATCGTCCCGCAGCAGCTCGACCCGGAGGGCGCGTACCGCATCGCCCGCGCCTACGTCGAGGTCTTCCGCACCCGCCGGATGGCGATCGGCCATGACATGCGCCTCTCGTCGCCCGCGCTGGCCGAGGCCGCCGTACGCGGTGCCACCGACGGTGGTGCTGACGTGCTCGTGCTCGGCGAGATCGGAACCGAGATGCTCTACTTCGCGGTCGCCGACGGCGGCCTGGACGGCGGCCTGATCGTCACCGCATCGCATAATCCGGCCGAGTACAACGGCATGAAGATCGTCCGCGCCGAGGCGCAGCCCGTCGGCAGCGCCTCGGGGCTGAACGAGGTCAAGCGCATGGCCCTCGGTGACGACCCCCTCGCCCCCGTGGCTACTCCCGGCTCTGCCACGCCACTCGACGTGCTCCCGGCGTACGCCGCCAAGATGCTCTCGCTGATCGACCTCGACGCCATCAAGCCGCTCAAGGTCGTGCTCGACGGCGGCAGCGGCATGGCCGGCAAGATGCTCGGCCCGATCCTCGAGGCCCTCCCCGTCGAGGCAGTGCCGTTCTTCCTGACGCCGGACGGCGCGTTTCCCGACCACCAGCCCAACCCCCTGCTCGAGGAGAACCGCCGGTTCATCATCGAGAAGGTGCGCGCGCACCCCGGTTCGATCGGCATCGCCTGGGACGGCGACGCCGATCGGTGCTTCTTCATCGACGAGGAGGGCCAATTCGTCGACGGCGACTTCATGACCGCGCTGTTGGCGGAGGAGGTGCTCAAGCACCATCCGGGCGCCACGATCCTGTACGACATCCGGGCATCTCTCGCCGTGCCGCACACGATCGAGCGCTGCGGTGGCACACCCGAGGTCTCGCGCGTCGGCCACGCCTTCATCAAGGTCGCGATCAAGGAGTCCGGTGGACTGTTCGCCGGCGAGGTCTCCGGGCACTACTACTTCGGCGAGTTCTACGGCGTCGACACCGGCATCCTGCCCGCACTGCTGGTGCTCCAGCTCGTCTCCCGCAGCGGGACGACGCTGCACGAGCTTCTCAAGCCGCTCCGCGAGCAGTACTTCATCACCGGCGAGATCAACTCTCCCGTACCCGATGTCGCGCTCAAGCTGCAGGAGCTGAAAGATCGCTACGGGCCCGGGGCACGCATCTCCCATCTTGATGGCATCACGATCGAGCACGACACCTGGCGCTTCAATGTGCGGCCGTCGAACACCGAACCTCTGCTGCGACTCAATCTCGAAGCGCAGAGCGAGGCAGAGATGATCACCCGCCGCGATGAGGTGCTCGGGGTCATTCGGGCATGACCGCCAACGCCGCAGTCGTCGCCGCGGTGCAGGCGATCGTCGATGGCGCCGAGGAGGCCGATCAGATCCTGCTCGGCACCATCGGCCTCCTCGCGGATCACTATGCGATGGGCGTGGGGCTGCGGTTCGTCGAGGAGGGCGCCTTCGCGCCGGGACCGTGGGCGGGGGCAGGCGGCCCGATCGTGGATGCGGTGCCGATCGCGTACGACAGCGAGCTCGTCGGCGAGTTCGTCACCGGCGCGTCGTTGGACGACGAGGCGCGTGGAACCTTCGAGGCGATCGCCACGCTCGTCGGCGACTACTGCCTCGTCGGCTGGGATATCAGCGGCGAAGACTGGGAGCCGTAGCGCTCAGACCCCGCCGGTCATCCTGGTGTGACGCTGGAGCAGCTCGCGGTCGAAGCGGTCCCGCATGTCGTGAGGATCGTTGATGCCGCGCAGGGCCAGATCGGAATCGCTGATGTCGGAGCCGGCCGTGTCGAACTCGATGTCGCCGAAATTCAGAATACGACCGTACAGGCCTTGCTTGGTGTTGACGTTCTGGATGCGGTCGATGCTGGCGCTGCGCTCGTTGCGGTTGGCGATGCCACGGCGCACGATCACGCGGCGATCGGTGACGGTGTACTCGCTGTCGAGGCGCCTGACCCACGCCAGCACCACGACGATCGCGATGAAGATGACCGACGCGGCGAAGAACCAGGACAGCGGCAGCTCGACGAACTGCCCGAGCAGGATCCCGACGACGAGCGGCAGCAGCCCGACGATGCCCCATTTCAGCATCCAGGACACCGACCACTTCCACGTGGGTCGTCCCCTCCACACCAGCGTCTCGCCCTCGAGGATCTCCGCCATGCCATTGCCTTCCCGTTGCCTGCAGCCGCAACGGTACAGCAGCGTCACCGTGGTGTGACGGGCGAGCGTCCGAGTGCTACCGTCACGCCATGTCGGGTTACGACACGATCATCGTCGGCAGCGGTCTGGTCGGTGCCTCCACGGCCAACGCGTTGGTGCGTCGCGATGCCGGCCGCGTCCTGCTCCTCGACCGCGCCAACGCGGGCAGTGGCGACTCCGGGCTCACGTTCGGCATGGTTCGCAGGCACTACACGAACCCGGTGCTGATCCGCCTCTCGATGGCGGGCACGGAGATCCTGCGCAACTGGGACGAGGAGGTCGGCGTCGGCACGGGCGCCTACGTCCCCACGGGGTATCTGCTTCCCGTCCCCGAGCGGCTGGTCGATGCCTGCCGCGCCAACGTCGAGCGCCAGCAGGGTCTCGGACTCGACACCCGCCTGCTCCACCCGGACGAGATCGCGGAGGTGGAGCCGCTGCTCGCGCTGGACGGCGTCGCTGCCGCCGCCTACGAGCCGGCTGGAGGGGTCTGCGATAGCCGTCTGATGATCGACTCCTGGCTGCTCGACGCCCTCGGCAGGGGGCTCGAGCTGCGGCAGCACGCGCACGTCGCGGAGATCACGATGCGCGCCGGACGCGCCACCGGCGTTCGGCTGGCCAACGGGGAGTCGCTCACGGCAGATCAGGTGATCGTCGCCGCCGGTGGCTGGTCGCCCGAGCTGTTGAGCGGCATCTGGGAGGTGCCGTTCTCACTCGTCCGGATTCAGGTGGCGGTGCTGCGCCTGCCGCCAGGGCAGGTCGCACCAGCGGCCGTCACCTCCGACGCCGTCTCCAATGTCGTCGTGCGCTCGGCGGCCGGCCGTGACATCTGGGTGGTCGCCTACCAGCCCGACACCCCCGTCATCCGGACCCGTGACGACTGTCAGCTGCCGCTGTTGGATGGCTACGAGGCTGCCATCCGGGGCCCGCTGGCGGAGCGCTTCCCCTCGCTCGCCACGACGCCGCTGGTCGGCGGCTGGGGCGGAGCCTACGACGCAACGCCCGACTGGCATCCGCTCGTCGGGGCGGTCCCGGGAACGGAGGGGCTGTGGCTGTGCGCTGGCTGGTCGGGACACGGGCTCAAGTCCACGCCGGCAGCGGGGCGCATCATGGCCGAGCTCGCCACCGGGCAGACGCCGTCCATCGACGTCAGCGACCTCGACCCGGGGCGTTTCGCCCGCGGCTTCGAGAACCCCTGCGCCTACGGACCTGGCGCGCGCGCCTGAGCGCGCGCGCCTGCTCAGAACGGGTTCACGCGTCGCGCTCGCCCGGTGTGATGCGGAAGGCATCGACGACCGAGTCGATCTGCCGCAGTGCGTTCAGCACGGCCTTGAGCCCCCGCAGATCCCCGATCTCGAGGACGTACCAATTGCGTGACATGCCCTCGCTCACGTGCCCGCCGTACTCGACGACGTTGCAGCCATGCTCGGCGACGGTTCGGCCGACATCCTCGAGCAGCCGCGGACGATCCCAGGCCTCCACCGCCACGCCGACGCGGAACGACGCCTCGGGATCCTCTCCGCTCCACGACACCTTGGTCATGCGCTCCGGCGTGCGGGCCAACTGCCGCGAGTTGGGGCAATCGTCCCGGTGGATGGTGATGCCGCGACCCACGGAGATGTAGCCGACGATCCCATCGCCGGGCACGGGCGTGCAGCACTTCGCCATCCGTACCATCAC
>JBILWG010000216.1:0-3318 GCA_044369995.1 Gaiellales bacterium | reverse complement strand
CCGGGCCGGGGATCTCGGCAAAGATCAGGAATCCCCACAGGCTGTCCCAGATCAACGCCATGTACTCAATCGGCGTGACGGCACCTGGTGGCGCTTCGCGATAGGCCTTCGTTAGGAGGATCGTGCCGCCAACGGCGATTGGTCCACACAGCGCGAGCAGCACGAGATGCTCCGGGCTTGGCATCTCCCAAGGGCGCAGGAGGAACGCCATGCTGCCTGTCTCGCCCGGTGCCGTCGCAAAGGGCATGGCGATGAACGAGAAGAGCATCGCGCCAATGAGGTAGACCCAGTTCTGATGAAACGACAGCACCGTCGCGGATGTGTCTTCGCCGTAGCGGCGTGCCATCAGCTGGCCGAAGGCATAGAGCGCGGCGGCAGAGATCGGCAGGATCGCGGCCCAGCCGACGCCACCGGTGCCGGGCTGCGCGACGATCAACGCGCCGGCGAAGCCGACGAGCACCGCGGCCCAGCGACTCAGGCTCTGGCGTTCCCCGAGGTACGGGCGTGACAGCAGCACGACAAAGAGCGGGGCGGTGAAGTACAGCGCCACGACGTCGGCGAGTGGCATCGCGGGAAACGCGAGGAAGTACGTGGTGTACGCCGTCATGAAGAGCAGCGCGCGGATGATTGCCTGGCGCGTGTTGCCCTGCAGCACCACGCGCCAACCGCCCATCCGGTGGAGCAGGATGAAGAAGATCGGCAGCGCGACGACCGAGCGGATGGCGACGGCCTCCATCACCGGGTAATCGTTCATCGTCGCCTTGATGATCGGATCCTGCAGCGTGATGACGAGCGTGCCCAGTCCGAGCGTCAGCATCGCCCGGCGGGTGCCCGAACCTGGTGCGAGCCCCGTCACGACCTGCACGCTACCGCGCGCGGTTCACCGACAATGCCGGAGATGGCCGCCGCCGAGAGAGAAACCCGCCACGAGCTCGCCGAGCGTGTCGAGCACTGGTTCGTCCTGCCGACCACGATCGCCGCGCTGCTGGCGCTGCCCGCCGTATTGGTGCCGTTGGTCTGGCCCGACCCGACGGTCAGGAACGTCTGTCTCGGGTTGGACTGGCTGATCTGGGGCGTGTTCGCCGTCCAGGTGCTCGTGATCGAGCTGATCGAGCCTGAGCACGTCGCCTGGTTCCGCCACCACCGGCTCGTGCTGTTCGTCCTCTTCGCCGCCTGGCCGGGCTGGATGACGATCTTTGACGGCACGGGGTTCGGCAGCGCCGTACCGCTGCTGATCCTCGGGCAGAAGCTGCTGAAGCTGCTCAAGGTCGACAGCTTCTTTCGCCACAGCGGCACGCATCAGGTGACCGGGAAGTGGCTGCTGCTCGTCCCGGCTACCGCCGCGATCGTCGTCGTCTGGCTGAAGCTCGGCTGGATCGGCGGGCTGATCCTGCTGGGCGCCCTCGTGATCGGCCTGATCGGTCCCGAGGGCAAGCCGCATCCGCGGGTGCGGCGACTGGTCCGGCGTCGCGGCAAATCCGTCTAGAGATCGGTGGCGAGCAGCCCGGTGCGGATACGCTCGACGATGCCCGGCCGGATGACGACGATCGCTACCGCAATCACAACCCAACCGGCCACGACGAACGGGATCACGGCGTACGCACCTTCGCCGAGAGGGAACAGGCTTGCGCGCAGCGTGTAGAGGATCAGCGCGCAGGCGAGAACGGGCACGACCACCTCGAGTCGGCGTGATCCGCCGACGCGCCAGAACGAGAAGCCCGCGCCGACGCACATCAGGAGGTACGGAATCAGGATCAGCAGTGCGCCGGTGGTCCCGGCCCAGAAGAAGACGTCTTGCACAGACGCGTCAAAGGCGACGCGCAGCACGATGTACTCGACCAGCCCGGCGAGCGAGCAGGCGATCAGTGCGAGGCGAGGCGCATCGCCCGTCTTCGACAGTTGCGCAAAGCGGCCGTCTGGAGTGAGATCACGCGCGATCGCGTAGACGATCCGCGACGTTGACACGACGACGACGAGTCCGCCTGCGAACGCCGAGCACATCGCGAACACCTCGAAGGTCGTTCCGACTGCAGTGGATACATAGTGGTTGCCGAGCGTCTGCAGCAGCCCTTCCGACTCCTCGAATGCCTGCATGCCGCCGGTCATGTCGAAGATGCCGATGATCTGCGCAGCGGTGACCAGCGTGTAGAGGATGCCGCCGATGATCGCGGTGCCAAGTAGGGCAATCGGGATCTCGCGCCGAGGGTTGAGCGCATCCTCACCAAGCGTGGTGACTTGCTCGAAGCCGGCGAACGAGAGCAGTGCAAACGACAGTGCGAGGGCGACCTGCGTGCCGCTGACGCCGTCGGCCGGCCACAGCAGGTCGGCTGCGCCGACACCGAGCCGCCCAAAGTCAACGCTGCCGACGACGTCGAGTGAGAGTGCCACCATGGCGACGACAGACGCGAGCTCGATGACGAGCAGGATGATCGTTACGCGGCGCACGGGGGCGAGGGCAAGCACGATCAGCAGCGCTGTGGCGGCGACGGCAATCACATCCGCGCTCGGGCTTGCCCAGAGTCCCGTCGACGCAAGCACACTGCTCGAGAAAATCGTCACGGCACCGACGAAGACGCCGCCGAAGGCGAGGTACGTACCGGCCAATGACCAGCCGGCGACGAAGCCGGTGCGCGCCCCGATCGTCTCGCCGGCGAACCGGTAGGCGGCACCGGCGTTCGGGTAGAGGCTGCTGAGGCGCGCGAAGCACCACGCGATCAGCGTGATGCCAATAGTTGCGAGGACGAACACCACGGGCACGGCCGAGCCGACATGCTCGGCCAGCTGCTGCGGATTGAGGTTCATGGCCATCGTCGGCGCCATGCCGGCGACAGCGACGCCGATGGCGCCGACCAGGCCGACCGAGCGAATCAGATGACGACGACGCGGTGCAGCCACGGCGATCTACGAGCGGGGGTCGATCACCGCCGGCGCGCCGTAGTGCAGAAGTGCCCGCGGGACGGCGACGGTGCCATCGGCCTGTTGATGCTGCTCGAGCACGGCGATCACCGTGCGCGAGCTGGTCACGGCGGTGCCATTGAGCGTATGGAGTACCTGCGGGCTGCCCTTCTCGGGGCGGAAGCGCGTGTCGAGACGACGCGCCTGGTAGTCGGTGCAGTTCGAGCAGCTCGTCAGCTCGCGGAAGCGCTGCTGGCCGGGAAGCCAGACCTCGATGTCGTACTTGCGCGCGGCCGAGGCGCCGAGGTCACCTGCCGCAATGTCAACGACGCGGTAGGTGAGGCCGAGCGTCTGCGCGATCGACTCCTCGATCGACAGCAGATGCAGGTGCTCGTCCCAGCTCTTGTCGGGGTGACAGAACGA
>JBILWG010000215.1:0-3325 GCA_044369995.1 Gaiellales bacterium | reverse complement strand
TACAGAGCGCGGTGATGGTGCGCGAAGAGGACGGTGCGCCGACCATCGCCTTCGACCCCAAGGTCCTCGCCCCCTCCGTCGGCGAGGTGCTCGGCGACCGCATCCGCGAGCCGCAGAACGCGATGTGGGATACCAACGGCCAGCGCGCCTGGGTCGAGCCGGGCAAGGACGGGATCAGCTTCAACGCGCGCAAGGTCGCCGATGCCGTGCGCGCCGCGGCGCTGGAGGGCGGTGCGCGTCAGGCCGACATCACGCTCGAGCGCACCCCGCCGCGACGCTCCACAGCCGACGCCGAGAAGTTCGGCATCACGACCAAGGTCGCCGGCGCCACAACCGAGCTCGGCGACTCGTCGGCGAACCGCATCCACAACGTCGCGCTGATGGCCGAGATCCTCGACAACCGACTCGTCATGCCCGGCGAGCAGTTCTCGTTCAACGACGCCGTCGGACCGCGCTCGCCCGAGCGCGGCTTCCTCGAAGGGCAGGCGATCGTCGGCGGACTGATGATCCCCTCGATCGGCGGCGGCGTCTGCCAGGTCGCGTCCACCCTCTACGCCGCCGTCTTCTCGGCCGGGCTCGAGGTCGACGAGCGCCACAACCACGACTTCTACATCTACCACTACGGTGACGGCATGGATGCCACGGTCTCGTGGGACGGGCCCGACTTCAGCTTCACCAACAACACCGCTCATCCGATGCTGATTCGCGCCACGGCCGACAACAGCACCATGATCGTCAACCTCTACTCGTCGCCATCCGACGGACGCACCGTCGAGACGACCGTCAGCGAGCGCTACGCCCTGAAGGAGCCCGAGAAGCGGTACATCGAGGATCCGACGGCACCCGCGAAGACGGTCGTGCCGTACACCGACGGTCAGGCCGGCTTCGCCGTCGACGTGACACGCGTCGTCAAGCGCGACGGTGAGGTGCTGTCTGAGGACGTCTTCGTGTCCACGTACAACACGCAGCCGAAGTGGTACATCGTCGGTCCCGGTGCGTTCCCGCCCGGCGATGGCGTCACCGAGGCGCCGCCGTACGGATGGGTGAGCCCCTACGACCCGAACCCGCCGAAGGTCGTCTCCTAGCCTGGCGCTGGGCCGCTCGAGTCGCGCACGACCATCGTCGGCGCGATCACGACGCGGTGGTCGCTGCGATCGCCGGCGAGATGGTCGACGAGGAAGCCGACGGCGGCACGCGCCGTGCGGTCGATGCTCCAGTTGACCGTTGTCAACGGCGGGTCGACGAGGCGCGAGAGCGGGTGGTCGTCGAAGCCCACCACCGAGATGTCCTCGGGCACCTTCAGGCCAAGTTCGCGGCAGCCATGGAGCACGCCGTACGCGATCGAGTCGGAGAGGCAGAAGATCGCGGTCGGTCGGTCTTCGCGGGCAAGGACCTCGAGCGCGAGCGGGCGCGACCCGTCGAGCGAGTAGGCGCACTGCACGATCTCGCACTCGAGCCCAAGCGCCACGGCCTGCTCGCGCACCGCACGCTCCGTCGGCCGGTCAGGCGATGCCTCGACCGCCCATGACAGCACTGCGATGCGCCGATGGCCAAGCGAGTGGAGGTGCCGCAGCATCTCGCCCACGCCCGTGGTCTGGTCGAACGCCACCTCACCCGCCAGCTCGGCGCCGGGCAGGCGGCCCGAGATGGTGACCGTCGGTGTGCGCTCCGTCAGCTTGGCCCAGTCGCCGCCCGCCGGGCCGATCGGTGCGACCAGGAGGCCGTCGACACGCTGGGCAGCCAGGCGCGCGGCGAGCGCAAGCTCCTCGGCGGGGTCGCCATCGGCATCGGCCAGGATCGTATGGAGCCCTTGCGCGCGTAACTCGCGCTGCACAGCGTGGGCGAGCGTCTGCTGCCAGAAGTCGGCGAGGCTCCCGACGAGCACGCCGATCGTGCCGGTGCGTCCGCCGCGCAGCGCGCGCGCCACGGGGTCGGCGGAATAGCCGAGCTGGTCGGCAACAGCCTGCACGCGTTCGATCGTTGCGGGCGAGACCCGCTCGCCACGCAGTGCGTACGACACGGCGGTGACAGAGAGACCCGTCTCCTCCGCAATCTGCTTGATCGTCGGGCGCTTCGGCGCGGTAGCCATGGACGGAGCGTACCGCGACCGTGCCGTCACCGGGGATTGACTTCACACCCCGGATCCGCCAGACTAAGGAAAATCGTTATAAATACACAGGTGCATCGTTTCACTGAAACGTTTCACTAATGGAAGGAGCTGGGATTCGTGAGTGACAACGATCAGGCCATCACCACTCCGCTGAGCGCCGAGGAGTGTGCCGCTTTAGCTCGCGAGATCGCCGCCGATTCCACGCTCTGGCAGGAGCACGTCAAGCACGAGGCCTCGTCGCGGCACTTCCACCGCCTCGAGCTCAACGAACGCTACGAGGTGTACGTCATCTCCTGGATGGACGACGCCGACACGGGCTTCCACGACCATGACGTCTCCGCCGGCGCCGTCCACGTCGTCGAGGGCGGGATCCTCGAGGAACGGCTCGGCTTCGGCGCCGGCCACCTGGAGCGTCTGGTCGGTCCGGGCGAGACGATCACCTTCGCGCCGTCGTACATCCACCGCTTCCGCCCGAAGGACGGTATCCCGACGGTCTCGATCCACGTCTACTCGCCGCCGCTGCGGACGATGGGCGCGTACCACGAAGGCCCCGACGGTGCCCTGATCCGCACGCCGATCGACGGCGAGGCCGAGCTCGTCAACCTCGACGCCTGAGGCGCTGCGATACGCCGAAGCGCACGGCCTCACGATCGGCGAAACGGCGGCGTGGTTCGATGGTGCTACAGCGGCATTCGGAGCCGGCGCTGATGACCATCCGAACACACCGTAGCTTCGCCTGCCCGCCGTAGCCGAGCCGCCGTTTCTCCCCGCGAGGCCGACACGACCACACGCGCATCCGAGCGCGTTAGGGCACACGCCGTGCGCGTCGTGGGCGACTCCGTCGGATACTTGGCGCGCTCGGTGCGCCCGATGCGCGATGGCCTGGGCCCGTGGTGTCATGCGCACAAGCGCACGGTGGTCCCGCCACAACGCGTGTGCTGGTCGGGCTTTGCGGGCGCGTGTGATGCACAAGCCACATTCGTGCGGAAGACGGCACACGGAACGGTGCGGGTTGGCGACCCGCAACGCCTGACACGATGGGCCCGGGCCCATCGTGTCAGGCGCTGGCAGGCGAACGGGGTTCCGTTGGCCCCCGAAGACAGCGCCGCGCACGCTGTCCCGCCACCGCGCACGCTGTCCCTCCACCGCGCACGCTGTCCCTCCACCGCGCACGCTGTCCCTCCACTGCGCACGCTGTCCCGCTGCCGGCCGCTT
>JBILWG010000214.1:0-3336 GCA_044369995.1 Gaiellales bacterium | reverse complement strand
ATCACGAAGAGGCGCGCCACGCGCCTACTTGCGGAGCAAGGCGATCAGCTCGCTGCGCTGGCGATCCGACAGGCCGCCGACGGTCTTCGAGCCCGACACGCGGCACTGCTGGAGCATCTTCGCCGCCTTCACCGCGCCGACACCCGGCACGCACAGCAGCAGGTCGTGGACCTTCGCCGTCAAGACCCACTCGGCGGGGCGCTGCAGCACGTCCGCGAGCAGGCGGTCGCCCGCCTTGAGGTCGCGCTTCAGCCCCGCGCGCTTCACGCGAATGGCGTTGGCGCGGGCCAGCGCGGACTGGCGCTGGCTCGCCGACCGGGTCGGGGTCTCGTGGCGGAGAAGCGCCTGCTTCGTCTGCGAGACCGAGGCCGGGTGAGGTGCGGTGGACGACACGAGGGAGGACTCTAGTCAGCGGGCGAAAGGCTGCTCAACCTTCAAGCAGGGGTGAGACTTGCCGGAACCCGGATACATGTGGCAAGGGCTTGTTTTTCGCATGGAAAGCGCCTAGTGGGCAGTCCCGCGCCCGCCACGACGCACGCGCCGTCACGTGGCGTCTCGCCCACCCGCGATGGCGGCAGCGCTACGCCGGCAGGTGCGTGCGCAGCTTCTTCGCCAGCGACGGGTCCCGGAACAGGGCCGTGCCAAGCGCGACGGCCTTCGCGCCGACCGCCATGAGGTCCTCGACGTCGTCGATCGTCTCGACGCCGCCCAGGCCGATGATGTCGAGGCCCGTGGCGTCGCTGCACGCGAGCACCGCGTGGAGGGCGACCGGCTTGATCGCCGCACCCGACAGGCCTCCTCCACCGCCGCCGAACTGGCTCTTGTGGGTCCAGCGATTGATCGCCGTGGCCTTCACCGTGTTGACACACACCAGGGCGTCGGCGCCACCGGCCTGCGCGGCCTTGGCGATCTCCGCGATGTCGGCAACGGAGGCGCTCAGCTTGACGAACAGCGGCTTTCCCGTCGCCCGGCGCGCCGCGGCCGTGAGACGCTCTGTCTCGCCCGCATCCCCGCCGATCGACGCGCAGCCCGACTCGACGTTGGGGCACGAGACGTTCAGCTCGATCGCATCGCAGTCCGAGTGGTGCTCGAGCTGCTCGACGGTGTGCACGTACTCGCGGAGGCTGAAGCCGCCGACGCTGCAGATGATCGGGCCCTCGACGATCGTGGCGAGCTCGGGCAGGAGCGTCTCGAGGAACGCGTCGCGGCCCGGCCCGGGCAGGCCGATCGAGTTGAGCAGGCCCATGCGGCTCGGCGCGATGCGCGGCGCCGGATTGCCCGGGCGCGGCTCCGCAGTGACGGTCTTCGTGACGAAGCCGGCCATGCCGGGGTTGGCCTCGCCGAACAGGCGCTGGGCCTCGACGGCGTCCCACGTGCCGCTCGCGTTGAGCAGCGGATGGGCGAGCGCGAGGCGGCCGACGGACAGGCTCACGCCACGAGCCTCGCGCCGTCGACGACCGGGCCCTCGATGCAGCAGCGCTTCCACGTGCCGTCGATCTCGACCGCGCAGCCGTAGCAGCCGCCGAAGCCGCAGGCCATCGGCGCCTCGAGCGCGATCTGGCTCGCCACGCCGTGCTGGTGGCAGAGCTCGGCAACGGCCTTGCCCATCGGGCCGGGGCCGGCGGCCAGCACCTGGGTGTACTGCCCGGTCTGGAGGGCCTCCTCGAGGGGCTCGGTGACGAGATCCGGCGCGATGCGCGGCGTATCCAATGTGACACCAGCGACAAGGTGCGCGAGGGGCGTATGGTCGGATTGCCGGATACCGGAAATCAGCCGGATACGCGTGTGCAAGCGTCCGATAGCGGGCATCACAGTCAAGCCGAAGCCCGCGGCCACCAGGAGCGTCGTCTCGGCGCTCGTGGCCGACAGGTCGAACCCGTTGCCGAGCGGGCCGAGGATCTCGAGCTCGGGGCCCACCAGATCGGCTTGAGCACTGGCCTGATCGACCACGAAGACGGCACCACCATCGTGCTCGAAGAGGCCGACCGGGCGCGCGAGATAGTCGCGGCCCGCGGCGTTTCTCAGCATGTGGAACTGCCCCGGCTCGCCGAGCGCGGTGCGCGGGTCGAGGTCGATGCGCACCAGCGCGAGACCGCCCAGCGGCTCCGTGCCGGTGACGCGGGCGGTGAACGGGCCGAGCCGCGTCGTCTGCTCGGCCGCGGCGCTCACTACGCGGCGCCCCCGATCGCACGATGCAGATCCTGCAGCGCCTTGGCGTCGACCTTCCAGGCCATGCTCATCGCCTGCACGGCCGCCGCCGCACCCGACATCGTCGTGATGCACGGCACGCGGTACTGCACCGCCGCGCGGCGGATCTCGTAGCCATCGCCGCGCGCGCCCATGCCGAGCGGCGTGTTGATGACGAGCGCGATCTTGCCGTCGCGGATCAGATCCGGGATCGTGTCGCCCGGCTCCGACAGCTTGGCGACCTGGTGCACCTTGATGCCCATCTGCTGCATCGCCCGAGCCGTACCCTCCGTCGAGTAGACGGTGAAGCCGGCGCTGACGAGCTGCTGGGCGATCGCCGCCGCGGCGGGCTTGTCGCGGTCGTTGACGGTGAGGGCCACGCCCGTGGTGCCGTCGGGATGGGCGCTCGGCAGGGCCTGGCCCGCCGCGCGCTGCGCCTTGGCGAACGCCGTCGCGAAGTCGGGACCGGTGCCCATCACCTCGCCCGTAGCGCGCATCTCGGGACCGAGCAGGGCGTCGGCGCCGGGGAAGCGCGCGAACGGCAGCACGGCCTCCTTGACGCTGACCATGCCCGGCGTGGCCTCGGCGATGTCGAGATCCTCGACACGCTCGCCGAGCGCCACGCGCACCGCGGCATCGACGAGCGGGATACCCGTGGCCTTGGCGACGAACGGCACCGTGCGGCTCGCGCGCGGATTGGCCTCGAGCACGTAGACCTCGCCGTCGCGGATCGCGTACTGGACGTTGACGAGGCCGACCACGCCGAGGGCGCGCGCCAGCTCGATCGTCTGGCGCCGCACCTCGGCTTCGACAGTTGCGCCGATCGACAGCGGCGGGATCACGCAGGCCGAGTCGCCCGAGTGGACGCCGGCCTCCTCGACGTGCTGCATGACCGCGCCGATGAGGACGTCGCGGCCATCGGAGACGGCGTCGACGTCGATCTCGATCGCGTCCTCCACGAAGCGGTCGACCAGCGTGGACGGGCCGACGTGGCCGTCGCGCAGCGTGGCCTCGTCGTAGCAGATGCGCATCGCACGGCCACCGAGCACGTACGACGGGCGCACGAGCACCGGATAGCCGATGCGGTTGGCGATCTCGACCGCCTCCTCCATGCCGTCGGCGATCGCCCAGTCGGGCGCCTTCAGGCCC
>JBILWG010000213.1:0-3338 GCA_044369995.1 Gaiellales bacterium | reverse complement strand
GGCATGGCGCACGCGCTTGGGCGCGGCCGGCGGCCGCGCGTTGAGCGCATTGACGGCACGCGTCACGTCCTCCATCAGTCGGTCGGCCATGTCGCGACTAAAGCCTTCGCGCACGACGACGCGCAGACACGAGACGTCGTCGGCCTTCGGCGGCAGCGGGTAGGCCGGGATGATCCAGCCGCGCTCGCGCAGCTTGTCCGAGAGGTCGTGGCACGTGTAGTGCTCATCGCTCTTGAGCGTGACGGTGACGAGCGGCAGGGCGTCGCGCGCGCTGACGACGTTGAAGTGCCCGCTGGCCTCG
This sequence comes from Gaiellales bacterium, assembly GCA_044369995.1. Lineage (GTDB taxonomy): Bacteria > Actinomycetota > Thermoleophilia > Gaiellales > F1-60-MAGs149 > F1-60-MAGs149. The sequence continues at coordinate 3,037 of JBILWG010000213.1, read as the reverse complement.
GCGGCATCGGCGATGTGCGCCGAGGTCTCGAGCAGCCCCTGCATGATCCGCGTGTACCCCTCGCGGCCGAGGCGCAGGAAGTTGTAGTACTGGCCGACGACCTGGTTCGACGCCTTCGAGAAGTTGAGGTTGAAGGTGATCTGGTCCTCGCCCAGGTACGCGTCGTGGAACAGCAGGTCGTCGGGCAGCTCCTCGCGCGAGCGCCAGATCGCCCAGCCGACGCCCGGGTAGACGAGGCCGTACTTGTGGCCGGAGACGTTGATCGACTTGACGGTCGGCAGCCGGAAGTCCCAGACGAGATCCGGGTAGGCAAACGGCGCGACGAAGCCGCCGGAGGCCGCGTCGACATGCAGCGGCACGTCCCACCCAGTCTCGTTGTTGAGCTCCTGCAGCATCGCGTCGAGCTCTTGGATCGGCTCGAACTCGCCGGTGTACGTCGAGCCGAGGATGCCCACCACGGCGATCGTGTTCTCGTCGATCAGCGCCTTCGCCTCAGGCACGCCGATCACGGTGCGCTCGTGCGTCATGTCGACGCAGCGCAGCTCGATGTCGAAGTAGCGCGCGAGCTTCTCCCAGACGACCTGCACGTTCGAGCCCGTCACGATGTTGGGCCTGTCGGTCGGCTTGCCCTGCGCGGCGCGGCGGGTACGCCAGTTCCACTTGAGCGCGAGCCCCGCGAGCATCACGGCCTCCGAGGAGCCGACCGTCGAGGTGCCGACGGCGGTCTCCCCCGTTGCGTCGGCGTTGAAGAGGTCGGCGATGATCGAGACGCAGCGGCGCTCGAGCTCGGCCGTCTGGGGATACTCGGGCGCGTCGACGAAGTTGACGGGCATCGCCTCCATCATCAGGTCGCGCGCCTGCGGATCCATCCACGTCGTCACGAAGGAGGCGAGGTTGAGCAGCGGGTTGCCGTTCAGCGTCAGATCGTCGTGGATGATCTGGTACGCGGCATCCGGGGCCATCTCGGTCTCGGCCAGCGTCCACTTCGGGATCGGAGCGACCATCGCACGCGTCCCGTAAAGGGGCGCGATCTGGGTGTCGTCCTGCTCGTGCTTCGACAGCATGGTGCTCTCCGGTCTCGGTTCCGCTTCAGCCTACTGCGTGACGCCTGCTGGAGGTGGCTCGATCACGTTCGCCATGGGATCAGACTCCAACACGAACCCGCGCGCCTTTCCAATCCGCACCCCCTGCACTACGCTGCGTCCAATACATCTCCTGAGGAGGGGATTGCCCGATGAGCAGCGAGTACCCGCATCTGCTGAGCCCCCTGACGATCGGCTCGACCGAGGTCCGCAACCGCATCATGCAGACGGCCCACGCGAAGATGTACTCGCAGAACGGGCACGACACGCAGCGCGACGTCGACTACCAGGTGGCGCGCGCCAAGGGCGGCGCGGGCCTGCTGATCACCGGCAACCGACTGGTTCACCCCACCTCGACGACCGGCAACCAGCGCTTCATGTGGGCGTACCTCAAGGACGCCGTCGCGACGAACCAGCGGCTGACCGGCGCGGTGCACGAGCACGGCGCCAAGATCTTCGAGCAGCTCAACCACTTTGGCGGCAACGCCACCTCGGACTCGGCCGACGACATCCGCGTCCTGTGGGGGCCGTCGAACGTCAAGAGCCCGGCCTACGGTGAGATGCCGAAGGCGATGGAGCGCGAGGACATCCAGGAGCTGATCGACTGGTGGGCGCACTGCGCCGAGCTGTCGCGCGAGGGCGGCTTCGACGGCACCGAGGTGCACATCGCGCACTCGTACCTCCTCCACCAGTTCATGAGCCCGCTCTACAACAAGCGCACCGACGAGTACGGCGGCTCGCTCGAGAACCGCCTGCGCCTCACCGTCGAGGTGATCGACGCGATCCGCGCGAAGGTCGGCTCCGACTGGACCGTCGGTATTCGTCTGAACCTGCACGACTACATGCCGGGCGGGCTTACGGACGACGACGCTGTCGCCGCCGCGAGGCACCTGCAGGAGCAGACGGCGATCGACTTCATCAACGTCTCCGCCGCCGGGTACCACAACATCCACATGGCGATGCAGCCCTCAGACGAGCCCGACGGCTACCTCGTCGAGATGACGGCGCGTGTGAAGGCCGTCGCCGATATTCCGGTCTTCACCGTCGGCGGCATCAAGGACGCTGCGATGGGCGACGAGATCGTGGCGAGTGGCAGAGCCGACATGGTCGCCATGACCCGCGCCCTGATCGCCGACCCGAACTTCGCCAACAAAGCCGCTGCGGGCAAGACCGACGAGATCATCCACTGCATCCGCGGCAACCAGGGCTGCATCGGTCGCATCTACAAGGGCTTCCCCGTCTCGTGCACCGTCAACCCGGCAACGGGACGCGAGGGGCGCTTTGCCGAGCTCGTGCCGGCGGAGGATCCCGGCCACTGGGTCGTCATCGGCGGTGGCGCCACGGGCATGAAGGCCGCCGAGACGCTGGGCAAGCGCGGCCATCGCGTCACCCTGCTCGAGGCCTCTGACGAGCTGGGCGGCCAGCTGAAGCTCGTCGTCAAGACGCCGGGGCGCCACATGTGGAACGTCGTCACGCGCGACCTCAAGGTGCAGATGGCGCTCGGTGGGGTCGACGTGCGCCTCGGCACCGAGGCCACGCCGGAGCTGATCGCAGAGCTCGATCCCGACGGCGTGATCGTCGCCACTGGCGCTCTGCCGAGCCGCACCGGGTTCTCGCCCGTGCAGCCGATGGTGGATGTCCTGCCCGGCACCGACAACGGCCGCGTCTTCACGCTGTGGGAGGCGATCGAGGGCGCCGAAGGCATCGGCAAGCGCGTCGTGCTCCTCGACGACGACGGCTCGCGCACGGCGGCCGGCGCCGCCGAGGTGCTGCTCGACCGTGGCCATCAGGTGCACGTCGCGACGCGCTGGAACCAGCTGTATCCGTTCACGGCCGGCGGTCTCGACATGGCGACGCTCTACCAGCGCCAGTTCGAGAAGGGCCTGACGTACACGATCAACACGTGGGCCAGCACGATCGGCGACGACGAGGTCGCGATGTGGAACGTCTACACG
>JBILWG010000212.1:0-3346 GCA_044369995.1 Gaiellales bacterium | reverse complement strand
CGGTTGATCAGGAAGGCGTGCTGGCCGTCGACGCGCGAGATGACCTTCTTGGCGAGGATCTTCGGCTTCACCGAGTCGCGGCCGGACAGGTCGAGCGCGTCGAGCACGGCGCTGGTCGCGGACTTGACCGCGGCGGGCGAGAGCGAGTGCATCTCGAGGTAGCCGAAGGTGCGCTCGACGAAGAGGATGCCGGCCTCGACGCGGTCGTGCTTGAGCGCGACGTCGGTGAGCGCCTCGATATCGAGGCCGGGCGCGACCTCGATGATCTGCGCGGCCATGCCGGCGCGCGGCAGGCGTCCCTTGATCCAGGAGCCGAGGTAGCACATGGTCTGCGGCTGCAGCTGGTCGAGGTAGATGCAGGAGCGGAGCTCAACGGCGGTTGCGGTACTCACTGACGGGTCAGCTCCTTGAGCTCCTCGAGGATCACCTTGCGGATCTCCTCGCGCAGCAGGTCGTTTTCGGGTGCGGGGGCGGTGCGCTCGCCGGGCATGGCGACGGGCGTCGCGGCAGCCTCGAGGACCCACGGCTCGAGGCCGGTGAAGTCGTCGAACGGCACGGCGGCGTCGGCGTTGTACGCCACGCGCATCAGGTTGATCAGGTGGCGTGGCTCGAGGTTCTCGCCAACCGACGAGCGGCCGTAGAAGCCGGTGCCGATCGTCATCGTGGGCGAGAGGTTCGTCAGCACACCGGCGGAGCCGAGGCTGTTGCCGACGTTGACCGACACGCGCAGGACCTTGACGGCGGCGCCGTAGGCCATGATCGTCCGGGCGTCGCGCGAGTGGATCGAGGCGGAGTGGCCGGCGCCCGTGATGCGCAGCATCGCCTGGGCGGCCGAGATGCCGGCGCGCGTGTTGGGCACGCGGACGAGGCCGAGCAACGGGAAGAGCTTCTCGTGCGCCAGCGGCTCCTCGGGCACGACGAGCGAGAACGGCGCGATCAGCACGCGCGTGGTGGCGGGCACCTTCAGCTGCGCGGCCTCGGCGAGCTCGAGCGCGCTCTTGCCGATCAGGTCGAGGCGCATGTGCCCGTTGGGGAAGAGGTGCTCGCGTACCTGCTCGACCTCACTTGGGTCGACGATGTGGCCGCCCTGCTTCTTCAGCTCGCGCTCGAGCTGATCGGCGACCTCCTCCTCGACGATCACGACGGACTCGTTCGTGCAGAGGATCGAGTTGTCGAACGACTTCGAGTCGACGATGTGGCGCGCAGCGGCGGAGATGTCGGCCGTGGCGTCGACGAAGGACGGGACGTTGCCGGGGCCGACGCCGAGGGCCGGATTGCCCGAGCGGTAGGCGGAGCGCACGACGGCGCTGCCGCCGGTGGCGACGACGACGTCGGTCGTGGGGTCGGTCATCAGCGCGTCGATCAGCGGGATCGACGGCTCCTCGACGATCTGGATGCAGCCGTCGGGGGCACCGGCGCGCACCGCGGCGTCCGACAGCATGCGCACGGCGTCGGCGCAGACGACCTTGGCACCGGGGTGCGGGCTCACGACGATCGCGTTGCGCGTCATCAGGGCGAGCAGCACCTTGAAGTAGATCGTCGCGACCGGGTTCGTGACGGGCGTCAGCGCGAAGATCACGCCGGCGGGGCGGGGCAGCTCGAGGATCTTGGCGTCGTGGTCGATGCGCGGGCTGACGAAATCGTGGTCGCGGTAGTGCTCCCAGAGGCCGCGCGAGCACATCGTGTTCTTGAGGATCTTGTGCTCGACGACGCCCATGCCGGTCTCGGCGACGGCCTCCTCGGCGTAGCGCTCGGCGTGGGCCGCGGCGGCCTCGGCGACGGCGTCGAGGATGCGCACGACGCGGGTCCGGTCGAAGCGGGCGAAGACCTCGGCGGCCCAGTGGGCGCGCTGCAGCATCATCGCGGCGCGGGCGGCGCCGGGGGGATCGCGGCGCTCGAGCTCGATCATGCTCATGCCGTCACCGCCTGGCGCGACGTCGACTTCCACTCGGCGTAGGCCTTGCCGATCGCGATTTCCGTGCGGTCGAGGATCTCGTCGGCCAGCTCGGGGCTCAGCAGGATGCCGGGCTTGAACTGCAGGACGCGCGGGTCGAGCGTCGAGAAGATCGCCCAGACGCCGTGCGCGTAGAGGTGCTTCATGACGGTCTTGGCGCCGACGGGATCGTTGAACTCGAGGCCCATCACGACGCCGTCCTGGCGGATGCCGACGAACCAGTCGGGGTAGATCTCCTGGATCTGGCGCAGACCCTGCTGGAAATGCTCGGCCATGTAGTGCACCATCGAGCGCACCTCGGGGCGGCCGCAGATCTCGAGCACCTTCATGCCGACGATGCAGCCGAGCTCGGAGCCGCCGGCGGTGGTGATGTGGCCGAAGCCGTCCTCCTTGAGCCAGGCGGAGCACTCCTCGGAGACGATCACGCACGAGAGGGGGTACATGCCGCCGGAGATGCCCTTGCCGATGACCATGATGTCCGGCTCGACGCCCGACTTCGAGATGCACCACATCTCGCCGGTGCGCATCAGGCCCGTCTGCACCTCGTCGGCGATGTAGAGCGTGTCGTACTGCTCGCACAGTCGCTTGACGGCCTGCAGGTACCCGGGCTCGGGCAGCGGGAAGCCGTACGTCGCGGGGATCGACTCCATGATCACGGCGGCGACGTCGCGGCCCTTGAGGGCGTCCTCCATCGCGTTGAGATCGTTGAACGGGACGTTGATGAACTCCTCGGGGTGGTCGGCGAGGAAGAGCTTCGAGAAGCGGTCGTCACCTGTGCCGACGGCGAGGCCGGTGTGGCCGTGGTACGCCTTGATCAGCGAGACGATCTTGCGGCGCTGCTTGGTGTGGCGCGCCGTCTTGATCGCGATGTCGATCGCCTCGCCGCCCGCCGCGCCGTAGATCACGCGGCGCATGTTCGGTGCGCACGTCTTGACCAGCGCCTCGGCCAGCGCGGTGCGCGCCAGGGCCGGGAAGTGGTGGTTGCCCATGTCGAAGTGCTGCATGGCCTGCTCGAGCGTGGAGATCAGCTCGGGGTTGCGATGGCCGAGGTTGTACGTACCGCCGTTGAGGTGCACGTCGATCAGGCGGCGGCCGGCCATGTCCCAGAGGTAGTAGCCCTCGCGACGATCGATCACGAGGTCGATGCCGGCGTCCTGCCAGAAGTCGGTCTTGTCGGGATTCCAGAACGCGCGAGAGCGCTCCAGCATGTCCGCCTTCGAGTCGTACGAGAAGAATCCGTAGTCGTACATCGATGCCTTCCGAGGGTACGGACCGGAAGGTACCGAATATCAGACCAAATTGCAAATCGGTCTGGTTATGGTCTGGAAACGGTCTTGCTTAGACCTGCGCGGCCGCCCAGCGTCCACCGCGCTTGCCCGACTCGACCGCACC
>JBILWG010000211.1:0-3348 GCA_044369995.1 Gaiellales bacterium | reverse complement strand
ACCTCGCGATTCCGCGTGACGAGTTGCGCGCCCTCGCGCCCGACGAGGAGCCCGCGCCGTGAGCATGCTGCTCGCAATCGACTTCGACGGCACGCTCGCCACGCACGACACCGTCGACTGGTTCTCTGCGCGCTGGGCGCCGGAGGACTTCGAGGCGGCCGATCTGGCACTCGCCAACGGCGAGATCACGCTCGATCAGTGCCTCGCCCAGCAGATCGCCAACATCACCGCGACGCGCGAGGAGGTCACGAACTTCCTCGTGGACACCGTGGCGATTCGCCCCGGCGCGCGCGAGCTCTTCGCCTTCTGTGCCGAGCACGACATCGAGCCGATCGTCGTCTCGGCCGGCTTCGAGTCGCTGATCCACGCGATCCTGCAGGCGCACGGCTTCGACCTGCGGGTCAGCGCGCACGAGGTGGAGTTCGGACCGGAAGGCATGCGCGTGCGCTTCCGCGAGCGCGTCCTCTGCGGCCACTGCGGCGAGCGCTGCAAGCGCGACGAGGTGGCGCTGCTCGCCGCCGGCCGGCGCGTGGCGTACGTCGGGGACGGCTACTCCGATCTCTGTGCGGCGGAGGAGGCCGACCTGCGGTTCGCCCGCGCCAGCCTGGTCACGCACCTCGAGCGCGAGGGCTTCGCGTACGTCCCCTTCGAGAACATGCACGACGTGCGCAGCGGCCTGGCCACCGCGCTCGGCGTGGCGTCGTCACCCGACCGATAGGCTATCCGCATGTGGACGCTGGTGCTCTCGCTCGGTGCGGCCACGACGTGGGGCGTTGCCGACTTCGTGGGCACGCTCCGAGCCCGCGCCTACAGCCCGCTGCTCGTCGCCGTCTACTCCGAGGTGGTCGGCATGGTGCCGATTCTCGCCGCCCTCGTGCTGGTCGGCGATGCGTTCCCGGGCTGGGATCACCTCCCGTGGGCGGTGGTCGCCGGCGTCACCGGCTCCGTCGGCCACGTGGTGTTCTTCATCGCCCTGGCGCGCGGGCCGATCGGCGTGATCGCCCCGATCTTCGCCTGCTCCTCCGCCGGACCGGCGGTGATCGCGGTGAGCCTGCTCGGCGAGCGTCCGACTGCCGTCCAGCTTGCCGGTATCGCGATCGCCATCGCGGGCGTGGTGCTCGTCAGTCGCCACGCGGACGAGGGCGACAGCAAGCACGGCAGATTCGGCGCCGTCCCCATTGCGCTGCTCGGCGTGGCCATCCTGACCGTGTTCTACGTGAGCATGGATCAGCTCGCCGCGGAATCCCCCCTCTGGGGCGTGACGATGCAGCGCTCGTTCGGCCTGCCGCTTCTCCTCGTCGTACTCGCGATCGGGCTGCTGCGCCGCACGACGTCCGCGCCGCGCGGGTCGTTCACGGCGATCGCACCGGTCGGACTGATGGACACGGCGGCATTCGTGGGCTTCGCCTACGCGGCGTCGCTCGGCGATCTCAGCGTGGCGGTGGTGCTGTCGAGCCTCTATCCCGTCGTGACGATCCTGCTCGCGCGCATCAAGCTCAACGAGCACCTCGCACCCGTGCAGCGCATCGGCGCGGGCCTCGCCCTGCTCGGCGTCATCGCCATCGTGCTCGGCTAGCGGCCTCTCGTCGGATTGACCGCTAGGGTGCGGCCATGCTCCGCTTCATCGGCAACGTCCTCTGGCTGATCATCGCCGGCTGGTCCATGTGCGTGGCGTACCTCGTGGCGGGGGCGCTGCTGGCGATCACCGTCATCGGCATCCCCTTCGCGATCGCCTCGTGGCGCCTCGCCTTCTTCGTGATCTGGCCGTTCGGTCGGACCGCGGTGCACGACCCCAACCGCGTGCCCGGCGTCAGCGCGATCGCGAACATCCTCTGGTTCATCCTCGCCGGCTGGTGGCTCGCGCTGGGGCACATCCTCACCGGTGTGATCCTCTGCATCACCATCATCGGGATTCCGTTCGGCATCCAGTCGTTCAAGCTCGCCGGCCTCGCAATCGCACCGCTGGCGCGCCAGATCGTGTCCACCAACGACCCGCGTGCCTTCGTCGCCTAGGCCATCCGTGTCCGACGCCGCCGCCATCGACGCACTGCTGGACGAGCTGGATGGTCTCGTCGGGCTGGAGCCCGTCAAGGAGGGCCTGCGCCGGCTGATCGCCATCCAGCGGCTCAACCAGGAACGCGCGCAGCAGGGCGCGCCGTTCCTCGACCACTCCGCCGACCTCACGTTCGGCGGCGAGCCCGGGACGGGAGAGGATGCAGTGGCCGCGCTCGTCGGCAGGCTCTACGTCGCGCTCGGGCTGCTGCCCGACGGCACGCTCCACGAGGCCACCCGTGCCGATCTCGTCGGCGCCACGGCGGAGGAGTCGGCGACACGCGTGGCAGCGGTGGTCGCAGCGGCCGCCGGCGGCATCCTGCTGGTCGACGACGTCGAGCAGCTGGTGCCGACCGCTCCGGATGATCCCGCAGCAGCAGCGCTGGCCGCCCTCGCCACAACCCTTGCTGCGCGCCCCGCACCCCTCGCCGTCATCCTGTCCGGCCCGACGGCCGTGCTCGACGCCCTGGCTGAGCACCTGCCCGCCTTCGCCGCCGCGCGGGCCAACATGCTCGAGTTCCCGCGCTATACACCGGAGGAGTTGGTGCTGATCTTGCAGCGTGGCGCTGTCGATCTGCAGATCGCTGTACCGGACGATGTCCAGGTGGCCTTGCATGAGCACTTCCGCGTCGTGCACGACGCCGGCGACTTCCGCAGCGCCCGCTACGTCCCGGCTCTGCTCGCGGAGATGTACGCCCGCCTGGCGACGCGGACGATGGCGGACGGTACCGCCGATCCTGACGAGCACCAGGCGTTCACCGTCGCCGACATCCCGCCGCCTGCCGCTCCCGTCGATCAGGGCACGGGCATCCGCATCGGCTTCAGCGGCGATCTCGGCGATCGCGCCAACACGCCGGACTAGAGCGCTGCGGCGACGAGATACCCGTCGTGGATCGCGTCCTCCCAGCGACGCGGCGAGCGGGCATCACCGACCGGGCGGGCGTCGATACCGCGCTCGATCAGCTCGAGGCAGAGTGCGTCGTCGGCCGTGTGGCGACCCGCGTGGAGCACCACGGGCGCCTTGAGCGTGCGCTCCACGCCGTCGTAGCGGCCGACGATCGTGACCGAGCCCGGGCCGATCTCCTGCACGATCACGTCCGAGAAGATCGTCACGCCCGCCTCGCGCAGACGGTCGAAGACGGGGCGCTCCGCGTGGTTCTCGGTGATCTCGGACAGCGGATCGATGCCGTCGGGGATCATGATCACGTTGCGTCCCTCGAGCGCGAGCGCCTCGGCGGGACCGCTTGACTTGCGACTGCCCTCCTCGTCGACCAGCAGGACGTCGCCCGCCGGCAG
>JBILWG010000012.1:0-25760 GCA_044369995.1 Gaiellales bacterium | reverse complement strand
CCCGCACCACCCCGACCGCGTCAGATCAGCTCGTACCGCTTCAGCAGGCCCTTGGCGATGATCGTCTCCTGGATCTCGTTGGATCCCTCGCCGATCATCATCAGCGGCGCATCGCGGTAGAGGCGCTCGACCTCGTACTCCGTCGAGTAGCCGTAGCCGCCGAAGATGCGCATGGCCTCCTCGGCGCAACGCTGGCACGACTCGGTCGCGTAGAGCTTGGCCATACCGGCCTCGATGTCGGCGCGCTGGCCGGAGTCCTTCTTCTTGGCGGCGGCGAGGATCAGGTGCTTGGAGGCCTCGATGCGCGTCGCCATCTCGGCCAGCTTCTTCTGAATCAGCTGGTGGTGGCCGATCGGCTTGCCGAACGCCTCGCGCTGCTGGACGTACTCGAGCGACAGCTCGAGGGCGCGCAGCGAGATGCCGAGGCCGCGCGAGGCCACGTTGATGCGTCCCGTCTCGATGCCGGACATCATCTGCAGGAAGCCGGTGCCGATCTTGTCCTCGCCTCCGAGCACGGCCGACGCCGGCACGCGATAATCCTCGAAGGAGATCTCGACCGACTCGACGCCGTGGTAGCCGAGCTTGCCGAGCGGCGGCGAGATCTTCATGCCGCCCTGATCGGCGACCTGCGGGAGCTTGTCGACGAGCAGCGCCGTCATGCCCTTGTAGCGCGGGTCCGCGGTCGGGTCGGTCTTGACGAGCAGCGCGATCACGGACGCGCGGTCGCCGTTCGTGACCCACATCTTCGAGCCGTTGATGATGAAGTCGTCGCCGTCGCGCACGGCGGTGGTGATGATCGACTGCACGTCGGAGCCAGCTCCGGGCTCGGTCATCGAGAAGCAGGAGCGGATCTCGCCGGCGGCGAGGCGCGGCAGGTAGTTCGCCTTCTGCTCGTCGCTGCCGTGCGCGGCGATCATGCCGCCGACGATGTACTGGCCGTTGACGATGCCCGACACGGCCATCCACCCGCGCGTCAGCTCGGCGATCGCCAGTGCGTAGGTGACGAGGTCGAGCCCAAGGCCACCGTACTCGGTCGGGATGCGCATGCCGAACGCACCCATGTCGCGCAGGCCGTCGACGATCTTGGTCGGGAACTCGTCCTTCGCCTCGAGTTCCTTGGCGACGGGGATGATCTCCCCGTCGACGAACTCGCGGATCGCCTCGAGGATCTCACGCTGCTCCGGCGTGATGTCGAGTCCGTCGAATGCGCTGATGCGCTCCTTGAGTGGCATGTCCCGGCCTTTCCGTGATGGCGATTGCTCTCGCCGAATACTTCGCTGCGCGGAAGATTACGGCTGGTCGGCCGTGAGCGGAAGGAGAACGGCGCGAACCGCCTCGGGAACCGGCACGGGACGACGCGTCTCGCGGTCGACGTAGACGTGCACGAAGTGACCGTCTGCGCTGGCGAGCTCGGCGCCCTCCTTGAAGATGCCGATCTCGTAGCGGACGCTGCTCGTGCCGATGCGCTCGACGCGCAGGCCGGCCTCGACGGGCTCGGGAAACGAGACCGAGTCGTGGTAGCGGCAGAGCGTCTCGACGACGACGCCGACGACGTCGCCCTCGGTCGGATCCAGCACACCCTGCTCGATCAGGTACGCGTTGACGGTCGTGTCGAACCACGCGTAGTAGACGACGTTGTTGACGTGGCCGTAGGCGTCGTTGTCCATCCAACGCGTCGTGATCCCGCGGAACACGGGAAAGGAATCGCGGTGCGGCATCTGCGGTTTTGCGGACACGGCGGTAGCCTACCGGGGTGAGCGCCTCCACCCCCCGCCCCGCGCACGGCGCCGGTTCGACCTGGGACACGCAGGAGGCGGTAGAGCGGATCGTCGGCGCGTACGCCACTGCCGACGTGGTCGCGATCCGCCAGGCGCAGATCGACCTGCTCGGCCCGATCGAGGGCGCGGCGATCGTCGACGTCGGCAGCGGCCCCGGCATCTACGCGCGCGACCTCGCGCTGCGCGGTGCGCGCGTGACGGCGGTCGACTCCGCCCCGGCCATGCGCGCGGGCGCGATCGTCGAGGCGCAGGCCGCGGGCGTCGCCGTCGAGGTCGCCGACGGCGAGGCCAACGATCTCCCCTTCCCGGACGCGACGTTCGACGCGGCCACCCTCGTGCAGGTGATCGAGTACGTGCCCGATGCGGTGGGTGCGCTGCGCGAGATCGCGCGCGTGCTCAAGCCGGGCGGCGCGATCCTCGTCTGCGACACGGACTGGTCGACGGCCTCGTGGGGCATCGGCGACGCCGCCCTCGCCGAGCGCGTCAAGCAGGCCTGGTGCGCGACGAAGGAGCACTTCGACGCCGGGCGCCGCATCCCCGAGTGGCTGACGGCCGCGGGGTACCACGTCGTCGCGTGGGAGCCGCTCGTGCTGGCCAACGCCGATGCCACGGGCGACACCTTCCACGGGCACACGTGGAGGACGTACCGCCGCCTGCTCGAGCGCCTCGGCACGGTCTCGACGGACGAGCTCGACCGCTTCGACCGGCTCTGCGTGGAGGCGACCGCTGCCGGCACGTTCACCTTCACCGTCACGCGCCACGGCTGGCTGGCCCGAACTCCCGGAGGATCGCCATGATCGTGCGCCCCGTCGGCGACACTGCCGAGCTCGTCCTGCAGGTCGACCACGCCGAGGTCGCGGGCCGGCTGGCTGCGGCCTGGGGCGGGCCGAACGTCCCTGCGCTCGACCCACGCGACAGCGTGTGCACCGCCGTGCGCCTGCACGACATCGGCTGGCGTCACTGGGAGGCCGCCGCGCAGCTCAACCCCGACACGGGCCGCCCCGCCAACTTCCTCGACGTGATGATCGACGAGCACCTGCGTCTCTACCGCCTCGGCATCGACGAGGTCGCCGCGGTCGACGACTACGCCGGCATGCTCGTCTCCATGCACGCGGCCGGTATCTACACGGGCCGCTACGGGACGCAGCCGGCGCTGCTCCTCACGCGCGCGCCGGACGTACAGAGCACGGTCGATGAGTTCATCAGCGAGCAGGAGGCGCGCTACGGCGCGGTCCAGGACGGCCTCGGCGTCACCGACGAGGAGCTCTGGCGCAACTACCTGCTCCTGCAGGTCTTCGATCGCCTCTCGCTGCGCCTCTGCCTCGGCGACCCGGCCGGCCTGGGCCCGATGGAGATCGTGCTGCCGGAGGACCGTACGCTCACGATCACGCTCGGCGACGACGGCATCGAGCGTCTCGACCCGTGGCCCTTCGCCGCCGACGAGATCCGGGTCGGGATCCCGACCCGCGTGGTGCCGCTCGCGGGCTACGCTGGCGACGACGCGCTCGGGGCCGCCCTGGCCGGGGCCGCGGTCGAGGAGCGGACGGCGGTGCTGCGGCCGTATGGGCGGCGAACCGCCCGTCCGATATAATCGGCCCATGGGCCCAACCCGCCTGATCGCGGTCGTGCTCGCCCTCGGCGCGCTCGCGACCCCCGCGGCCCACGGCTACTCCGTGATCTCGAGCCCGACGGCGTTCGCGCCCACCGCGCTCGCCCTCTCGCCGGTCGACGGCACCGCGGTCGTGGTCGGCACCGGCACGACCGCCGTCGCCGTGTCGATCCCGGCGCTCGCCGACGACGGGCAGCTGGCCGTGGACGCGGACGCCCGCGCCGTCGCCTTCCGCCCGGACGGCGCTTGGGCCTACGTGGCCCTCGGATCGACCGATCACCTCGAGATCATCGACACCGGCGCGCGCCCGCTGTCCATGTTGGCCGCCGATCTGGACAGCGCCTCGAGCACCTCGATTCTGACGGGCATCGCGGTCCACGCCGGCAACGGCCGGGTCTACATCGCGCTCGACATCGCCGACAGCGGCGCGGTCAAGGGCCGACTCCTCACGGTGACCGCGGACGGCAACGTCGAGGTCCGCAGCTCCCACCCCTTGCCCGTCGATCCCGGCGCCGTCGCGATCACCCCGGACGGGCAGCGCGCCCTCGTGACGGCGGCGAACGAGTCGAAGCTCGTCGAAGTGGACCTGGCCACCGGCACGCCCACCACCCGTTCGGTCCCCGTGGTGTCCCCGGACCTCGCGATCGACGCGTCCGGCACCTTCGTGTACGTGGCCGGACAGGCGGGCGTGAGCCAGTACGCGGTGATCAAGCTGCGGCTGTCGGATGGCTCCGTCGAGGCGTCGCTCCCGCTGGCGTCGCCCTCCAACCCCGGCGGCGTCGCGCTGAACGCCGTAACCGGGCTCCTGTACGTCGCTCAGCGAGGCGGGGACGGCGGCGTCGCGGTCGTCGACACCGCAGGGACGATGGCCGTTGCCGGGATGATCCCGACGTCGCTGCGGGCGGCGATGGACATCGCCCTCGACGCCGATGGCCACTACGCCTACGCGGCGCTCGGCGCGCCGCAGAACGGCATCGCCCGCATCCAGCTGCGCCCGGACGCCCCGACCGGGCTGCGCGCGACCCCGGGCGACCGCTCCGCGACCATCGCCTTCGAGGCCGGCTTCGACAACGGGGCCGCGATCGAGACGTACGCCTACTCGCTCGACGACGGTGCGACCTGGACGACCCTCCGCCCGGCCCGGGCGGCCAGCCCGGTGACGATCGACGGCCTCGAGAACGGACGCCCCTACTCGATCCGCCTGCGTGCGCTGAACGGCCAGGCCCCGGGACCGCCGTCGGCGGCCGTGGCGGTCACGCCCGCCGCGTCGGCCGCGGCGGACGCGGCCGCGGACCGGCCGGCCCGCGCCTCCCTGCGCACATCCAAGGCGAAGGTCTCGCGACGCGCGATCACCACGTCCTTCGCCGCCTCCGGCCCCGGTTCCGCGACGATCACGGGCAGCGTCGTCACCGCCGCGCGCGCCGGCCGCGCCAAGGCCGTCACCGCCTGCACCGGCAAGGCGAGGGTCAAGCAGGCCGGCACCGTGCGCCTGACCTGCACGCTCACGAAGCGGGCCAGGGCGCTGCGCCGGAAGGGCGCCGTCACGGTCCGGCTCGTGACCGTGTTCACCCCGCAGGGCGGGACGCGCACGACGGGCACACAGACCGTCGTGCTGAAGAAGGGCTAGCGGCCGGCTGCCGCCGCGGCCATACTGCCACCCCATGCACTGGAATCCCTTCATCACCTGCGCGATCACCGGCTCGGGTGCCTCGCAGAACGTCCATCCGGAGCTCCCGATCACCCCGGAGCAGATCGCGAACTCGGCGATCGAGGCCGCCCGGGCCGGCGCCGCGATCGTCCACTGTCACGTCCGCGAGCCCGAGACGGGCGAACCGTCGCGTCGCGTCGATCTCTACCGCGACGTCGTCGATCGCATCCGTTCGAGCGGCGAGAACGTGATCGTCAACCTCACCACGGGCATGGGCGGCGACCTCCTGATCGGACCGAACGGCACCGACACGCCGTTGGAGGGTTCCGACCTCGTCGGCCCGGATGAGCGCATCGCGCACCTGCACGACACGCTGCCCGACATCTGCACGCTCGACTGCGGCTCGCTCAACTTCGGCGACGGCAACCTCGTCTACGTCGGCACACCTGACTACCTGCGCATCGGCGCCGAGAAGATCCGCGCGCTCGGCATCAAGCCCGAGCTGGAGTGCTTCGAGCTCGGGCACCTGTGGTTCGTCAACAAGCTGGTCGAAGAGGGCCTGATCGACGATCCGCCGTTCGTCCAGGTCTGCCTCGGTATTCCGTGGGGCGCCCCGGCCACCCCGCGCACCATGCAGACGTTCGCCGACCAGATGCCGCCGAACGCCGTCTGGAGCGGCTTCGCGATTTCCCGCATGGAGATGCCTGCCGTCGCGCAGGCGATGTTGATGGGCGGCAACGTTCGCGTCGGTCTCGAGGACAACCTCTACATCAGCAAGGGCGAGTTCGCCTCGAACGCGCAGCTCGTCGAGCGCGCCGTGACGATCGTCGAGAGCCTCGGCGGCACGGTCGCTGGCCCCGATGTGGCGCGCGAGCGGCTCGGTCTAGCCAAGCGCTAGAACCGCTGATGGCAGTCCCCACCATCCCCGCCGATTGGTACACGACCACGGCGTCGCTCGACCGCGACCGCGCATCGGTGCTCCGCCGCGGTTGGCAGTACATCGGTCCGGCGACCGACGTCGCCGAGCCCGGCTCGTTCACCACGGGCGAGCTCGGCAACCTCCCTATCGTCATCACCCGCGATGACGACGGCACGCTGCGCGGCT
This sequence comes from Gaiellales bacterium, assembly GCA_044369995.1. Lineage (GTDB taxonomy): Bacteria > Actinomycetota > Thermoleophilia > Gaiellales > F1-60-MAGs149 > F1-60-MAGs149. The sequence continues at coordinate 19,620 of JBILWG010000012.1, read as the reverse complement.
TCGCGAACGTCTGCCGCCACCGCGGCGCGATCGTCGCCGAGGGCTGCGGCCGGCGCCGCACGCTGCAGTGCCGCTACCACGGCTGGACCTACAAGCTCGACGGCTCGCTCCACCGCTCCCCGGGCATGACCGTCGACGAGGACGTCCGCCTGCCGGCGATTGCCGTCGCCACGCTCGGCCCGCTGCTCTTCGCCGCCGTCGACCCCGACTGCGAGCCGCTCGAGACGGTGCTCGCGCCCTTCCTCGAGTTGCTCGACGGCGTGGCCGGCGTCGACCCCAACCGCCTGGTCCACCGGCGCCGGCTCGAGCACACGATCGCCGCCAACTGGAAGGTCGTGGTCGAGAACTTCATCGAGTGCTACCACTGCCCGCTCGTGCACGCCGAGACCCTCCCGGGCTATGGCGACGATGACTACCGCATCGGCCAGTTCGGGCCGCTCCACACGCAGCACCTCGACGACCAGCGCTTCTGCTTCGCGTACCTCTTCCCCACGACGCAGCTGTCTGCCTACGGCCTCGAGAACGCCTTCGTCGCGCGGGCGATCAGACCCCTCGACCACACGACCACCCATGTGGCCCTCGACTACTGGTTCCTCGACGACTGCGCCGGTGAGGCCGCGGATCGGTACATCGACTGGTTCGAGCACGTGATCGGCGAGGACAAGCCGCTGTGCGAGTCGGTTCAGCACGGCCTTGCCTCGGGCGCGATCGACCGCGGCTATCTCAACCCGGATGCCGAGAGCGGCCTCGTGGCCTTCCAGCAGCTCGTCACCGACGCGTACGACGAGGCTTAGGCCCGTCGACCGCCGGACCTAGCCCCGGTAGACGACCTCGCCGTCGACCATCGTCAGGCGCACAGGATTGGCGACGAGCTCCTCGGGCGGGCAGATCGCGGGATCGACTTCGAACGCCGTGAGGTCGGCGCAGAAGCCGACCTTGATGCGGCCGAGCCGACGCTCCTCGGAGATCGTGTACGCCGCGTTGACGGTGTAGCCCTCGAGCGCCTGCAGGCCGGTCAGCGCCTGGTCGTCGAACGGATCCTTGCCGTTGCCCGGGGCGTGGCGCAGCTGCGCGGACGCCATGCCGATGCGGGGGTCGAAGCGCGCCACGGGCCAGTCGGAACCGAGCGCCACGACGGCACCGGACTCCCACAGGTTGCGTGTCGGGAAGGCGCGGTCGCTGCGCTCCTTGCCCATGCGCGTCGTCCAGTTGCAGGTGCGGCCCGGATCGAGCCACATCATGTGCTGCGTCTGCATCGAGGCGACCACGCCCTCGGCGGCGAAGCGCGGCAGGTCGAAGTCCTGGAGCGTCTCGATGTGCTCGATGCGATGGCGGATGCCGTCCCACGCGCCGGCCTCGGCGTAGGCGTCGAGCGCCTCGCGCACAGCGCGGTCGCCGCACGCGTGCGTCGAGCACTGGAAGCCCGCCTGCGCGAACGTCTTGACGGCGCGGCGGTACTTGGCCGGGTCGGGCCAGAATGGCTCCGTGCCGTCGCCCATGGCGTCGGGCTCGTAGAGCCAGCCGGTGCCGGTGTCGATCACGCCGTCGATGAAGAACTTGGCGACGCCGCCGCGCCAGCGGCGCCCGCGGGCGTCACGGTGCGGGAGGTACTCCTGCCACTCCTCCTCGGGCATGTCGGGCATGAACCAGAACGGCATCGTCAGACGCGTGATCAGCCGGTTCGAGTCCTCCAGCTCGCGCAGGATGTCGAGTGTCTCGAGCGTGCCGTCCATGCCGTGGATGCCGGTGATGCCGACCGCGGCGAACTTCTTCATCTGCTGGTGGTACGCGTCAAGCCGCTGCGCGGCTGTCAGCTGCGGCCTGGCGGCGTCGAGGATCGCGATCGCGCCCCACTCGCGCACCTCGCCCGTGGGCACGCCGTTGGCGTCGCACACGATCTCGGCGTTCTCGCTGAACTGGATCGGGCCGGTGATGCCCGCGAGGTCGAGCGCCTTCTGGGAGGCGAGCACCGTGTGGAAGTCCATGAACTTGAGGTAGGTGGGCCGCCCGCCGACAGCCTCCTCGATCAGGTCGTGGTGGATCTCGCGTCCCTCGAAGGCGTCGTAGAGGAGGCCCCAGCCGACCACCCATTCGTCGGGTCCCTTGCCCTCGGCCTCGGCGCGCAGGCCGGCGAGGACGTCCTCCCACGTGCCGGCGTCGAGCAGGTCCGCGCCCATCGTGTCGAGGGCACCCATCAGCGGGTGGACGTGCGAGTCGGTGATGCCCGGCACGAGCGCCGCGCCATCGAGGTCGATCACGCGCGCGCTGCCACCGAGCTCGCGGATCTCGGCGTTGGAACCAACGGCGAGGATCGCGCCGTGGCCGACGGCGACGGCTTCGGCGAAGGGCTGCCCGGGATCCAGGGTGCGGACCTTGGCGTTGACGATGATGGTCTCGATCGGCGAGTGCATGGGCGGGTTGTAGCACGTGACGGCGCGCAACCCGCGTCACACGACTGCTGCGGTGGAAGACGTATGCTCAGTCGATGCTCCGCACCATCGCCCGCCGCGCGCTGCCCGCCGTGGCGATCGGGTGGCTCGCCGTCGCGGCCGTCCACGGCACAGCGCAGGCGAACCCGATGTGCGATTCGGTGACACCGGCACTCGGCGACACGGTGCTGTGCGAGTACGACGCAGGCGGCGCGACCACCATCACCGTTCCACCCGGAACCATCGGGATCGACATCACCTTGAATGGCGGTGGCGGTGGAGCGGGAGGCACCGCCGGCAGCCGCGGCTACGGCGGGGGCTCGGGCGCGCAGGTTCGAGCACGGATCTCGCGCCCGACAGCTGGAAGCCTGACCGTCGTGGTCGGCGGGGGTGGCGGGTCGAAGGGCGCTCAATCAGGAGGCACCGGTGGCGGATTCAGCGCCATCTACGACGGAATCGGCGTTGGCCACGCGAGCGTGATCGCCGTCGCCGGGGGCGGCGGAGGCGGCGGGTACGGAACGCGCTGCGACTTCGTCGGGCGTGGTGGCCAAGGGGGATTTGGAGACGCCGGCAACGGTGCCGGCGGCAACGGCGATGGCGGTGACGCCCCCGGCCGTGGTGGCGACGGCAGCGGACCCGGCGGGCTCGGCGGGGCCGTACCCCCCTCCCTCACGGGCACGGCTGGTTTCACCGGATCCGCGTGGAGCGCCGGAGGCGCCGGTGGCGCCAGCGGTACCGCGCGTGGAGGGAACGGCGGAGATGGCTACGGTGGTGGCGGTGGTGGCGGGTTGGTCAACCCCGCTTCCCCCATCACGTGTCCGCAGAACTCGCCCGGTGACGCCGTCGCAGCCAATGATGGGTCGGGTGGCGGAGCGGGCGGGTCATACGTGAAGCCAGCGCACCAGCTGGGACTCCCCGAGTACGACAATTCCGGTGGGACGGCAGGCGGCTTGAGCGGCCAGTATTGGCAGGCCGATGGCGTAGCAGGCAGCGTGATTCTCACCTTCCTGCAGACCTACACCGTCACGTACGACGGCAACGGCGCCACGGGCGGTACGGTGCCTACGGACCACGCCGGCCGGTACGTGGAGTTCTCCAACGTCACGGTCTGCGACAACCACCGCACCGACGTCAACTGCGACTTCCCCAACGATGAGCGACTGACCCGCGTCGGCTACACCTTCGACGGCTGGAACACGGCCGCCAACGGCACCGGTACGTCGTACGCCCCGAGCAGCACGTTCTCCATCAGTTCCAACACCGTCCTCTACGCCCAGTGGAAGGCCGTGCCACCGCCCACGACCCCGAGCGCGTCGACCACGACGACTGGTGCGTCGAGCGCCCCCGCCGCAACGCCCGCTCTGCGGACCACGAAGCCCAAGACCACCGCTGCTGGAGCGACGGTGACCTTCACCGCGCCCGGTCCGGGTACCGCGACCGCCGCCGGCACCGCCGCGCAGGCGACCCGCGCCGGCGTGACGGTCTGCAGCGGCAGCACGAAGGTGCGCAAGGCCGGCAAGGCCGTCGTGGTCTGCAGGCTCAACGCGACCGGCCGACGCCTGCGCGCCAAGGGCGCCCTCACCGTCGTGCTCACGACGACCTTCGTCGCCAAGGCCGGCACGCGCCTGCAGTCCGCGAGCACCGTCGTCTTCGCACGCCGCGGCTGAGGCGCCGTCCAGCGGCGCACGCCGCGCGAAGGACTGAGCGCACCCCTCCGGAGGTTCTCCATGGCCAGCCCCACCGTCGGCGATACCGCCCCCGACTTCACCCTCGATGGCACGAACGGCTCGTTCCGCCTCGCCGATCACCGCGGCCATGCCGTCGTACTCGTCTTCTACCCCGGCGACGACACGAAGGTCTGCACCAAGCAGCTGTGCGAGTACACCGATCGCTGGGACGACCTCAGCGGCCTCGACGCGACGATCGTCGGCATCTCCGGCAAGGACCTCGCCTCCAAGGAGCAGTTCGCGGAGAAGCGCGGGCTGAAGGTGCCGCTGCTGGCCGATCCGGATCGCAAGGTCGCGGCGCTCTACGGCGCCAAGCAGGCCGTGCTCGGCACCAAGCGCAGCACGTTCGTGATCGACGGCGAGGGCGTCATCCGCTTCCGCCACGACGCGACGCTCGGCCTGACGTACCTGTCGGCCGACGAGCTGCGCACCGCGATCGCCGCTGTCTGACCGCTCCCTCCGGGGCACGGACTAGTGTTGGAGGCCCGGATGTCGACCGCCTCTCGCACCTCCGATCGCCCGCTTGCCTGCATCGTCATGGCCGGTGGCAAGGGCACCCGCATGCGCTCCGCGCTGCCGAAGGTGCTGCACCCGATCTGGGGTCGCCCGCTGCTCGGCTGGGTCATCGCCGCGGTGCGCGAAGCCGGCGCTGAGCGCGTCGTTGTGGTCGTACCGCCCGATGCCGCCGAGTCCGTCGCGGCCGTCGCGGGCGACGCCGAGACGGTCATCCAGCACGACCAGCTCGGCACGGGCGATGCGGTGCGCTGCGCGATGCCACCGCTCGAGGGCTTCACCGGCGACGTGCTGATCGTGTCCGGCGACACGCCGCTGCTCACGGCCGAGCTCCTCGGCGGGCTCGTCGACGCGCACATCGCCGACGGCGCGGCCGCCACCGCCGCCACGTTCCAGATCGACCAGCCCGGCAGCTACGGCCGCGTGATCCGCGATGCCGCGGGCATCCGCATCGTCGAGGCCAAGGACGCCACGCCCGCCGAGCTCGAGGTCGACGAGGTCAACGCCGGCCTCTACGTCTTCGACGCCGACGCGCTGCGCCCCGCGCTCGCCGGCCTGACCAACGACAACGCCCAGGGCGAGTACTACCTGCCCGACGTCGTGCCCGCCATCGCCGCGGCCGGTGGTCGCGCCTCGGCCTCGCTGGTCGACGACGCGTCGCTGCTGCTCGGCGTCAACACGCGCGTCGAGCTCGCCGCGGCGGCGCAGATCATCCGCGACCGCATCATCGAGCAGCACCTGCTGGCCGGTGCGGGCATCGTCGACCCGGCCACGACCTACATCGATGCCGACGTCGAGCTCGAGGCCGACTGCGTCGTGCACCCGTACACGATCCTGCGCGGGCGCACCCGCCTGGCCGCCGGCGCCGAGGCCGGGCCGCACAGCGTGCTGACCGACTCGATCCTCGACAGCGGCGCCCAGGCGGGACCGTTCGCGCACCTCCGCGCCGGCACCCACCTGCACGCCGGGGCCCGCGTCGGCGCCTTCGCCGAGACGAAGAACACCGAGCTCGGCGCGCGCAGCAAGATCCCCCACCTCTCCTACGTCGGCGACGCGACGGTCGGCGAGGACACCAACATCGGCGCGGGCAACATCACCGCCAACTACGACGGCACCCGCAAGCACCGCACGACGATCGGCGACCGCGTCCGTACCGGCTCCGACTGCGTCTTCGTCGCCCCGGTCGAGATCGGCGATGACGCCACGACCGGTGCGGGGTCCATCATCACAGACGACGTGCCGGCGGAGGCACTGGGCATCGCCCGGGCGCGGCAGGTCAACAAAGAGCACTACGCCAAGAGGAAGCGCGATGTCTGATTCCAAGCTGTTCGACGTCCCTGCCGAGATGGGCGCGCCGCTGACCTCGTTCCAGCACCCCTCCTCCAAGCGCCTGATGGTGTTCTCCGGTCGCTCCAACACCGACCTCGCGGAGCGCATCTGCGACCGTCTCGGGGTCACGCTCGGCGGCACCACGCTGAAGACGTTCGCCAACGGCGAGATCTACGCGCGCTTCGAGGAGTCGGTGCGCGGTGCCGATGTGTTCCTCGTCCAGAGCTGCGTCAACCCCGTCAACCGCAACCTGATGGAGCTGATGATCATGGCCGACGCGGCCATGCTCGGCTCGGCCAAGCGCGTCACCGCCGTCATCCCCTGGTACCCCTACGCGCGCCAGGACAAGAAGTCCGCGCCGCGCGAGCCGATCACCGCGCGCCTCGTCGCCACGCTGCTGCGCGCCTCCGGCATCGACCGCGTGCTGACGATGGATCTCCACGCCGGCCAGGTGCAGGGTTTCTTCGACGGTCCCGTCGACCACATGACGGCGCTGCCGATGTTCGCCCGCCACTTCCGCGACATGGGCCTCTCCGGCGAGGGCACCGTCGTCGTGTCCGCCGACGCGGGTCGTGCCAAGCTGGCCACGCGCTTCGCCGAGATGCTCGACGCCGAGGTCGCGATCATCGCGAAGCTGCGCCCCGAGCACGGCAAGGCGCGCGTCGCCGCGATCATCGGCGAGGTCGAGGGCAAGCGCGCGATCATCTCCGACGACATCATCGATACCGCGGGCACGCTCTGCGCGGGCGCCCAGGCCGTCCACGATGCCGGCGCGACCGAGGTGTACGCCTGTGCCACCCACGCGATCCTGTCCGATCCGGCGCTCGACCGCATCAAGGAATCCGTGCTGCACGAGGTCGTGGTGTGCGACACCGTCCCGATCGATCCGCGCGCCGGCGAGAGCCGCATCCGCGTCCTCCCCGTCGACGCGATCCTCGCGCAGACGATCGAAGAGGTCTTCCGCGAGGGCTCGGTGTCGAACATCTTCGGCGGCGAGAACCAGCTGTTCTGAGGGACAGAATGGATCCGGACCCATTCTGTCCCTCAGAACAGCCGGTTGCGACAACGCAGTCGACGCAACCAGCACCCCTCGGTGATCTGGCACACCCCCCAGCGGTGGGTTACCCCTCCATCTCACCCCGCCCCAGTCACAGGTGTTGCGCATCTTGGTAGGGTAGAACCCATGATCGAGCCCGAGAACGACGCCGCAACCCCCGATTCGTCGACCGTTAGCCGTCAGGGCTTCCTCGCCCGCACGGCCGCTGCCGCAGCCGCCCTTGGCCTCGGCGGACTCGCCGTCGCCACCGGTACGGCCGCCGCCGCCGAGCCCGAGGCGAAGGCGAAGCAGCCGCGCTCGATGGCGGGGATGAACGTGGTGCTGTTCATCACCGATCAGGAGCGCGCGATCCAGCACTTCCCGATCGGCTGGGCGCAGGAGAACCTGCCGGGCTACACCGAGCTGCAGCGCAACGGCATCACGTTCAACAACGCCTTCACGAACGCCTGCATGTGCTCGCCGGCGCGCTCGACGCTGATGACCGGCTTCTTCCCGGCCCAGCACGGCGTCAAGTACACGCTCGAGGAGAACATGCCGGTCGCGCAGTACCCGGATCAGGTGCCGCTCTCGACCAGCCTCGCGAACATCGCCACGGTCATGTCGGCGGCCGGCTATACCGTCGTCTACAAGGGCAAGTGGCACTGCAGCAAGCCCGCCGGCTCCACCTGGACGCCCGCCGATCTCGGCGCCTTCGGCTTCCAGCGCTGGAATCCCGACGACGCGGGCGCCAACCAGAGCATCCCGGAGATGGGCGGCGGCTCGGCCCAGAACGACGCCCGCTACATGGGCGCGCAGACGACGAACTTCCAGGACGGCAACGAGGGCATCCTCCAGTACATCAACTCGGAGGCCGCCAAGCAGGCGCCGTTCTTCCTGATCTGCTCGCTCGTCAACCCGCACGACGTGCTGGCGTACCCCAAGAACTACGAGAAGGCCGGGTACAGCGACATCTGGCTCGAGGGTGATATCGGCGTCCCCGCGACGAACATGGAGGACCTCTCCACGAAGCCGCGCGCCCAGCAGGTGTTCCTCAAGCTCGGCGCGCTGATGGGACCGCTCGACACCATCCGCAAGAAGCGCAACTACCTCAATTTCTACGGCAACCTCATGAAGTGGTCGGACGAGTATCTCGTCAACGTGATGTCCGCGCTGAAGGAGCAGGGCCTCTACGACAACACCGTGATCATCCGCACCTCCGACCACGGCGAGATGGGCCTCTCGCACGGCGGCATGCGCCAGAAGAACTTCAACTTCTACGAGGAGACCATTCGCGTCCCCCTGATCTGGTCGAATCCGACGCTCTACAAGAAGGCCTACGCCACCGACGCGATGGTCTCGCACGTCGACTTCCTGCCGACGATCGCGAGCCTGTTCAACGCGCCGAGCTCGGCCCGTGCGCCCTGGCAGGGCAGGGACTACTCGTCCATCGTCCTCAGCCCGAAGGCCAAGCCCGTTCAGGATCAGATCGTCTTCACGTACGACGACTGGCAGGCCGGTCAGGCCAACGGGCCGTATGTGCCGCCGCCGCAGCACATCGTGTCCATCCGCGGACAGCGCTGGAAGCTGGCCGAGTACTACGACGCCTCGGGCGTGGTGCCGAGCGAGTACGAGATGTACGACCTGCTCAACGATCCGCTCGAGACGGTCAACATCGCGCATCGCTCCTACAAGCGCACTCCGGAGCAGAACCGCCAGTACGCGCGGATGCTGAAGAAGCTCCAGACCGCCAAGTCCACCCGCCTCCAGCCGCTCGCCTAGGAGTCCCCGATGACCTCCATCACCCGCCTGCGGGTCCTCCTCGCGTGCTGCATCCTCGGTGCGCTGATCGCCGTGCCAACGGCGAGCGCTGCGCCCTCGCCGAGCAGTGCCACCAAGCCGGCGAAGATCCCAGCCAGCGGCTCCGTCATCGCCATCGTGGGCAAGACGCAGCTCGACCGCGCAGAGAGCCCGCTCGTGCTCGTCGACACGGGCACGGTCACCGGCACGCCGTACGGGGCGGGCACCATCGAGTTGACGTACACGCTCCACCCGCAGTCGGGCACCGCCGAGACCGCCTTCACGATCACGACCGCCACCGGCACCGTCACGGGCGCTGCGGTGTCCCGCTACGCGATGCGGACCGCGAGCATCTCGTTCTCCGGTATCGGCATGATCACCGGCGGCACGGGCGCGTTCGCGGGGGCCGCGAGCGGTGTCCTGCAGTTCAACGCGCTGCACTCCATCACCGGCAAGCGCGAGGTCATCCAGTTCGTCGGCTCGACCAAGAGCGTCGGCACGAAGGGGCAGCGCGCCAAGCTGCTGCAGCAGCTGCTCGCCAGCGCCAGGGGCTAGCCGAGCCCAAGGCGACACGGCGCGGGGCGCATGTCATCTGACGCGCCGCTCCCGCGCCTTGCCTATGCTGCACCCCGCATTCGTCTGGAGCTGAAGCTGACATGTCCGACACCACCATTGCCATCACCAAGCGCGAGGCCGCTTCGACCCGCGCCAACAAGCGCCTGCGCAAGCAGGACGTGATCCCCGGTGTGCTGTACGGACAGGGTCGCGAGCCCATGCCGATCCAGGTCGAGCGCGTGATCCTGCGCAACGCCTTCTCCGGCGACGCGGGCCGCAACGCGATCCTCTCCCTCGTGATCGACGGGGAGAAGGAGCCGGTCAACGCGATCCTCAAGGCGATGGAGATCGACCGCGTCCGCGACCGCGTCACGCACGTCGACCTGATCGCCATCTCGATGACCGAGAAGATCACGGCGCCTGTGCCGGTGCATCTCGTCGGCGAGGCCGAGGGTGTCCGCCTCGACGGCGGCATGATCGAGCACTCGCTCCATGAGGTGCTGGTCGCCGCGCTGCCGGGGTCGATGCCGACCGAGATCGTCGTCGACATCACCGAGCTGCGCATCGCCCATTCGATCCACGTCCGCGATCTGGTGGCCGGCGACGGCTACGAGTTCGGCGGCGATCCCGATGCCGTCATCTGCTCGTGCGTCGTCACGCGTGCCGCGCTGGCCAGCTCCTCGACCGCCGAGGACGGCGAAGAGGGTGCGGAGAGCGCCGAGCCGGCGATCGTCGGCGAAGAGTCGGCGGACGACGCCGGCGACGACGCCGCCGAGTAGCGATGGGCTACGTCGACGCCCTGATCGTGGGCCTCGGCAACCCGGGCTCGAAGTACGCCAAGACGCGGCACAACATCGGCTGGATGGCCGTCGAGGCGCTGCTGGCCGAGCACGGCGCGACGACGAAGTCGAAGTACCACGGGCGGTACGCCGAGGTGAAGCTCGGCGAGATCCCCGTTGCCGTCCTTGCCCCGGAGACGTTCATGAACGACTCGGGCCGGTCGGTCGGCGCCTGCGTGCGCGATCTGCGGCTGCCGATCGACGAGGTCATCGTGATCTACGACGACATCGAGTTGAATCCGGGAATCGTGCGGGCGCGTGAGGGTGGCGGCCTGAAGGGCCATAACGGCCTGCGCTCGATGGCGGATGCATTTGGCTCGCCCGACTTCGTGCGTGTGCGCTGCGGCGTTGGTCGCCCCGGCAAGGGCGATCAGCGCGATATCGCCGCGTACGTGCTGGCCGGGTTTGAGCCGCACGAGGATGCGAATGCCCTGGCGGCCGAGGCCGCGCGCTGCGCCGAGACGATCATCGTCGAGGGCATCGACGCCGCCCTGCAGCGCTGGCCGTGACCCACCCTGACTCCGCCACGCGTGGCGAACTATCATTCGCCACATGAACGCTCTGCCGGCACGCCTGGCGATGCTGATCGCGGTGCTGATCGCCGCATCGGTGATCGCCGCCCCCGCCACGGCTGCCGTCGAAGGCGATCTCTCCTACACCGATCTCGGGTCCACCATCCGCATCGACGGCTGTGCAACGAGCACGTGTCCCGCCGCCATCACGATTCCGACGACACTGATCGGAAAGCCGGTTACGAGCCTGGCCACGTCGGCGTTCTCCGGACAGTCAAGCCTGACGTCGGTCTCCTTCGCGACGCCATCAAACCTGGAGTGGATCGCATCGGCCGCGTTCTATAGATCCGGACTGGTATCCATCAATCTGCCGGATTCGGTGACGATGATTGGCACCTGGGCGTTTGCTGAGACGCCCTCGCTCAACACCGTCACGATCGGTCGCGGTCTCACAGAGATCCCGCAACTCGCGTTCTTCCAGTCCGGGATCCGCTCGATCAGCTTCGTGTCGCCGAGTGCGGTCACCACGATCGACAATCAGTCCTTCTACGGCGTAGCCAACCTTGAGACGATCACGATCCCCTCGTCCGTTTCGGTGATCGGCACAGACGCGTTCTGGACGGCCACCGGACTGCGCTCGGTGGTCTTCGCCTGGCCGAGCGCCGTCACCTCGCTCGGGTCCAAGACGTTCCTGGACGCATCGAATCTCGCCACCATCGACTTCTTCGGCAATGCCCCGACCGTCGCCGCCGGCGCGTTCTCGGGCACGCCGTCATCTCTCGTCGTCCGCTACCTCTCGGCCTCGACCGGCTGGACCGCCTCGCTCGACGGGCGCGCCACTGCGCTCGCCGCGCCGTGGACCCCCGCGACGCCCACGGCGACGGCTGGAGACGCGAGTGCGGCTGTCACCACGTCGGTCGCCTTTCCCTCCAACACCCCTTCGGAGATCACCGTCACCGCAGCGCCCGGCGGCCAGTCATGCCGCATCAGCGGTGCCTCCGGCACCTGCACGATCACCGGGCTGACGAACGGCACCGCGTATACGTTCACCGCGGTCGCGACCAGCACGGCAGGGACGTCCAGCGCATCAAGTGCCTCTGCACCCGTCACACCGAGCGCGACGGCCGTCGCACCGGAACGCGCTGCGACCACATTGCGGGTCGCGAAGCCGCGGACCGCGGGGCAGGCCCTGACGACGACTGTGACCGTCACCGGTCCCGGGGTGATCCGACAGACGGCAACGCGCATCGCTGCGGGGAAGCGATCGTCGACGATCTGCAGCACGCAGCGGCGCACGAAGAACGCCGGGAAGGTCACGATCACGTGTGCCTTCGACGCCCGGATTCGCGCCGAACTCCGCCGACACGCGATCCGCGTGCGGGTCACGACGCAGTTCACCCCGACGAACGGCAAGGCCGCGGTGATGACGAGCACGCTCACGATTCCGCGCTCGCGATAGCGCCCGCAGGCGGCCCCGGGTAGGATTCGTGCAATTCACGGTTCGACAGCGAGGGAGGGGCCGCATGGCCGCGATCGAGGACAGGACGTTCAAGCGCCAGGACGGCAAGGACAAGGTGACCGGCCTCGGTCGCTACACCGCCGATCTCCAGCTGACGGGCATGACGCACTGCAAATTCCGCTACGCGAACGTCGCCGCGGGGCGCATCACCCGCCTCGACACCAGCAAGGCCGAGGCCCTGCCCGGCGTCTTCGCCGTGGTCACCCACGCTGACACGCCCGACCTCCAGCACGGCGGCTACATCCAGGATCGCCGGCTGTTCGCGAAGGAGTACGTGCGCTTCGAGGGCGAGATCATCGCCGCCGTTGCCGCCTCCACGCCCGAGCTCGCCCAGCGTGCCTGCGACCTGATCGAGATCGACATCGAGCCGATGCCGGTCGTCAACGACATCGAGGAGTCGCTGGCCGCCGGCTCGCCGCTCGTCCATGCCGATTGGCAGGACTACGGCGACGCCTTCGACATCGTCCGCGACGGCAACGACGCCTGCCACACCTCGATTGTCCATGGCGACGTCGAGGCGGGGTTCGCCGCGGCTGATCACGTGGTGCGCGAGCGCTACGTGGCCGACATGCAGCACGCCGCGCCGATCGAGCCGCGCGCCGTGATCGCGGAGTGGCACGGCGACCAGGTCACGATCTGGTCCTCCACGCAGGTGCCGTTCAACGCGCGCGCCGGAGTGGCGCACACGCTGCAGATGCCGGAGAACCACGTCCGCGTCATCGTCCCCCACCTTGGTGGCGGCTTCGGTGGCAAGTGCGAATTCCACTTCGAGGCGCACGTCGCCGCCGTCGCCCGCAAGGCGAAGCGCCCGACGAAGCTCGTGTTCTCGCGCCGTGAGGAGTTCATCGCCCCGGATCACCGCCGCGAGGGCATGGTCATCGAGCTCGAGACGGGCGTGAAGAACGACGGCACGCTGACGGCGCGCCGCGCGAAGATCCTGATCGATAACGGCGCGTACACCGCCGACGCCGGATTCTTCCCCGAGCTGGCCGGCATGCACGCGATCGGTCCGTACCGCCTGCCCGCGGTCGATATCCAGGCGCATCTCGCGTACACCAACCACCAGCCCTCCGGCTCGGTGCGCGCCCCCACCGCGCCGCAGGCCAACTGGGCGCTCGAGTCGCACATGGACGAGCTGGCGCGCACCGTGGGCATGGACCCGCTGGCGTTCCGTCAGCACAACGTCGTGCAGGACGGCGACGCCACGGCGACGGGCCAGATCCTCGACCCGCACGGTGCACCGCAGTGCCTCACCACAGCCGCCGAGCTGATCGGCTACGGCAGGGAGCTGCCGGCGGACGAGGCAATCGGCTTCGCCATCGGCTGGTGGCCGTCGTTCGGCTCCTCGTCGGGCGCGTACATCAAGTTCAACGGCGACGGCTCCGCGACGATCGTCACGGGTGCCCAGGAGTGCGGTTCGGGTGCGGTGATGGCGCTGCCGCGACTGGCAGCCGCCCAGCTCGGCATGCGGCCCGAGGAGTTCTCGATCGTCTACCAGGACACGGAGGCCGGTCCGTACGACATGGGCTCGTCCGGGTCGCAGACGACGTTCAACAACGGTCGCGCCGTCATGCGTGCCGCGGGCGAGCTGCGCGAGCGGCTGCTCGAGATGGCCGCCGACAAGCTCGAGGCCGCCAAGGGCGACATCGAGCTCGCCGACGGCACGGCCCGCGTGAAGGGCTCGCCGGACAAGAGCGTGGAGATCAGCGAGCTCGCCGCCGAGGCGACGGGTTCCGATCAGCTGATCTCCTCGGGCTCCGGTACGCCGCCGAGCGCGCCGGAGGTCGAGGGCTCGGCCTGTGTCGGTCGCATGGGGATGGACTCGTGGGTCGCCCCCACGTTCTTCTGCCACGCGGCCCACATCAAGGTCGACCGCGAGACCGGCGTCGTGCGCGTCCTGAAGGTCGCGGCCGCCCACGACTCGGGCACGATCGTCAACCCGATCGGCGCTGAGGGACAGATCGAAGGTGGCGTCATCATGGGCGTCGGTCAGGCACTGCTCGAGGGCTCGAAGATCGGCGACGACGGCTGCATCCTCAATCCGGGTCTGCTCGAGTACAAGCTGCAGACGATGGCCGATGCGCCCGAGATCGCCGTCGCCTTCGTGGGCCCGCCGGCCACCGATGGTGGTCCGCTTGGCGCCAAGGGCATCGCCGAGCCGCCGAGCGTGCCCACGCTCGCCGCGATCGGCAACGGCATCGCCCAGGTCACGGGCGCCCGTGTCCGCGAGCTTCCCATGACGCCGAACCGCGTCTGGGACGCGATGAACGCCTAGACGACGCACGTGCGGGCCGTGTCACCCCTGCGGGTGGCGCGGCCCGTTTGCGTTTGTGGGTCGGACTGCGCCACGATGCGCGCAATGCCACGACTCTCCGACACGGGTCATGCGGTCCGCGGCCTGCTCCGGCGGGCGCGCCAGCAGCTGCTCGAGCGCCCGCCGACGCGACCGGACCTGCGTGCGTTCGACGACGTGCCCTGCGCGCGTCCGCCGGCGTCACCGCCACGACGAGAGTGAGGCGCCGCGGTCGTCGCCGACCGGGGCGCTCCGGCAGTCACTCCTCGGTGACCTTCTTGATGCGCTCGCGATTGCGCTTCGACTTCTCGCGCCGCTTCTTGATCAGCGCCTTGCGTTGCGCGTTCTCGTTCGGCGGCGCGTTGATGACGAGCCGCCCCGTCACGTCGCCGTAGAGGTTGCGGAAGACGAGCGCCGAGATCGGCCAGATGAAGTACGTCGTGATCGCGAAGGCGACCTGCTTCTGCAGCTCGTCCTGGAGCGGCGAGAGGAAGATGGTGAAGCCGAACCAGACCGCCGTGGTCACGACGAAGATGCCGAGCAGGCAGGCGTAGGTGCGCTTGAACCACTCCCCCGCGACCTTCCAGCCGGCCGGCAGCGCGTGCAGGCCCTCGGCGTCGCCCGAGGCGACGACGATCGGCGGGAAGACGATCAGCGGGTAGAGCACGATCGCCACGATCGGATGCAGCGTGGCGAGCAGCGCGCCCAGCAGGCCGGTCGCGAGGCAGGCCGTGAGGATCGAGCCGAGCCGCTGCCGTCCGCCACCGGCCACGAGCGCCGTGGTCAGCGCGATCAGCAGGACGTTGCCGAGCGTGAAGCCGAGGAAGAAGATGAACAGACCGAGCCACTCGGGGAAGTTCGCGGCGCTGACGATCAGCGCCGCGCCGACGGGCAGGAGCCCGCAGATGATCGTGTACAGCGAGTAGCCGAGGATGTTGATGCCGAAGCGGCGGAAGGCCGCCTCGAAGTAGGCGCCCACGGGGTGCAGGGGCCGCCCGGTCGGACCGAGCGGTCCCTGCTCCTCGTCGGGCTCGCCGCTCTCGTCGTCGAGCACCTCGTCGGGCTCGACGTCGGGCGTCTCGTCAGAGCGGCGGCGCCAACCCACGATCAGGCGACCGCCGCCGGGTGCTCCACGCGGAACGTGATCGTGTCGCCGGCCTCATCGGCATCCGCCACGATCCGCGCGCCGTCGCCGATGTCGCCCTCGAGCAGACGCAGGGCGAGCGGGTTCTCGAGCAGCCGCTGGATCGAGCGCTTCAACGGTCGCGCGCCGTACGTCGGGTCGTAGCCGTCACGGCCGAGCAGGTCCTTGGCGGCATCGGTCACGTCGAACACGATACGGCGATCCTCCACGCGCCGCACCAGTCGCGCGACCTGCAAGTCGACGATCTGACGGATCTCCGCCTCATTGAGACGCTGGAAGATGACCGTCTCATCGACGCGGTTGAGGAACTCGGGGCGGAACTGCTGGCGCAGGACGCCATCGACCCGCGCACGGATCTCGTCCATCGAGAGCTCTCCGGTGATGAATTCGGCGCCGGCGTTCGAGGTCATGATCAGCACCGTGTTGGTGAAGTCCACGGTCCGGCCCTGGCCATCGGTCAGCCGACCATCGTCGAGCACCTGCAGCAGCAGGTTGAAGACGTCGCCGTGGGCCTTCTCGACCTCGTCGAGCAGCACCACGGAGTACGGCCGGCGGCGAATCGCCTCGGTCAGCTGGCCGCCCTCGTCGTAGCCGACGTAGCCGGGCGGGGCACCAACCAGACGCGACACGCTGTGCCGCTCCATGTACTCGCTCATGTCGATGCGGATCATCGACTTCTCGTCGTCGAAGAGCAGCTCGGCGAGCGTCTTCGCCAGCTCGGTCTTGCCGACGCCGGTCGGACCGAGGAACAGGAACGAGCCGATCGGACGATCGGGATCGCCGAGTCCGGCGCGCGAGCGGCGGATGGCGTCGGAGACGGCGGTGATCGCCTCCTCCTGGCCGACGAGGCGCTCGTGCAGGCGCTCCTCGAGGTGGACGAGCTTCTGCATCTCGCCCTCCATCAGGCGGCTCACCGGAATGCCGGTCCAGGCGCCGACGACCTCGGCCACGTCCTCCTCGTCGACCTCCTCCTTCAGGAAGGAGCCGTTCTTCTGGACCTCGTCCAGCGCGGCGGTCTCGGCCACGAGCTCGGCCTCGAGCGCCGGCAGGTCGCCGTACGTCAGCTTGGCGGCCCGCTGGAGGTCGGCCTCGCGCTCAGCGCGCTCCGCCTCCGTCTTGACGTCCTCGATCATGCCCTTGAGGCGACGGATCGCGTCGATGTGGCGCTTCTCGAGCTCCCAGCGATCGCGCATCACGCCGGCCTCGGCGGTGAGCGTCTCGAGCTCGTTGGCGAGGGCGCCGCGGCGTTCGGCCGAGGCCGTGTCCGTCTCCTTGGCGAGGGCGGCGTCCTCGATCTCGATGCGCATGATGCGGCGCTCGATCTCGTCGAGCTCGGTGGGACGCGAGTCGATCTCGATGCGCAGCCGGCTGGCGGCCTCGTCGATCAGGTCGATCGCCTTGTCCGGCAGGAAGCGATCTGCGATGTACCGGTCCGACAGCATGGCGGCCGCGATGATCGCGCTGTCCTGGATGCGCACGCCGTGGTGCACCTCGTAGCGCTCCTTGAGTCCGCGCAGGATGCCGATGGCGTCCTCCACGCTCGGCTCGCCCACGAACACGGGCTGGAAGCGGCGGGCGAGGGCGGCGTCCTTCTCGACGTGCTTGCGGTACTCATCGAGCGTCGTGGCGCCGATTGCGCGCAACTCGCCGCGAGCCAGCATCGGCTTGAGCAGGTTCGCCGCATCGACGGCGCCCTCGGCAGCACCGGCACCGATGATGGTGTGCAGCTCGTCGATGAAGAGCACGAACTGCCCTTCGGAGGCGGTGACCTCGCCGAGCAGGGCCTTGAGGCGCTCCTCGAACTCGCCGCGGAACTTCGCTCCGGCGAGCAGCGCGCCCATGTCGAGCGCCCAGATGCGTCGTCCGCGCAGGCTCTCGGGTACGTCGCCCGCCACGATCCGCTGCGCGAGCCCCTCGGCGATCGCGGTCTTGCCGACGCCGGGATCGCCGATCAGGACGGGATTGTTCTTCGTCCGTCGGGACAGCACCTGCACGACGCGACGGATCTCGTCGTCGCGCCCGATGACGGGATCGACCTTGCCGGCCTCGGCCGCGGCGGTGAGGTCGCGGGCGTACTTCTCGAGCGCGCCGTAGAGGTCCTCGGCGTTCGGATCGGTTACGCGCTTGCCACCGCGGAGGCTCTTGAGGGCCTCCAGCAGTGCCTTCTTCGTGACGTTCGCGCGCCGCAGGATGTCCTTGGTCGCGCCCGACAGCTCGGTCAGGGCGATCAGCACGTGCTCGGAGGCGACGAACTCGTCGTTCATCTCCTGCGATTCGGCAACGGCGCGATCGAGCGTCTCGCGCAGCGCCAGCGAGGCCTGCGGCGCCGTCGCCGCGCCCTGCATGCTCGGCAGCTTGTCGAGCGCGTCGTCGGTGTCACGACGGAGCGTCTCGACGTCGGCGCCGATGCCGCGCAGCAGCGATTCGGCAACCGAGCCCTGCTCGGCGAGCAGGCCGGCGAGCAGATGGAGCGGCGTCAGTTCGGGGTTGCCCGTGACGCGGGCGCGTTCGGCGGCGGTGGCGAGCGCCTCCTGCGCCTTCACGGTGAGCTTGGTGGGATCCATGGGGGTTCTCTTCTGGTTGTGATGATGGGGATGACGGCCAGTGGCTAGTGCAGGCGCCGGCGGCGGACGATGATCTCCGCGCCGGGCGGCTGCTGATACGGGACGATCTCCCGCTTGTACGAGCGGTGCACGCTCTCGACCTCGTGCTGCATGACGCGTGCGGCCTCGTCGAGCGCGGCGCTGAGGTCCTCGACCTGGCGCTCGAGCTGGGCGATCCGATCCTCCAGGCGGAGGACGTGCTCGACGCCCTGCAGCGACAGGCCGAGGCCCGAGGCGAGCTCGGTGATGCGGCGCAGCCGCGCCAGCTCGGCGTCGGAGTAGAGCCGCGTGCCGCCGGAGGTGCGGCGAGGCCGCACGAGCCCGCGGGTCTCGTAGAGGCGCAGCGTCTGCGGATGCATGCCGACGAGCTCAGCCGCCACGCCGATCATGTACTTGGGGGTGTCCTCGTTCATGCGAACAGCTCCGCCCGCGGGTCGGCGCCGCCGTCGAGCGCGGCGAACTTCTCGAGTGCCTCGGTCTGCGCGGTCGTCAGCTCATCCGGCACGAGCAGGCGGAGGCGGACGAGCAGCGATCCCGCCTCGCCCTTGTCGGACGGCGAGCCGAGGCCGCGGACGCGCAGCATCTTGCCGTCGACCGAGCCGGCGGGCACCTTCACCCGCACCTTGTCGCCGAGCGGCGTCGGCACATCGATCTCCGCGCCCAGCGCGGCCTCGGGGAACGTCACGGGCACGTCGATGATGACGTCCTTGCCGCGGCGTGCGAAGCGCTCGGAGGGCAGCACCTGGACGACGACCCAGAGGTCGCCGGCGGGCCCGCCGTGCTCGCCGTCGAGCCCCTTGCCCGGCACGCGGATGCGCGCGCCATCGCTGATGCCCGCGGGGATCTTGACGGTGTAGCGCTTGGTGCGACGCGTCTTGCCGGTGCCGCGGCAGGTGGCGCACGGCGTCTCGACGACGCTGCCCTGTCCGCCGCAGCGGAGGCACGGCTCGCTGATCGCGAAGAAGCCCTGGTTGACCTGACGCTCGCCCGTGCCACCGCAGTCGGGACAGGTCGAGCGCGACGTGCCGGGCGCGGCGCCGGTGCCCTTGCAGTCGGCGCAGTTGACATCCTTGTCGACGGGGACGGTGACGCGGGCACCGCGCAGCGCGTCGTCGAACGACAGCGTCACGCGCGTCTCGAGATCCACGCCGCGTCGCGGCTGCGGACGCCCACGACCAGGACCGCCTCCACCGCCGCGACGACGCCCGAAGATGTCGCCGAAGAGGTCGGAGATGTCGAAGCCGCGATCCTGAGCGAAGTCGCGGAACGCGTTGGGATCGAAGCCGCCCTGAGTGCCCATGCCGCCAGCCGCGCCGAACTGGTC
>JBILWG010000210.1:0-3378 GCA_044369995.1 Gaiellales bacterium | reverse complement strand
GGCCAAACAGGCGGGCGTTGCGACGGTCGCCTCGGCGTGTGAACAGCACCCGTGGGTACGCCTCGCCCGTCGTGACGGCGATCATCGGATAGGACTTGTCGTCACGCAGGCGCACGTTGAACGGCGGTCGGTGCTGCTTGACCAGCGTCTGCTCGAGCAGCAGTGCCTCGGTCTCGGTGCCGGTGATGGTCACGTCGATCTCCGCCACCCGCAGCACGAGCTCGGCCGTCTTCCGTTCGAGCCCCCGATCGGGCCGGGCGTACGACCCCACGCGCTTGCGCAGCGACTTCGCCTTACCGACGTACAGCACCTCCCCGGCCTCGTCCCGATAGACGTAGACGCCGGGCTCCTCCGGCAGCAGCCGTGCCTGCTCGCGGATCAGTTCGACGCCGATTGCCACCCAGCCATCGTAGTGCTCCCGCGCCGTACCAGCACTGCACCGCGCGCACCATCCTCCGTCGTGATGTCGTGCGCCACGGCCCGTGCCTCGACGCGGTAGCCGATCCGGCCGAGCAGTGGCAGTGCGAGCGACACCGCGGGCAGTCGAATCTGCGCCTCGGTGCGGGCGCCATGCTGGATCAGCGTGACCGCCGCGTCTGGCTCTGCGCGCACCGTGCGGCCAAGGGCACCGCGCAGAGCCGCCCCCTCGGCGAGACGCTGCGCCCGTTCGCCCTGCACACGCGCGCCCAGCAGGGCGACTCCCACGAGCGCCAGAGCGCTACCGGGGATGAGCAACGCAATCGCCACGACCGTGGCCTGACCGCGGCGACTCACCGGGGCCGCTCTGCGTGGCGCACAATCGCTCCGAGCGGTGCGTCGACGGCGATTGCGACCCGTTCGGCACTGCCGGGCAGGAGGCGCGCCCGCCCGCCGAGAGCGCCGTCCAGCGGCTCGCCTGCGGCGTCGGCGGCCACGACGTCGGCGAGGATGGCCTCTGCAGTCGCGGCTGCCGCCAGGCGCCGTTCCGCGATCGTCAGAGCGATCAGCAGGGTCATCAGGACCGGCGCCAGCGCCAGCACCTCCACCACCGCTTGACCACGCCGACGCCTCATCGATTCGGGTCCTCCACGTGTGGAGGCAGAAGCACGCCCTCGGAGGACGGTGGCGCGGAGGTGTGGGCCGGGGACGCGAACCGGCTCGGCCGTTCCATCTGCTCCATCGCCCGTGTGGTCTCCATCCAGCTGCGAAGACCGACGAACGCGCTGGCCGTCAGGAGCACCGCGAGCAACGTGATCGCGATCACCACCTCGATGCTCGACTGTGCCCGCCGCATGGCGGCAGCATCGACCGCGAGGTGTCATCTCCGAGCGACCTGCCGTCGCGAGCACCGCGCAGTCAGGCGCGAGCTGCGCGCACACCCGATCCTAGTACCAGCCCGCCGTGTCCTGGTAGATACGCCACATCACGAACGCGCACCCGCCGACCACAGCCAGCAGGAAGATCGATGTGAACAGCATGAGCGGCAGCAGAAACGATACGAGGACCGCCAGCACGAGCACTGCTCCGGCCCCATAGAAGAGCGCCTTCTGCCGTCGCGAGAGCCATTGGAGACGAGCACGATTGTTGCGCCAAAGGGTGTAGAGGAACCAGCCGAGGCCGAGCAGGATGGCGATGCGGAGGATCAGCGCCAACACCCAGACGGCGGGGCCGGCCAGCACCTGCAGAACCGTCACGACGACGGCCGCGGCGACCACGATCGCCCAGTTGACGATCCTGCGGCGCTCATCGCTCATCCGATCAGCCCCGATACGGTGAGTGCGCGCGTGGAGAGCGCGGCAGCCAGCAGCGCCGCGATCGAGAAGATCAGGATGTTGCGGAGATGGTCGTCGCGCCGCGCGGAATAGGCGAAGATGACCATGCCGGCAGGCAGCAGTCCGTAGACGTAGTGGAGCTGCTCCGGGGCACGGAGATTCTGACTCAGCAGCAGCAGACCGATGATCGCCTGGCCGACGATGACCGTCTGCGAGGCGGCAAGCACCTGCGCGTAGACGCGATTGGCGGGCAGGCGCTGACGCCAGACGAACAGGCCCCAGACGCCGGCGATCAGGTTGATGGCGATCACGATCAGACCGAGCCAGAGGTGGATTTGCGTGACCACGCCCGAAGTATGCGCGAGGCGGTACTCAGCCGCCGCTCTTGATCTGCGAGAGGGTCTTAAGCTGGCTGAAAATCGGCTCCGCAGCGTCGCCCTTGTTGACCGGCCAGTTCGGTGCGCGATAGATGGCGATCCTCGCACCCTCAGCACAGTCGCCGCTGGACGTGCACGACAGCCGCCCCGACAGGCCTTCGTACCCACGCACCTCGAGCAGCGCGCGGCGCAGTGCCTCTCGATCGATGGTCAGCACACCGCTGGAGTCGCTCACGGCCGTCCTTCGAATCGCGTCGAAAAGCAGGTTCGCGGTATCCCAAGCAGTCGGATGAAACACGCCGATCGGATCGCCACCTGTGAGGCGCCGATACGCCGGGAGGTACTCCGTGTTATAGAACTCCGACTCGCGAACGGTCGAGAAATCAGGTCCCGACGTGTAGATGCCGTTGGCATCCGCACCGAGCGTCTTGAGGAACGTAGGGGTCTGGCACGCCTCCGACACCACGATGGGAATGTCGCGCGTGCTCGGTGCCTGTCGAATCGCGGCAGCGATTTCGTCGCACACAGGGGTGAACTCGGCAATGAAGACAAACGCCGGTTGCGCTTTGGCTACGGCCCGCTGCACGGCAGCCGGGGGAAGACTCTCGGAAACGCCCAGGTCGCTGAGCGACGTTCCCCCGAGCAGCAGGAAGGACTGCGTGAACGCCTCCGTCAGCTGCGTTGAGTACGCGTCATCTTCCTTGTGGACGGAGATCGCGGTCGCCCACTGCTGGCGTGTGAACGCAAAGTCGGCCACGGTCGATCCCTGAATGATGTCGTTGAACGCGATGCGGAAGTAATTGCGCTCGTGCGTGGAAGAATCGGTGAGCCCAGGCGCGGTATTCGACGCGGACAGCAACAGCACGTTGTCCTTCTCGAGTGTCACGTCTGCCGCACCGAACGCCGCGGAGGAACATGACGTCCCAATCACCGCTACCAGCGCCGGCTCCTGCAGGAGCCGGATGGCGCCGGTGCGCCCACCGACCGCAGAGCAGCCGTCGTCTTCCGCCACCACGCTCACGTCATGCCCCAGCAATTGGCCAGGAATGCCATCAAACGTGCCGTCCAGATAGTCGATCGCCAAGCGGATGCTGCGCGCGACGTCGACTCCGATCGGATCCGATTCGAACAGAAGCGTGCCGAGGTACAGCGGTTGGCCGAGCCCAACGCGCACGCACGTGGGACCGCTCTCCGTGCAGGAGGCCGCCGAGGTTTGCGACGACGAGGATCCACCACAGCCTGCTGCGACC
>JBILWG010000061.1:0-10586 GCA_044369995.1 Gaiellales bacterium | reverse complement strand
GCTGGAGCGGTTCATCGAGGAGACAAAACCGCCGACGATGATCGTCTTCGCGCGTACGAAGATCGGTACGCAGAAACTTGCGGACGATCTGAAGCGCCGCGGCCACAAGGTCCGCGCGTTGCACGGCGACATGGGCCAGGGCGCCCGCGACTCCGTGATGATCGCGTTCCGCGGTAAGCGCATCCCGATTCTCGTGGCCACCGACGTCGCTTCGCGCGGCCTCGACGTCAGCCACGTCACGCACGTCGTCAACTACGACCTGCCCGACGAGCCCGAGGTCTACGTGCACCGCATCGGCCGTACCGGCCGCGTTGGTCGCGAGGGCTTCGCGATCTCGTTCGTCTCCAACAAGGAGAAGCCGAAGCTCGAGGCCATCGAGAAGCTCCTCAAGCGCGAGATCCAGCGCTGGGGCATCGACAAGCCGCTGCCGAAGCTGTCGCCGGAGGAGATCGCGGTCGCCGAGGAGATCGCGCTTGCCGAGGAGTCGGGCGAGGCCGAAGAGGCGATCGTCGACAACCCGGAGGTCGTTGCCGAGCGTGATGCGCCGAGCTCGTCCGAGCCGCGCGCCGAAGGCGATGCACCGCGCAAGCGCCGCCGCCGTCGCGGCGGGCGCGGACGCGGCAAGGGCAATGGGGGCGATGCTGCTACTGGCGCGTCCGGTGGCGGTGGCGATAACGCGCCAGCGCCTCTCAGCGCGGATTAGCTTTGCATAGGGGCCAGACCCCTTTGCTTAAGCAAAGGGGTCTGGCCCCTATGCAAAGTCAGAGTGGCTTGGAGCGCTGAAACAGGCGGCGTACGAACAGTGGCGCGCGGAAGCCAAGCACGCCGAGGATGCCGATCGCCAAGCCGACCGAGCCGAGAATCACCAGCCACTCGATGAAGTCCGGCGGATTGATCTCGAAGAAGTCGGCGACGAACGGTATGTAGTACGCGCCGAGGATTCCGATCACCAGGCACGCCATCAGCACACCGACGCCCCAAGCGCGCACGTGCGACTGCTCGACCGCCTCATCCTCGAGCAGGAGAATCAGGTAGTAGCCGATCAGAATCAGCACCAGCAGCGCCGCCGAGCGCGCATCCTCGAGATTGTGGCCCGGGATGCTGCGCGTGATGCTGTACGCCGCGAGCACGCCGACGCCGCTCACAAGCCCACCCGGCACGCTGAACCGCAGGAGATCGCGGAGAAACGGAACCTTGCTGGGCAGGCCCACGCTCGGCGCCACCGCCAGCAGGAACGCCGGAATGCCGACCGTGAAGGCACCCGCCAATGACAGATGGCGCGGCAGCAGGGGATAGGCCTCACCCGCCACCCCGATCGTCAGAATCAGCAGCGCGGCAAACGAGCTCTTGACCACGAACAGCTTCGCCACGCGGCGGATGTTCGCGAGGATGCGGCGCCCCTCGGCGACGCCCTGCGGCAGCGATGAAAACGAGCCATTCAAGAGCACCATGTCGCTGACACCCTTCGCAATCTGCGAGCCGGAGCCAAGCGCGATCGACATCCGTGCCGCCTTCATGGCGGGCACGTCGTTGACCCCGTCGCCGATCATCGCGACGTAGCGGCCGCGGCGGCGCAACGCATCGACGAGCTCGCGCTTCTGCTCTGGAGTGATACGCCCGAAGACGCTGTGCGCCACGGCGACGTCACCCATCGCCTCGAGATCACCCATCGGCAGATCCGCACCGCTGATCGCCGTCGTCTCGCCAAAGCCCGCAGCCTCCGCCACGGCCTCGACCGTCCGTGGCGCGTCGCCCGAGATGACCTTCAGATCGACGCCCTGCGCACGAAAGAAGCCGACCACTTCAGCCGCGTCCTCGCGCATCTGCTCCTCCAGGACGACCAGTCCCGCAGGGTGGAAGCCGAACGGCAACGGCAGCGGCTCGTCATCGTGCTCAGGAATCGCCGGAAGCCCGCTCGCCGTTCCGACGACGAGCACGCGCCCCCGCTGCTCCTGAAACGCCGCAACCGTCTCGGCCAGCGGCCCCGCGCCCAGCGTCTCCGGTGCGCCCAGGACGATGGTGGTGTCCTCCAACTGCACACCCGACCACTTCCAGCGCGAGGAGAACGGCAACTCCGCCAGCACCGGCTCAGCGCTCATCGGAATCTCCGCGGCGATCGCGTCCGACGAGCCTGAGCGAATCTCCGCCGAGGCCGCGAGGCGCCCGACGAGCCGCCGCACGCCATCCTCAGTGCGCTCGGGCGCCGCCACGATACTCGCCAGCCGCAGCGACCCATCGGTCAGCGTGCCCGTCTTGTCCACGCAAATCGTGTCCACGCCAGCGAGCGACTCGACGGCATTCAGACGCTGAACGAGCGCGCCCGCACGGCCCATCTTCACGGCGCCCAGCGCGAACGTGATGCTCGTCAGCAGGATCAGCCCCTCCGGGACGACCGAGATGAGGCCGGCAGTCGCCGTCTCCGCGGCCTGCTGGAAGTCCGTCTCGTGGATGCGGAACGCCACCAGCAGCGCACCCGCCAGCGGAATCATCGAGAGCAACAGCGCGCGGAGCAGGCGATCGATGTCGAGCTGCAGCGGCGAGCGCTGATCCTTCAACTGCTTGGCCGCGCTCGTCAAGCGGTTCGCGTAGGCGGCACTGCCGACGGCGGTCACGCGGTAGACGCCAGCCCCAGCGGTGCAGTACGAACCCGAATAGACGGTGTCGCCCACGCGCCGGGAGACGTGGTCGGCCTCGCCCGTCAGGATCGACTCGTCGATCGCCAGGCCGCGCGCCTCCACGACCTCGCCGTCAGCGATGATCTGGTCACCCGGTTGGAGCTCGACGACATCGTCCGGCACGACCTCGTCGGCGAGGATCTCCACCGTCGCACCATCGCGACGCACCGTGGCACGCGGAGCGATCAGCAGCGCCAAGCGGTCCAGCGTGCGCTTGGCACGCACCTCCTGGATGATGCCGATCAGCGCATTGATCACGATCACGCCGGCGAACAGGGCGTCTTTCCAGGCCCCGGCGATCAAGATCAGAATCAGGAAGCCGAGCGTGATCAGATTGATCAGCGTGAAGACGTTGCGGCGGATGATCGCGCGCAGCGGAATGCTCGTACGCTCTGGCTCGGGATCACCGAGCGCACGACGGCGCTCGGCAACCTGCGCCGTCGTCAGGCCCTCAGCAGCGATCGCGCTCACCCACGCATCGTATCTACGGCCCGAAGACAGGCTGCGTCGGACCGTTCAGTCCCGTCTCGGCCACGTCGAGCACGCGCTTTCCGTACGCGCCCGCAGCCGCCTCGCTCGCACCTCCGGCGTGCTCCGTAAGGGCGACGGTCACCAGCGTGCCGTAGGGCGTGAAGACTGCGGCGACGTCGTGCCAGACCGTGTCGATGTAACCGATCTTGTGCGCCGTCACGAACGGCGTCGACGGATCGAACAGGCCGGGATAGCTCGTGTGCGCGAGGAGCCAGAGCGCGACCCGTGCATCGCGCGGGGTGAGCCCGAGCCGTCGCGCGCGCCCCTTGTTGCCCGCGGCCTGGACGATTGCCTGCATCATCACGCCGAGATCGTGTGCCGTGACGATCTTGCAGCACTTCGTCTGCGGCTGGTCGTTCACGCGCACGGGCGGATTGGGCCCGCGGCGATCCTGGCCCGGGAGGTAGCCGGCGGCGACGTCGGTGCGGAACGCACCGAGTCGATGCGCGACCGCGGTCGCCTTGGCGCCGCCCGCGGCCGTGCTACCGCCGATCGCCTCCAGCATCGTGTTCGCCGCGTCATTGGAGGAGCCGCGGATCATCGACTGCAGCGTGCCCCATTCGCGTGCGCCGACGGGATCGCGCTTCAGGCCCATCAGGTACGCCAGCATGATCGGCAGCTTCACCGTGCTCGCTCCGGAGAAGCGCGCACCCGCATTCCACGAGGCTCCACGTCCTGTCTGCATGTTGATCGCCCACGCTGCCGCGGAGCCAGCCGGGCGTGGCAGTCGCGCCATCCGCCGCTGGGCGAGCACGGGCGTCGTGGTGATGGGGCGCGACACGAACGCAGACTTGGGCAGGCCGAGCACGTTGGTGATCGTCGATCGTCCGATGACCTTGCCGTTAGCCCACCCGACGACAGTCAGCTTCAGGTCGCGCGACGGCAATCCGAGCGGACCGACCGTGGTCCGCTTGGTCGGCTTCGCGAGCGTGATCAGTCGATACCGCTTGCCGTCGACGCGAATCTCCAGCGCGTCGATCGGCCGCTTCGCTTGGATCGCGACGATCCCGGGGTTCGCCTCGAACGGGCGTGGTGCATCTACGGTGAAGGCGATGGCCACGCCGCGCACGATACCGGTTAGTGCTGGCGTGTCCGGTGGCCTGACTAGCGTGGTCGTCAGGTGGAAGCGCACGAGGATCTCGCACGGCTGCTCGACCTCCGACTGGCGGGGCTCTGGGCAGAACTGTTCGAAGTGCCCCGCGAGAATTGGGATCCCGAGCTGATCGGCTGGTACCTCCGCACGGCGTACAGCCAGGGCTACGCCGACGCGATGTCGTACATCGATCGCGCGGAGATGCGCGACGAACTCCAGCGCATCGATCAGTCCTACCCCGACGCCGCTTGACCAACCCCCAACTTTGCATAGGGGCCAGACCCCGTTGCTTAAGCAAAGGGGTCTGGCCCCGATGCAAAGTGACGGAGGTTCAGTACGGCTGCGCAACGAAATGCTCCGATAGACTGTGAGACGTGAGCGAGACGCCCGCCGCCACCCCCGAATCGCCCAAGCAGGGCATGCGCCACGTGCGCCTCGTCGTTGCGCTCGTCGTGGCGTCCCTGCTCGGCACGTTCGCCGTCTACACCGCCTTCGCCGATTCGTCGATCCCCGTGCTCATGGTCGCGCAGGCTCAGGCCTACGACGGCGAGAAGGTGCGGCTCGAGGGCAAGGTCACCAAGTCGAGCGGCGACGCATCGGATCCGGGCGGCATGCGCTTCACCGTCAAGGACTACAAGGGCTCGCAGACCGTCGACGTGGTCTACACCGGCGCGGTACCCGACGCCTACAAGGTCGGTCGCGACATCGTGATCGACGGCACCCTCCAAAACGGCGTCTTCAAGGCGGTCCCCGACACGCTCGTCACGAAGTGCCCGTCCAAGTACACGGACAAGCCGGCACCGTCGGATACGAAGTCCTGAGCCGCGAGGAGCTGACGTGGCACTGATCGGCCAAGGCGCGCTGATCCTCGCGCTGCTGATCGCCATCTACAGCGCCGGCGCCGCCCTCTGGGCCGCCACCGGCCGCGATCGACGACTGCTCGTCAGTGCGCGCCACGGACTCTGGGCCGTGCTCGCGCTCGTCCTGATCGCGGATGCCATCTTCCTGTACGCGCTCTTCACGCACGACTTCTCGTTCAAGGTCGTCTCCGACACGTCGTCGCGCTCGCTGCCGACGGTGTACCTCATGACCGCGTGGTGGGGATCCCAGGCCGGCTCGCTCCTGCTCTGGTCCACGCTCCTCGCCATCTGCAGCCTGCTCGGCGTCCGCAGCACCCGCAACGTGCTCGGCGAGCTTCAGCCGTGGATGATCATGGTCCTCGCCCTGATCTCGACGTTCTTCCTGGTCCTGCTGGTCGTGCCCGCCAGCCCCTTCGTGACGCAGGTCGCTCCTGCTGACGGACTCGGCCTCAACCCGTCGCTCCAGAACCCGTACATGGCGCTGCACCCGCCGAGCCTCTACCTCGGCTACGTCGGGCTCGCCATCCCCTTCGCGCTCGCCATGGCGGCGATGCTCGCCGGCCGTACCGACGCGCGCTGGGTCGTCGCGTCGCGCCGCTGGACCCTCGCCGCCTGGGGCTTCCTCGGCATCGGCATGCTGCTCGGCTCGCACTGGGCCTACACGGAAGTCGGCTGGGGTGGCTTCTGGGCGTGGGATCCCGTGGAGAACGCCGCGCTGATGCCATGGCTCGTCGCGACGGCCTTCCTGCACTCCGTGATGGTGCAGGAGCGCAAGGGCATGCTGAAGGTCTGGAACATCTCGCTGATCGCCGGTGCGTTCGCCCTCTCGATCTTCGGCACGTTCCTGACGCGCAGCGGCATCCTCTCGTCGATCCACGCGTTCGTGGCCTCCGACATCGGCTGGTACTTCATGGTGGCGCTCGTCCTGATCATCGGCGGCTCGTTCGCGCTGATCATGTGGCGCCTGCCGCAGCTCAAAGCCGATCGGCGAATGGAGTCGCTCGTCAGTCGCGAGGCGACCTTCCTGTTCAACAACCTGCTGCTCGTCGGCATCGCGTTCGCCGTGCTGTGGGGCGTTGTCTATCCCCTGCTGACCGAAGCAGTCGGACAGGTGCGCGAGTCCGTCTCAACGCCGTTCTACGAATTCTTCGTGATCGTGTTCGGCCTGCCGCTGCTGCTGTTGATGGGCATCGGCCCGCTCATCGCGTGGCGCCGCGCATCGCTGCGTCAGATCCGCACGACATTTCTCTGGCCCTTCCTCGGAGGCCTCGCGACCGGCATCGCAATGGTGGCGTTCGGCCTCGACTCGTCCTGGCCCGGCGTCGCCGCAGGCAGCATCTGCGCGTTCGTGACCGTCACGATCATCAGCGAGTTCGTCCGCGGGACGGTGGCGCGCCACCGCGTTGCCGAGGAGAGCTGGCCGATCGCATTCCTGCACCTGATCGATCGCAACCGGCGCCGCTACGGCGGCTACATCGTGCACCTCGGCGTGATCGTGTTCGTGGTTGGCGCGGTGGGCGCGAGCGCCTACGAGACATCGGCGCAGGGCGTCCTCAAGAAGGGAGAGACGCTGACCATCGGCAGCAACGTCCTCACCTTCGAAGGCGTCGAGCAGACCCAGGGCCCCAACTATCGCCAGCGGGCCGCCGTGCTCAACGTCGTGAGCGATGGGGAGGAGATCGGCACCCTCAAGCCCGCGAAGCGGTCCTACATCCGCGAGCAGACGACATCGAATGAGGTCGCGATCCACACGACGCTCACGCAAGGTGACCTCTTCATCATCCTCGACGGCATCCGTGTCGACGGTGCGGTGCAGATCAAGGCCTTCTACAAGCCCGTCGTCGGACTGCTCTGGATCGCCGGCTTCCTCTTCGCCGGCGGTGTGCTGCTCTGCGTCTGGCCCGATCCGCGTGAACGCAAGCGCATCGCGAAGCGCTACGGCGAAGAGACGCTGCCCGGAGAGTCATGATCGCCATCCTCATCCTCGCCGCGATCGCACTCGCTGCGGTCATCTTCATCGCCCTGCCTGTGCTGCGCCCACAGGAGGAGACGGACCAGCTCGATCCCCTGTCCGATGATCAGCGCCGTCGTCTCGCACTGCGGGAGGAGCGGGATCTTGCGCTCCAGGCGATCAAGGAGCTCGAGGTGGATCGTGCCACGAACCACATCGGCGACGAGGATTACGCCGAGCTTGTCGCCGACTACCGCGCGCAAGCAGCCCGGGCGATCGCCGCGCTCGACGCGGAACGTCCGGCGGCGTCCGACCAGTAGGCTGCGCGCATGCCTCCCGTCCGCTTTGCGCAGCACGGCGCCGTCGCCGTCATCACCCTCGACGATCCGTCGACACGCAATGCACTGAGCCCCGAGGCCCTGGAACTGGTCGAGCTGCACGCACTGGCTGCGGGGTCCGATCCCGCTGTACGTCTGCTGGTGCTGACTGGCGCTGATGGCGTCTTCTGCTCCGGTGCGGCGATTCGCGATTGGGAGGCGCTCGATGAGAGCGGCGTGCGTCTGACCGACGCGGGGACCGGGCTCGGCGACCTGCTGGCGCAACTCCCGATCCCCGTGCTCGCGAGCCTCCCGGGGCATGCGGTCGGCGGTGGCTCGGAGCTTGCGCTCGCGGCCGATTGGCGCATCGCCGATCCGGCGGCCGAGCTGCGCTTCGTTCACGCCTCGTTGGGTCTGATGCCAGGGTTCGGCGGGCTTGGTCGTCTCGAGCGTCTGGTCGGACCATCCGCGTCGTTGCGGCTCTTGGCGACGCGCGCGCGGGTGGGGGCGGAGGAGGCCGAGCGTCTGGGGCTGATCGAGGCGATCGTGCCGGCCCCGGACCAGCTCGGGTGGGCTGAGGCGCTTGCCGAGCAGATGGCGGGCTCCGATCGCCACGCGCTGGCGGAGATCAAAGCCGCGCTGCGCGACGGCGACGAGCGCGCCGCCTTCCTGCGCGTCTGGCCGCATCGGCAGCTGCCCGATCGACTCGGCTCCTAGTCCCCCTCGTCGGCTACCCTGTGGGAGAACGCGAAGGGATCACCATGAGCGAAGTCACCAAGCAGATTGTCATCGAGGCCCTCAACCAGGTCGAGGATCCGGAGTTGATGATGGGTATCGTCGATATCGGCCTCGTCTACGAGGTCAACGTCGATGAGGAGAACAACGTCGCGATGACGTACTCGCTCACGTCGATGGGATGCCCGGCCGGACCGCACATTGCGGCCGAGATCGAGCGCGCCATCACGGAGATCCCCGGCGTCAAGGACGTCAAGGCCGAGCTCGTCTGGACGCCGCCGTGGACGCCCGAGCTGATGAGCGAAGACGCCAAGTTCGCTCTCGGCTTCTAGGCGCGTCGCCATCGCCAGTGCGGTGCGCCGCGCGTACGCGTGCAGTCTTCGCTTCCGGGTGATCCTGGGAGGCAGGCCATGGTGCCGAACGCGGCAGCGCGCATCAGCGGCGACGTGCAGGCGGGGAGTCTGCGCGCAGGCGAACGCACGGGGTCGAGCGACTCAGCAGTTCAGGCGACTCAGGAGTCGTCGGCGGCAGTCTCGACTGCCACCTCGTCCTGCATGTCAGCGACGGCGGTCAGCACCTCGGTGGCGCCAGCCTCCTGTGCCTCGACCGAAGCCATCGTCTGATCGTCGCGATCCTCGCCACGACGGTCGGGGCGACCGCCACCACGAGCGCGCTCGAGCTTCGGCATCACGAAGGGGAGGAGGCCCATCTCGCGGGCACGCTTGATCTCACGTGCGGCGAGCGCCTGCTGGCGGCGGGACAGGCCCGTCATGCGGCGCGAGCGGATCTTGCCGCGATCCGACAGGAAGCGCTTGAGGCCCTCGACATTGGTGTAGCGGATCTGATCGTCCGTAATCTGGACGCGCTTGCGCTTCTTGGGGGGAAGCGTATTCCGCTTGCGTCGAACCTGCTGTGCCACGAGACCTGTATCTCCCTTTAGGAATGCTGCGGGAGCATAGCCCAGATCGGGAAAAAAGCGGTCAGTACCGTGCCACCTCGTCCCGACCGAGCACAGCGAGTTCGTCGGCGCGCTCGTTCAGCTCGATGCCGGCGTGTCCCTTGACGCGCTCGAAGCGCACCTCGTGCGGCTCTACCGCTGCCAGGGCGGCCTGCCAGAGGTCCTGGTTCTCGACGGGCTTCTTGGCCGCGGTCTTCCAACCGTTCTTCTGCCAGTTCTCGAGCCAGCCCTGCGTGAACGCCTTCTCGACGTACGCGGAGTCGGTCACCACGACGACCTTCGACGGGCGCGTCAGCGTCTCGAGTCCCTTGATCAGCCCCATCAGCTCCATGCGGTTGTTCGTGGTCTCCGGCTCGCCGCCGTAGATCTCGTTCTTGTGGCCGCGCCACAGCAGGATCGCGGCCCAGCCACCGGGGCCGGGGTTGCCGGAGCACGCGCCGTCTGTCCAGATCTCGACCTCGTCTTCGGCTGCGGGCATGCGGAGAACACTACCGCCGCCGGCACCCGTGATCATCGTCGGAGAATCGGGGGAGAGGTGCCACGCGTCGCGCATGCACACGCGCGAGACGCTCACGGACGCATGCGCAGGCGAGGTGCACTGTCACGGGTCTGTTGTGCACGCTCGCGTGGGGCAGACGCGGCACATGACATGGTGGGCCCGGGCCCACCTTGTCATGGTGCGCAGCGAGCCGACCGTGATTGCCCGCGGCCCCGCGTCTACCGGGGCGTGCTCGAGGTACCGATGGGCGCTGCGTCGTGTCCGCATCCGGTGGCGGATACGCTCTCTGCATGTCGACTCCGTCGCTGAAGGCGCTGGCCGAACTCGTCCGCGAGGACGACATCCTGCTGGGGGCGGCACCCGCCGAGGCGTACACCGAGGTCGAGGCTGCGCTGCACGATCGAGTGGAGCGCGGGCTGTGGGCCGACATGCGCTTCACCGCGGCGCGCCCGGAGGTGTCGTGCCATCCCGAGCTGGCAGTGCGAAACGCGCAGACGGTGATCAGCGCGATCCTGCCGATCTGGGAGCCCGCCACGCCGCGACCCGACGGACCGATCGGCCGGCTGCCGCGGTACGCGTGGGGCGATCCCTACGCCACGTTGCGCGAGGCGCTCGGTCGCGTGCGCGACGCGCTCAAGGCCGACGGCTACCGCAGCGCCGTGCACGTCGACGCCAATCACCACGTTGATCGTGAGGGCGCGCGCCGCGCGGGGCTCACGTTCGGCGGCAAGAACACGATGGCGATCGCACCCGGCCTCGGCTCGTTCATCTCGATCGGCACGCTGATCACCGACGCGCCGCTCGACTATGAGATGCCCGAGCCGGTGCGGCAGGGCTGCGGCTCCTGCACGCTCTGCGTCGACGCCTGCCCGACCGGCGCGCTCGACGAGGAGTACGTCCTCAACGCGGAGCAATGCATCTCCTACTGGACGCAGAGCCGCCGTGAGGTGCCCGACGACATAGGCGA
>JBILWG010000209.1:0-3396 GCA_044369995.1 Gaiellales bacterium | reverse complement strand
GTGCGTCGCCGCTGGCGCCGGCTCCCGAAGGCGCTCGTGCGCGAGGCACCGTGGGTCGTGCCCGTGACGCCCGATCCGGCCCGCCGTGCGCAGGTGATCCGCGACAACTGGAAGACCGTCGCCGTCGATCGTCTCCCGCTGGACGAGCAGGAGCTCTGGGCCGCACACGCCGCGGAGCGGGCGCAGCCCAAGGATCTCGAGAAGCTGGCCCGCGTGCTCGTGGCCGTGCCGCGCGAGGCCCGCATGGTCTTCTTCGCCAAGTGCGCGGCCGAGAACCGGCATCGCCAGCTGCGCCTCGAGGCACTGCGCGATCTTGCCCAGAGCGGTCCGGGCACGAATCTGTTCGAGCAGGCCGTGCGGCTCGTCGAGCGCGCCCCGACGTGGCGGCAGGATCGCCAGCAGGGTGCGCGCACGCTGCTGCTCGCGCTCGGCGATGGCTTCGGCGAGGCATCGGACCATTACGTCACCGCGTGGGCGTGGCGGCTGGCGGGTGCCTCGCACGATGCGCAGCAGCGCCGGGTCGCGACTGCACTCGAGAACGGTCGCGACCTGCTCCGCAGCCTCGGCGGCAAGACGGGAGAGGAGGCGCGTGCCCAGGCCAAGGCGGTCGTCGCGATTGCCGAGGAGCAGCCGCTCGACGTCGGTGCGGCGATCCTCGCCTGCGTGCGCACCACGGATCCGTCCGCCGAGCGTGTGCTCGAGGACGCCAGCATCCGCATGTCGGCCGATCCGCGCGCGCTCGCCGCGGCGCTCGGGTCCAACGTCCCGCTGCCGCGCGGCGTCAAGCGTCCGACGCGCTCGCGCGTCACGGCGGCAGCGCTATCCGGCTCGGTACTGCCATCCGCGATCGGCGCGCTGCCGAACGAAGCTGCGCACGAGGAGCCCAAGAAGCGCCGTCGCCGTCGCCGCAAGAAGAAGGGCAACGGCGACGCGCAGGTCGACGAGAGCGTGGAGACTGCTGTTGTCGACGAGAGCAGCGCCGGCGGAGAGACGGGCGCCGAGGGCGAGCTGGTGGCCGATGAGGAGTCCGGAGCCGCCGCGACCAACCCGGCCGAGGAGGCACCGCCGAAGCGGCGCACCCGTCGCAGGAAAGCCGCGGAGGAGGCGACGATCGATGCGTCCGCTGCCGACGAGGCCGCCGCCGTGTCGCCGCGGGAGGCTGAGAGCTCGGAGGAGCCTGCTGCCGATGCCGCGCCGAAGCCCAAGCGTCGCCGCACGGCGAAGGCGAAGACCACTGCCGACGAGGCTGAGTCCGCCGCCGAGACGCCCGACGTCGAGGCACCGGTCGAGCCGGTCGTGGAGTTCACCGCCTCGGGAATGCGTCGCGTCGTGATCGACGACGCCGATGACGCCACGTTCTCGACCGACGGCCTCACGCCCAAGCGCGGCCGCAGCCGGAGCAAGCCGAAGGCGCGCGCCAAGTCCGCGCCGAAGGCCGCAGCGCAGCCGATCGGCGAGCAGACCGCTGCGGAGGCACCCGCGCCGGCTGAGCCGGCCGAGATCCCCGAGTGGTAGTACCGGTCGTGCGGTACGCCAGTGGGCGCGCCCGCTCGGCTCCTGCCTACTTGTAGCGGTAGGTGATGCGCCCGCGGGTGAGGTCGTACGGGCTGAGCTCGACCTTCACGCGGTCGCCGGGCAGGATGCGGATGTAGTGGCGTCGCATGCGGCCGGAGATGTGGCCGAGCACCTCATGCCCGTTATCGAGCATGACGCGGAACATGGTGTTCGGAAGCGACTCCGTCACTTCGCCCTCGACTTCGATCTTCTCTTCCTTCGTCACCTTGGCTCCGTGGTCGACTGCGAAGAATGGTACTGGAGTCGTCAGAGAGGCGACCCCGCCAGTGTGTAACGTGCCGTCCATGACTGTCATGACCCCCGTCGAGTTGGCCCGCTACGCGGATGCGGTGATCGACACGTGCCTGCATATCAGGAAAGGCGATACGGTCGCCGTTCACGGTGAGCCGGGGTCGCGACCGTACGTGCAGGCGCTGGTCGAATCGGCCTATGCGTCGGGTGCGCGGTTCGTCGACGTCCTCTACGTCGATCCGGTGATTCGCCGCGCGCGCATCACGGGTGCGAGGGACGTGCAGTCGCTGAAGTGGACGCCGCGCTGGCACCTCACGCGCATGAAGGACCTGATCGCCGCTGACGCATCGCTGATCTCCGTCGCCGGCGAGGAGAATCCCGGTCTGATGAAGGGCGTCGACCCGAAGCGCGCGATGCTCGAGATGACCGCGCGCATGCCGGGGCGCGAGGCGTATCTCAAGGCCGTCGCCGCCGGCACCGCGCGCTTCTGCGTGGTGGCGTATCCCGCGCCGGGCTGGGCCAAACAGGTCTATCCGAAGCTGTCGGTCGAGCGGGCGCAGCGAGCGCTCGCCAAGGATCTGCTCTCGTTCTGCCGTATCGGTGCAGACGATCCGGCCGGGGCGTGGGGCACGCACGTCGAGAACCTCGTGAGGCGCGCCGCGCTCGTCAACAAGCGCAACTTCACGCAGATGGAGTTCGTCGCGCCGGGTACCGACCTGCGCGTCGGGCTCGCACGGAAGACGCGCTGGTGTGCGGCCGAGATGAAGACGCCGAATGGTCGTCGCTGGTGCGCGAACCTCCCGACGGAGGAGGTCTTCGCGAGCCCGGACTACCGCTACACGGAGGGTCACTTCACGTGCACGCGGCCGCTGTCGCTCGACGGCCAGATGTTCGACGGCATCAAGGCCGAGTTCAGCGGTGGCGAGCTCAAGCGCGTGCAGGCCAAGACGGCCAAGCAGCGCGAGTACCTCGCGGCGTACTTCGCACGCGACAAGGGCGCGGGGCGTCTCGGCGAGGTGGCCCTGGTCGACAAGGCGTCGCGCATCGGTCAGGCGAACCGGATCTACCACACGACGCTGCTCGACGAGAATGCCGTGGCGCACGTCGCGTTCGGCTCGGCCTACGGCGCAACGCGCTTCCCCGACGCGCGCATCAAGGGCGATCGCGGCCTCAACGTCTCGAAGATCCACGTCGACGTGATGATCGGCTGCGACGACCTGTCGGTCACTGGCATCACCGCGAAGGGCGAGCGCATCCCGGTCATCAAGACGGGCGCCTGGGTTCTGAAGTAGGTCGCTGCGCACGGGTCGCGCGAACGGCCTTCCGCACCTCAGATCGGCCGCGCCCAAGCGGCGGCCTCGCGCTGCCAAGGACACGATGGGCCCGGGCCCACCGTGTCATGCCCGAAAACCCAGCACTGGAGCCAATTGACGAAAATGGCATGTGCGAGATCGGCATGATTGCGCGGTTTTTCCGCGCGCGCAATGGACACCATGGGCCCGGGCCCATGGTGTCCGAACCGCGGTGTGACGCGAGGACATCGCCGGTTCACGCTGCGTGTCGGCAGGCGCAGCAAATCGGACGCGCGCC
>JBILWG010000060.1:0-10665 GCA_044369995.1 Gaiellales bacterium | reverse complement strand
ACGCTTTTCTCTTTCCAGACGCGGTTCCGGATCAGCGATCGTGCAACGGCGTGCCGCCGTTCATCGCGGCGACGACGGCGTTGGCGACCTCGTCGCCGTAGCCCGCCTCGATCGCAGCGCGATACGTCGCGATGCAGGCCTCGGCGATCGCGGTCGGCGTCCCCGCCTCCTCGGCGAGGCGCAGGAAGACGTCCACGTCCTTGGCCATCAGCGCGACGGAGAGTCCACCGGCCATCTCGTCTCCCGCCACGATCCTCGGGAAGCGGTTGGCGCTCGCCCACGAGCCGCCGCTGCCGGCGTTGATCGCCTCGAGCAGACGCGTCGGATCGAGACCGGCCGCGACGCCAGCGAGCATCGCCTCGCCGGTCGCGGCAAGGGTGACGGCGTTGAGGACGTTGTTGACGGCCTTCGTCGCGTGGCCAGCGCCGCTCGGCCCCATCACCAGCAGCTGCGACGAGATCGCCTCCAACACGGGACGCGCCGTCTCGATTGCCTCGGCATCACCGCCGACGAGCACGACCAGGGTTCCCTGCTCCGCCGCCGCGGCACCACCGGTGACGCCCGCGTCGACGAAGGCGATCCCCTGCTCGGCGCAACGCGCGTGCAGGCGCCGGGTCGAGGCAGGGTCGGCGGTCGTGAGGTCGATGATCGTCAGCCCCGCCGCGCCGTGCTCCAGCAGGCCGCCGGGCCCCTCGATGACCGCCTCGACCTCGCGCGAGGACGGCAGCGAGAGCAGCACCACAGGCGCCTGCACGACCTCGGCGAGGCTCACCGGCTCCGCTCCGGTCGCCGTTGCCTTGGTGGCATCGGCATCGCAGGCGAGGACGCGATGACCGGCCCGCACCAGCACGCCGGCGACGCGTCCGCCGATGTTGCCGCACCCGACTAGCCCGACGGTTGTCATGGCGGCAGCCTACCGCGTGCCCCGCGTCCGCTTCCGACCGCGTGCTGCGGCGACCTCCGACGCCGTGTCCTGCAACCCTTCAGGCGTGGATTCCGCCGAAGCACGTCGCATTCTCGTTCATGGGTCGACCGGTCCGACGCCGTGTGGTCTCGGCATCCGCATCGTCGCGGGCTGCCTCGACTTCGGCGTGATCACCGTCGTGCTCTTCTGGCTCAGCCTGTTCACGCGGGAGCAGAAGCCCGACGGCTCGTTCACCCTTCCCCTCTGGGTCTACGTGGTCTACGTGATCTGGTGGCTGCTCTACTACGGCCTGTTCGAGTACCTCTGGAACGGCCAGACACCCGGCAAGCGCGCGGCCCGCATCCGGGCGGTCATGGGCAGCGGCTCGCCACTGACACCCGCTGCTGCGGCCAAGCGCACGCTCGCCCGCCCCGTCGATCTCTTCCCGTACGTCACGCCCTACGCGCTCGGGATCCTCTGGATCATCGTCACGGGCGAGAATCGCCGCCAGCGTCTCGGCGACAAATGGGCCGGCACGAAGGTGATCTCGGTCGACCCGCCACCGCGCCGCGGGCGTACCTAGCGCGCCGTGTACCCGGCGTCGACGACGAGCGCCGTGCCGACGGTCGCCTTCGCCCGCTCGCTCGCGAGGTAGGCGATCGCCTCGGCGATCTCCGCCGGCTCGATCAGGCGACCGATGACGCCGGCATCCTCGAACGCCTTGCGCGTGCCCGCGGCATCGCCGGACTCGGCGAAGAAGCGCTCGACGAGCGGTGTGTCGGTGGGGCCCGGGCAGACGCAATTGACGCGGATGCCCTCCGCGGCATGGTCGAGCGCCATCGCGCGCGTCAGGTTGACGGCCGCGCCCTTCGACGCGCAGTAGGCTGCCGCATCCGGCACGGCGACCATGCCGAGCTGCGAGGCGACGACGACGATCGCGCCACCGCCCGCCTCGCGCAGGTGCGGAATCGTCGCGCGGCACGTCAGATAGACGCCGCGGACGTTGACGCTCATCACGCGACCGAACTCCTGCGGCGTGCACTCGACGACGGATCCGCGCGAGGCGACGCCGGCTGCGGTCACGACGACGTCGAGTCCGCCGAGCGCTGCGACTGCCTGCTCGACCGCCACTGCGACCGACCCATCGTCGGAGACGTCGCAGGCAATGCCCGCGTCGGCGTCGCTCTGCGCGAGCATCGCCTCGTCGACGTCGAGCGCGGCGACGCGGCATCCCTCTTCCTGAAATCGCGCGACGGCGGCAGCGCCGATGCCGGACGCACCACCCGTGATCAGTACGCGGCGGCTCATACGGCCGTCATCCCGCCGTCGATGATGAAGGCCGATCCCGTCACGAACGATGCGCGTTCGCTGGCCAGGAAGCAGATCGCGTCGGCCACCTCGTCGGCACGGCCAACCCGGCCGATCGGATGCATTGGCTCGAACGCGGCGAAGGCGGCATCGGGGTCGGGCAGCCCCGCCACGAACTGGCGCGGCTGCTGCGTATCGATCACGCCCGGACAGATCGCGTTCACCCGGACGCCTTGATCGGCCAGATCGATCGCCATGCACTTGGACAGGTGGATGACGCCGGCCTTGGCGGCGCCGTACGCGCTCATGTAGCGGAGGGCCTTGATGCCGCCGGTGCTCGCGATGTTGACCACGTTCGCCCCGTCTCGATCGGCCATCAGCGGGACGATCTCCCGGGACACGAGGAAGATGCTCTTGAGGACGACGCCATGCACGAAGTCCCACTGCTCCTCGGTCGTCTCGAGGAACGGCGCACCCACGATCGCCCCGTGGTTGTTGATGAGCGCGTCGACGCCACCGAAGGCCTCGCGGGCCGCCGCGGCGATACGCGCACAGTCCTCGGCGCGGGTCACATCGGCCTGCACGGCAACCGCCGAACCGCCCTGCTTCACAACCTCGTCCGCGACCTCCGCGACCTCGGCGCGCAGGTCTGTCAGCACGAGTTGCGCGCCCTCTGCCGCCAGTCGTCCCACCGTGGCACGGCCGATGTCGCCCTCGGCGCCCGTCACGACGATGACGCGTCCCTCCAACTCTCCGGCCATCACGGTTTCCCTTTCCCCTCGACCCCGGATACTCTCCGGTCAGGAGAGGATACCCCGCCTGCGCCGCTCGTCCTAGGCGCCGGGAGACCACAGGAGGAGAGACCATGCCCTTCGTCACGCTGGCGAACGACAACCGCATCTACTACGAGCTGACGGGGCCGGAGGACGGTCCCATCGTGCTGCAGTTCGGCGGCTCGCTGTTCGGCCGCCACAACTTCGGCTTCGTCAACGACGGTTTCCGCGAGCGCGGCTTCCGCCTCCTGTCGTACGACGCCACCGGCTACGGCCGCTCCGACTGTCCGAACGTGGAGCACTCGGTCGAGAACTGGGCCGACGAAGGCGCGCTGCTGCTCGACGCCCTCGGCATCGACCGCGCCTTCGTGCACGGCACCTCGATGGGCGGCATGGTCACGATCGCCTTCGTGGGCAAGTATCCCGAGCGCACCATCGCGGCCTGCGCCGACTGCGGCATGGCGCGCTGCGACCTGTACCGCAAGGTCTACTTCGGCACGTGGCGCAAGATGGCGGAGGCGATGCCGCTCGACGACTTCTGCGATCTCGTCACGATCCAGGCGGTCGGCGACCAGTTCCTCGCCGACAACCCGGGCACCTTCGACCTCGTGCGCCACGTGATTCGCCTGAACCCGCCGTACACGGTCCGCTGGGCGTGTCTCGCCATGGAGAACATGGACAACGAGCATCTCGCCCGCCAGATCAAGCGGCCGATCCTGTTCACGAACGGCTCCCGCGACACGATGACGCCGCCCCGCCTCGCGACCGGGGGCTTCAGCGCCCACGACATCGCCGACGCGATCGGCGACTGGGCGACCGTGCACGAGTTCACCGAGATCGGCCACGCCGGCCTGCTCGAGTGCCCCGCCGAGGCGACCGAGCTCGTCACCTCGTTCTTCAAGCAGCACGCGGACGCGTAAGGAGTCTCTGACCATGCACTTCGGCATCACCGTTCTCCCCGATCCGCCGTACACGGACCTCGTGCGCCTGTTCAAGCAGGCCGAGGACAATGGCTTCGAGATCGGCTGGACCTACGACTCGCACGTCCTCTGGCAGGACCCGTACCCGCTGCTGACCGCGGCGGCCCTTGGCACGGAGCGCATCAAGCTCGGCATGTGCGTCACGAATCCGGGTACTCGTGAGCCCACCGTGACGGCATCGGCGCACGCGACGCTCAATGACATCTCGAATGGTCGCGTCGTGTTCGGCATCGGCCGTGGCGACTCCGCCCGCCGCTACATCGGCCTGCAGCCCGTCAAGGTCGCGGAGTACGAGGCGGCGACGGCGATGATGAAGGACCTGATGAACGGTCGGAAGACCGAGTGGAACGGCAAGGAGCTCCAGCTCGCCTGGGCGAAGGATCTCCCCGAGATCCCCTTCTACCTCGCCGGGTACGGCCCCAAGGCCCTCGCCGTCGCGGGGCGCCATGCCGAGGGCGTGATCATCCAGCTCGCCGACCCCGAGATCATCCAGTGGATCATGGGTCTCGCGCGCGCGGCTGCCGAGGAGGCCGGCCGCGACCCCGACGCCCTCGAGCCGATCGTCTGTGCCCCGGCGGTGCTGATGGACGACATGGCGGCAGCGCGCGACGCGTCCCGCTGGTTCCCGGCGATGGTCTCGAACCACGTGTTCGATCTGCTGCAGCGCTACGACAAGTCCGAGTTGCCGGACGCGCTGACGTCCTACATGGAACGCCGCGAGTTCTACAACTACGACGACCACTCCCGCGAGGGCGCCGCGCACGGCGAGTTCGTCGACGACGAGACGGCGGATCGCTTCAGCATCCTCGGCACCGTCGAGCAGCACGTCGCCAAGCTCAAGGAGCTCGAGGCGATCGGCGTGAAGCACTACAACATCTATCTGATGGCCGGTGATCGCGAGCGCACGATCGACGTATACGGCAAGGACATCATCCCGCAGTTCGCGGGCTAGGCTCGATCCCGCGGAGGCGCGACGAGCGCCTCCGCGGGCACTGTGCTCGATGGTCTGCCTACGAGCCCGTGAGACGCGGCCCGTCATCGTTCGGGTGTGGATGTCCCAAAGGGGTCAGACCCTTTTGGGACATAAGGGGCGCTGTCGGTCTGCCGAGATCCGTCGCCATGTCCCAAAAGGGTCTGACCCCTTTGGGACATCCATACCCGAACACCCTCCCGAAACCCCCAGGCCGGTACCCTGACCCATCCCCACGGAAACCGTCTCGCAGGCGCAGAGGCAGAACAGCTAGAGCGACCCGACGCGGTCGATCGCCCGCCCCGCGGCGATCCCGAAGGCCTCGGCCGCCAGCAGCAGGTGCTCCTCCGGCGTGTCCTCCTCCGGACAGTGCGACAGGCCGTTCGTCGAGGACGCGAAGAGCATCACCGTCGGCACCATGCGCGCCATCTCGGCGGCGTCGTGCAGCGGACCCGACGGCAGGGCTCGGTCCGTGCCGGTGACCTCGCGCACGGCGGCACGCGCATCCTCGATCAGCGCGGGGTCGAACGGGATCGGCGGGATGCGCCAGAGCTGCTCCCACGCGACGGTGCAGCCGAACTCAGCCGCGGCCGCCTCGGAGGCGGCGCGCGCGTCGGCGTTCATCGCAGCGAGCGTGTCGGCGTCGAGGTGGCGCTGGTCGACGAGGATCTCGGTGACACCGGGGACGGCGGTGACGACGCCCGGCGTGCAGTTGGCGTTGCCGATCGTCGAGACGCCCTCGTGGCTGATCGCCACGTCGCGGAGCAGCAGCGCGAAGCGCGCGGCGGCCGAGAACGTGTCGCGGCGCTGCAGCATCGGCGTGGATCCGGCGTGCGCGGCCTGGCCGCGGAAGGTGACGGTGTAGCGCTCGACGCCCACGGTGCCGAGCACGGCGCCGACGGCAAGCCCCTCGCTCTCGAGCACGGGCCCCTGCTCGATGTGCAGCTCGAGGTACGCCTTGACGTCGTCGATGCGGCGCTTGGCGAGGTGCGACTGGTCGAGATCCACGCCCATGGCCTTCAGCGCGTCGTCGAGGCGGATGCCGTCCTTGTCGGTGAACTCGCGGACGTCCGCGATCTCGAGCGTGCCGGCGAACGCGGAGGAGCCGAGCAGGCTGCGTCCGAAGCGCGCGCCCTCCTCGTCGGCCCAGTCGACCAGCTTGATCGTGCAGGGCGGCGTGCCCGCGGCCGCGGCCGAGCGCAGCACCTCGAGCCCGGCCATCACACCGAGCACGCCGTCGAGCCAGCCACCCCGCGGTACCGCGTCGACGTGGCTGCCGACGGCCACCGCCTCGGGGCGCGCGCCGGGCA
The DNA here is from genome assembly GCA_044369995.1 of Gaiellales bacterium. Taxonomy (GTDB): domain Bacteria; phylum Actinomycetota; class Thermoleophilia; order Gaiellales; family F1-60-MAGs149; genus F1-60-MAGs149. The sequence continues at coordinate 4,420 of JBILWG010000060.1, read as the reverse complement.
GCGTCGCCCAGATGTTGCCGCACTCGTCCTGCTCGTAGCTGACACCCGGGATCTCGTCGAGCTTGGCGCGGAGGAAATCGCGGGCCTTGACCCAGTCATCGGTCCACGCCAGTCGACGAGCGCCGTCGGGCCCGCCGGTCAGGGCGTGCAACTCCTTGAGATCGCGGACGACGTTGGCGGGTGCGTAGGCGGCGGTGCTCATGCCCGGGAGAATACTGCCTCGAACGTTGGATTTCCCGGAGTGGCCGGTATGCTTGCCGTCATTCCGACCGGAGGATCCATGCGCATCACGCTCTGTGACGTCGGCCCGCGAGACGGGCTCCAGAACGACCCCGTCCAGCTCGAGCCTGCGCAGCGCGCCGAGCTCGTCGACCGCCTGTCCGCCACGGGCCTGCCGCGCGTCGAGGCCGTCTCGTTCGTCAACCCGAAGGCCGTGCCCCGGATGGCAGGCGCCGCCGAGGTGATGAGCACGATCAACCGCAAGCCCGGCGTGATCTACGCCGGCCTGATCCTGAACGGTCGCGGGCTCGACGATGCGATCGCCGCGGACGTCGACGAGGTGCACGTCGCCTATCCGCTGACGAACACCTTCTGCCGCAAGAACCAGAACGTCACGCTCGACGAGGCGACCGTCATCGGCCAGCAGCTCGTCGAGGGTGCGAAGGCCGCCGGCAAGCGCGTCACGATGACGCTCGGCGTCAGCTTCGGCTGCCCGTTCGAAGGACCGGTGGATCCCGGCCTGGTCGTCGAGCACGCCCGCCTTGCGGTGGCCGCGGGCGCGGATGAGGTGATCCTCGCCGATACGGTCGGCGTGGCCGTGCCGACGCAGATGACGCAGCTCGTGCCCGCCACGCTGGCGGCCGTGCCCGGCACTCCCGTCGGTCTGCACCTGCACAACACGCGGAACACCGGCTATGCGAACGCGGCGGCCGGCCTCGAGGCCGGCGCGACGATCTTCGACGCATCGATCGGTGGCCTTGGCGGCTGCCCGTTCGCGCCGCGCGCAACGGGCAACATCGCCACGGAGGACCTCGTCTACATGCTCGACGGCATGGGCGTCGACACCGGCGTCGATCTGGACGAGCTGATCCGCGTCAGCGAGTGGCTCGGTGGTGTGATGGGCCGCGACCTGCCAGGCCTCGTGCACCGCGCCGGACCGTTCATCCCCGTCGGCACGGACTGATGATGACGCGCATCGCTTTCGCCGGCGTCGGCACGATGGGGCGCCATCTGGTCCGCCATCTCGTCGAAGCCGGGCACCAGGTCCGGGTGTACGACCCCGTTCCGGCGGCGATGGAGTACGCGGCCTCGATCGGCGCGGATGCCTCCGCGTCGTCGATCGCGGACATCTGCGGCGACGCCGAGGTCTTCCTGCTGTCGATGCCCTCCGTCGCGCTCGTCGGGCAGGTCGCCCGCGAGGCAGCGCCGGTGCTGCCGCGCGGCGCGCTGCTGGCCGACGTCTCGACGAGCCCGCCTGCGCTTGCGCAGGAGCTCGCCGCCGAATTGGAGCCGACCGGGATCCTGGTGGCCGACTGCCCGTTGTCCGGTGGCCCCGTCGGCGCGGAAGCGGGCAGTCTGACGTCGATGATCGGCGGCTCGGACGAGGCCTACGCCACGCTCGAGCCGATCGCCCAGGCCTGGAGCGCGTTCGTCGTGCACACCGGCGGGCACGGCACGGGGCAGGCCGCGAAGCTCTGCAACAACATGCTGGCGGGCCTGCACATGGCCGGCCTGTGCCTGTCGCTCGCCGCCGGCCGCCGCGCCGGACTGTCCGACGCGATGCTGTTCGACATCCTGTCGCGCTCGACCGGCGACTCGCGCGTCATGCGCGCGCGCTATCCCGGCCTCGGCGTCGACGATGCGCATCCGTCGAATCGCGACTACGAGGCGCTGTTCACGCTCGATCTGATGACGAAGGACATGGAGCTCTCGGAGGAGTTCCTGACCAGCATGGGGCTCGACCCCGGCCTGATCGAGGCCGCCACGTCCGTCTACCACGAGGCACAGGCCGAGCAGCTCGGCGTGCTCGACTACTCGGGGCTGATCCGCCTCGCCCGCTTGCAGGAGGACACCCGATGAACCAGGCAGAGCTCGAGATCTCGTTCCAGACCGACGGCGTCGCCGTGGTCACCGGTGCGGCCCAGGGCATTGGGCAGGCGGCGGCGGTCGCCCTGGCCCAGCAGGGCGCGGACGTCGCGTGCGTCGACCGTGATCCAGCGCGCTGCGCGGAGACCGTCGCGCTCGTCGAGGCGCTGGGCCGGCGGGCGCTGGCGATCGGCTGCGACGTGTCGTCGCGCGCCGAGGTCGACGCGGCGGCCGAGCGCATCGTGGCCGAGCTCGGCCCGATCGCCTTCCTCGCGACCTGTGCCGGCGTGCTGACCGAGAACGTCACCGCGGAGGACGTCAAGGACGAGGATCTCGACACGCTCTGGTCCGTCAACGTGAAGGGATCGTTCAACTGGGCGATCGCCGCCTCGCGCTCGATGATCCCGGCGGGGAGAGGGTCGATCGTGCTGATCTCCTCGCAGGCGGCGCTGGTCTCCCTGCCGAGCCAGGCCGGCTACTCGATGTCGAAGGGCGCGGTCGCCACGATGGCACGCAGCCTTGCGATCGACTGGGCGAGGCACGGCCTGACGGTCAATGCCATCTGCCCCACGTTCATCTGGACGCCGATGGCAGCGCCGATGCTCGAGATCCCCGAGGTGCACGCCGCGGCGATTCGCCGCATTCCCGTGGGCCGGGTTGGACAGCCGCGCGACATCGGCGGCGTCGTGGCGTTCCTCTGCTCGCCTGCGGCGTCGCTGATCACCGGCGTCGTGCTGCCGGTCGACGGCGGCTGGACCGCGGGCGAGCCCGAGCTGCCGCTCTGACGCAGCGGGCTGGATGTCCCAAAGGGGTCAGACCCTTTTGGGACATCCACACGGATCACCCGCCCGTCCCCACGACGACGAGCGTCGCACAGGCTCGTGGGCAGAACACCTAGACGGGTCGTCCGCGGCCGGGGCAGAACACCTGGACGGATCGTCCGCGGCCGGGGCAGAACTCCTAGACGGGCCGACCGCGGCCGGGACGGAACAGGGGGAAGCCGTCGTTGACGATCTGCTGCCCGCGCGAGAACACGTGCACGACGCGCCCCGTCAGCTCGCGATCGTGCCACGCCGGCGCCTTGCCCCGCCCCTCCAGCTGCGCGGGATCCACCGTCCAGACGGCCGTCGGATCGGCCAGCACGACGTCACCATCGGCACCGACCTGCAGGGACCCCTTCTGCGGCCACATACCGAGACGCCGCGCGGGACGCTCCGCGATGATCGCGCAGAGCGTCGGCAGGTCGATGCGGCCCGCAGCCACGCCGAAGGACAGCAGCGCAGGTACGAAGAGCTCGAGCGACGCAATGCCCACCCAGTCGTGCACGCCCTCGAGCGGCTCAGAGCGGTGATCGCTGACGACGCCCTCGAGTCGTCCATCGGCGAGGGCGGCCCAGAGGGCATCACGATCCTCCGGCGTGCCGAGGTCGGGAGCGATGCGCATGCCCTGCGGCAGCTCGTCGAGACAGAGGTGCGCGAGGCTCGTGGAGCCGGTCACGATCGTCTCCGGCAGAGCCGCCACCGCGTCCGCGCCCACGACGGGCGCGACGTGCGGCGCGATGTCGGCGAGCGCCCCGAGGTTCGAGAGCATCTGCAGACGGGTGCGTTCGACCGCGCCCCGCAGGCGTCCCGCCATCCGCACCGTCATCGCGACATCGCCGAGCGCCGCGATGCGCAGCAGGGCGCCGGGTCCGGCCGTCGCCGCCTGATCCACGGCATCGAGGTCGAGATACGCGCCGGCGAAGCCGACGTGGTAGCCCACGCCGCGGATGCGCTCGGCCGTGTCCGGGGCGGGCTGTCCGAGACCGATCAGGAACTGATAGTCCACGAAGACGTTGCCACCCGCTCGTCGCTCCGCATCATGGAATGCGACATCGCACGTCTCGCGCTCGCCCGGCGCGACGGGCACGACGACGGTTGTCACACCGCCGCGGGCTGCGGCGATCGTCCCCGAGCCGAGGTCGTCGGCGGGCACGCCCGAGCCACGCGGGCTGCCGATCGGGGTGAGCGCGTCGATCGCGCCCGGCAGCGCCGTCAGTCCTTCGGCATCGATCTCGACGTGCTCCGCATCCTCCTCCGGCACGAAGGGCAGGTCCGGTCCGCGCTCCGCAATCACGCCGTCGCGGACCAGCAGATCACCCGTCTCGCCCACTGTCGAGTCGCCGAAGATGCAGTTGCGCAGAAGCAGCGTCGTCATGGCGCGAACGGTACCCGCAATGCGGATTGGTCGCGCGCAGCAGCGCTCACCGTGCGATTTCGCACGGCACACGAGCGACGGGCGCGGTTACGGGGTTTGACACTCCGTCCTCCTCCGCCTATAACCTCTGTTCACCGAT
>JBILWG010000208.1:0-3418 GCA_044369995.1 Gaiellales bacterium | reverse complement strand
CTCGTCCCAGCTCTTGTCGGGGTGACAGAACGAGAACATCTCGACCTTCTCGAACTGGTGCAGCCGGAAGATGCCGCGCGTGTCGCGGCCGGCAGCACCGGCCTCGCGACGGAAGCACGACGAGAGGCCCGCGTAGCGCAGCGGCAACTCCTCTGCGGTGAGGATCTCGCCCACATGGAATGACGCCAGCGGCACCTCGCTCGTGCCGACCATGAAGAGGTCGTCATCAGACAGCTGATAGACGCTCTGGCGATCGGTCGGGAAGAAGCCCGTCTTGTACATCGCCTCTTCTCGCACCATCACGGGCGGGATGACGGGCGTGAAGCCCGCGTCGGAAAGCGTGTCGAGGGCCATCCGCGAGATTGCCCACCAGAGACGCGCAATGTCGCCTGTCAGGTAGCCGAAGCGCGAGCCCGAGGTCCGGGCGCCGCGCTCCATGTCGATGCCGCTGCCAGCCAGCTCGAGGTGGTCGCGCGGCTCGAAGTCGAAGGTCGGGATCTCGCCGACGATGCGCAGTTCGCGCGCGTCCTCATCGGTGTTGCCGAGCGGCGATTCGGGATGCGGAAGGTTCGGTACGACGAGCAACGCCTCGTTGAGGCGCTCGTCAATGCTCTTGAGCGACTCCTCGAGCCCGTCGAGGGTCTCCTTCAGCGTGCGCATCTCGGCCTGGGCTGCTTCGGCCTTGGCCTTCGCGGCGGGGTCGTCCTTGGCGATCTTCATCAGGCCGCCGATCTCCTCGGAGGCGCGGTTGCGCTCGGCGCGAAGCTCGTCGACCTGCACCTGCAGCGCGCGACGCTCGGTGTCGAGGGCGAGCACGGGTTCGAGCAACTCGGCGTCGCCGCGGCGGGCGAGTGCCGCACGGACGGCGTCGGGGTCGGCACGGACGAGGCGAAGATCGATCATGGCGACAGCCTACCGCTGGTTCGAGCGGGCCTCGGCGATCGCTTGCAGCACGCGCGGCACGCCGTCGTCGTCGATCGAGGGTGCAACCCAGTCGGCCCGCTCGATCAGCTCCGGGTGTCCGCCTCCGACGGCGATCCCGAAGCCCGCCCAGTCGATCAGCTCGAGGTCGTTCTCGCCATCACCGATCGTCACGCAGTGGCGTTGATCCAGCCCGAGCAGGTCCGCGACGACCTGGCAGCCGACGCCCTTGTGCACGCCTGGAGCAGCGACCTCGAGGTAGAAGGGCAGCGACTTGGCGATGAACGCGCGGTCGCCGAACCGGGGCACGAGCGCGTCGCGCAGCGCGTCCATCCGCTCGGGTTCGCCCGACACGACGAGTTTCGTGACGGGCTGGTCGAGCCACGCCGCGAGGTCGCCGACGGCGTTGACGGGGACGCGGGCGCTTTGCGCGTAGCGTTGCGCTTCGGCGTTGTCCTCGGCGACGTAGAACGCATCTGCCGTCATGACGTTGAGATGCTCACCCGTCTCGGCGATCGCTGCGATGATCTCGCGCGCGTCGTCCGCATCGAGCTGCTCGTGGTGGAGCACCTCGCCCGTCGAGCGGCTGCCGACGAGGGCGCCTTGAAAGCAGATCACCGGGTCGGCGGCATCGAGCAGGTCGGCGAAGCGGCACGCGGAGATGAACATCCGGCCGGTGGCCACGACCACGGGCACGCCCGTCGCCTGCAACGCGGCGACGGCGTCGATTGCGGTCGGCAGGAGCTCAGCATGATGGACGACGGTGCCGTCCAGATCGACGAAGACGCCCTCGATCCGCGTGGGATCGAGACCCTCCGGCAGTGGCACGGGGCTACTTGCCGGCGTTCTGCGACACGTAGGCCGCGACGTTCTTGATGTCGTCCTCGGACAGCTGGCCGCTGTACGCCGGCATCGCACCCTTGCCGTTGGTGACGAACTCCATCACGCGGGCGTAGTCGGGCATCGCCTCGTCGAGGTTCGGACCGACGGCGCCGGCCGAGCCTGCAGCCGCGAGCGTGTGGCAGCCTCCGCAACCGGCGGACGTGAAGATCGCGGCGCCGGCAGCGGCGTCACCCTCGGCAGCCGCTGCGGTCGTCTCGCCGGCGGCCTCCGTGGTTGCGGCCTCGCTCGTCGTGGCAGCGCCCTCGTCGACGGGTGTCTCGGTCGGGTTGGTGCCGGTGCCGATGGTGACTTCGCCGCCGAGCGTGCCCGAGGCATCCGAGCCGCCGCAGGCGGAGAGCACGCCGAGCGACAGCGCTCCGATGGCGATCACGATGGCGATGAGGCGGCGGCTTTCCATGTCGGCGATGACCCTTTCTCGGGGGACCACATGTCCCCGGCTGACACCGAGAGGCTACCACGGGTTGTCGCCGGTTGGGGTGTGGTTGACAGCGGGGCCGAGGGCGGTGACGCTGCCGTGCATGGATGACGACGATCGCCGACTTCTCGACCGCCTGCAGAACGAACTGCCTCTGACGGAGCGCCCCTGGGGCGCGCTTGCCGCCGAGATCGACATGCCAGAAGACGAGATGCTGGAGCGCATCACGAAGCTGCGTGGCGAGGGCGTCGTGCGCCAGATCTCCGGCATCTTCGATACGCGTCGCCTTGGCTATCGCTCGTGTCTCGTCGCCGCGCGCTCGTCTGAGGGCAAGCAGCAGCTGGCGGCCGATGTGTTCAGCGCGCACCCGGGCGTCACGCACAACTACGAGCGCGAGCACCAGTTCGATCTGTGGTTCACGCTCGCCGTCCCGCCAGACACGAAGATCGGCCTCGACGAGACGATCGACCTGCTCGGCCGCATGGGCGACGTCGAGTCGATCCGCCCGCTGCCGGCCTTGCGCTTCTTCAAGATCGGCGTCGACCTCGACATGGTCGGCGGTCGTGACCCCGCGGCGAAGAAGGTCCGCACGGCGCCGGTCGAGCAGCCGCCGAGTCGCCCGCCGACGGAGCGCGAGATCCGCGCCGTCCGCGCGCTGCAGGTTGACATGCCGGCCGTGCCGGAGCCGCTGGCCGTGCTCGGTGAGCAGCAGGGCTTCACCGCCAGCGAGCTCCTCGAACTTGCGCAGCAGATGCTGGCCGACGGCCGCATGCGCCGCTTCGCCGCAGTCCTCAACCACCGCAAGGCCGGCTTTGTTCAGAACGGCATGGGCGTCTGGATGGTCGATGAGGACAAGGTGCAGGAGGCGGGCAGCATCATGGCCTCGTACCGCGGCGTCTCGCACTGCTACGAGCGCCCCGTCTACCCCGACTGGCCGTACCGGCTCTTCTCGATGACGCATGGTCGCGACAAGGAGGAGTGCGAGGCCGTGCTCGCCGCGCTCTCCGAGGAGACGGGCCTCAAGGAGTACACGGTCCTCTACTCGATCCGCGAGTTCAAGAAGACGCGCCTCAAGTACTTCGATGACGCGATGACGGCCTGGGAGGACGCGCACCTGGCGCTTGTGTAGGTGGATGTCCCCAAGGGGGCGGCCCCGGGTGGGGGCGGTACCACCTCCGC
>JBILWG010000207.1:0-3423 GCA_044369995.1 Gaiellales bacterium | reverse complement strand
TCGGAGACCAACTCGTGAAGCACGCCCGCCCGCTCGTCCTCGCCGTCGCCCTGCTCGTCGCCGCTGTCGCCGCGGCCTGCGGTGGCTCGTCGAACGACTCGTCGTCCAGCGCGACCGGCACGGATGCCGCTGCTGCCCCGACGAAGGTGCGTCTCGTCTACTTCTGGCCGAGCATCGACTTCCTCAGCGTGCCGATCGTCGTCGCGCAGCAGAAGGGCTACTTCAAGGGCGCCAACCTGGACGTCTCGCTGTCCTTGCCGCCGGACTCCGCCACCGCTACGAAGGTGCTCGGCACGGGCGATGCCGACCTCGGCATGGTCACCACGACCGATATCGCCGCTGCCGCGCAGGAAGACGTGCCCGTCATGTCGATCGGCAACTACACGATGTCGAACAACTGGGGCTTCTTCTCGAAGCCCGGCACCACCGTCTCCGAAAGCACGCTCAAGGGCAAGACGATCTCCGGGTTCGGCGACACGTGGACGAACGCGATGCTGCCGTTCGTGCTCGAGGACGCCGGCCTCACCGAGAGCGACGTGAAGATCGTGACCGTCACCAACGACGCGCCGCTGCTGCTCAACGGCAAGGTTGATCTCGCCACGAACACCACGAACTACCTGATCCCCGCCGTCGAGGACGCCACGGGCGAGACGCCGGGCATGCTCCTCGCGACCGACGCGGGCGCACCGAACGTGCCGATCTGGGTGTACGCCGGCAACCACGACTGGCTCGCCGAGAACCCCGAGGCCGCCAAGGCGTTCATGAGCGCAATCGCGCAGGCCACCGAGTGGGCAATCGCCAACCCGGAGGAGGCGGTCACGCTCTACGAGCAGGCCTACCCCGACAACGGCGGCTCGAACAAGTACAACCTCGCTGGTTGGACCGACACGGCCAAGTACATGAAGAACGCCGACGGCAAGCTGTTCGTCGAGACCGATGAGCAGTGGACCGAGCTGGGCAACGCGCTCGTCAGCATCAACCAGCTCCGCGACGTCCAGACGCCGTCGACGTACTACACCAACGAGTACCTGCCCGCGGGCTAGAGCGCCTGTCGCGCCCTCGGGTGCGGAGTAACCGAGGGTTCGTCCGGCGGCGGTTCTCCCGTGGCCGGTCATTGCACCCTTTTTCCTGGGTTCCTCGAGCACCACGTCCAGATCACGAGGCGCGGCGCGACCGAGCGATGCGGCCGCGGTGCACGCTTTGGCGAAAAGCCAGCCGTGCGCCGTTGCCTTCCACTGCTCCTGCTCGCCCTCGTGATCCTCGCTGCCTGCGGTGGTGCGGAACAGCGCGATGCGAAGGTCGGGCCAAGTGCACCCATCACCGCACCCGAGCCGCCCGCCGGCGCAACACCCGTCCTCACCGGATCCATGCCGAGCATCGAAGGCACACCCGTCGCGCTCGCCGAGTACATCGGCAAGGTCGTGCTCGTCGTCAACACCGCCTCGCGCTGCGGGTATACGTCGCAGTACGGCGACCTGCAGAAGATCTACGAGCGCTACGCCGACGAGGGCTTCGTCATCCTCGGTTTCCCCTCGAACGACTTCCAACAGGAGTTCGCCGATGACGGGGAGATCAAGACGTTCTGCTCCACCACCTTCGACGTCACCTTCCCCCTCTTCTCACGCTCGTCGGTGATCGGCCCCGACGCCAACCCCGTCTTCGCCGCGCTCGCCGCCGAGCCCGACGACATCGGGGCGCCGCCCGAGTGGAACTTCACGAAGTACCTGCTCGACCGTGACGGTCTGCCCGTCGCGCGCTGGGCCTCGAACATGGATCCGGCGGCGCCGACCGTCACCAACGTCATCGAGGCACTGCTCGCCGAGCAGGCCTGAGCAGCAGTACGGGAAACCCGCCTACGTGGTCGGGGCTCGCGGAGTACCGTCGCGGGTGATGGAGTTGCACGACACGAGACGAACGCTCGCCCGGCCCGTCACGCGCTGGCGTGGCGCCCCCAGACGCGGCTCGGGATGTGGGGTCTGATCCTCGGCGCGGTCGGCTTCCTGCTGATGCCCGCGTGGTCGCTGCTCGGTCCACTCGGCGCCTTTCCGCAGCTCGGGCTGATGCTGGCTGGCGGCGTCTGCTCGCTCATCGCGATCATCCGCTTCCGCGAACGCGCCGTGCTCGCGTTCGCGGGTCTCGTGCCACTCGCGTTCCTCCTCTTCTTCATCGTCGGCGAGTTCGCGCTCCCGCACTGACCGATCGGTAGGCTGCCGGCATGCCGCCGCGCACCCCCGCCGCCGACTGGGTCGAGCTCGCCGAACTCGACCGCGACCCGCACCCCACGCTCGCACGTCTGCGCGCCACGGCTCCCGTCTGCTGGGTCCCAGCGCTGAACGGGTGGGTCGTCACCACCCGAGATCTCGCCCTCGCTGCGATGCGCGACGACGTGCGCTTGACCGTCGACGATCCGCGCTTCACCACCGGTCAGATCACCGGCCCGAGCATGCTCTCCACCGACGGCGCAGAGCACGCACGGCATCGCGCACCCTTCGCGCGCCCCTTTCGCCTCGACGCGATCCGCGAGCGCTTCACCACTGAGGCCGCTGCCGAGGTCGAGCGGCTGATCGGGACGTTCGCCAGAGCGGGCGAGGTCGAGCTGCGCACGCAGCTGGCCGGACCGCTCGCGGCGCGGATGATGATCCTCGCGCTCGGATTTGCGACGGCTGCCGAGGCGGACATCCTCAGCTGGTATACGCGCATCGTCGACGCCGTCCAGCGCATGAGTGCGGGCGAGCCAGTGTCGCCGGACGGCATCGACGCGTACGCCTCGTTCGCCGACGCGCTGCATGCCGCGCTCGACCAGGCGGATCCCGACTCCTCGCTGCTGGCGGCCGCACTGGGCGACGCCTCCGCGCTGACCCGCGACGAGCTCACGTCGAACGCGGCGGTGCTGCTGTTCGGCGGCATCGAGACGACGGAGGGCATGATCGCGAACCTCTTGCACCACCTCCTCTCGACGGGGCAATTCGGGCCGGTCGCGGCCGATCCGGTGCTGCTGGACGGCGCGATCGAGGAGTCGTTGCGCATGGAGCCCGCCGCCGCGGTGCTCGACCGGTACGCGACGACGGACCTCGAGCTGGGCGGCGCCGCAATCCCGCTCGGCGACCTCGTGATCCTCTCGATGGCCTCCGCCAACCGCGACGAGTCGATCTTCCCCGACCCCGACCGGTTCGATCCACGCCGCGCCAACGCGAAGCTGCACACCACCTTCGCGACCGGTCCGCACGTCTGCCTCGGTATGCACCTCGCACGGCTGGAGGCGCGGGCGGCGATCACCGGCCTGGCGGAGCACCTGCCGCACCTGCACGCCGACCCCACCCGCCCCAGTGCACCCCAGGGCCTCGTCTTCCGCAAGCCGCCGACCGTCTGGGCCCGCACCTTTGCAGAGGGGTCTGGCCCCTTTGCTTAAGCAAAGGGGCCAGA
>JBILWG010000059.1:0-10694 GCA_044369995.1 Gaiellales bacterium | reverse complement strand
GCGGGCAATCGACGATCACGAAGGGATAGCGGTCGTCGACCTCGGCCAACGCGTTGCCAAGCACCTGCTCGCGATCCTCGCGGTCCGGCAGCTCGACGGCCGCGGCCGCGAGATCCGGGTGCGACGGGGCGAGATCGAGGCCCGGCACGCCCGACGGGATCACGATGTCGGCAATCGGCACGCCATGGAGGACTTCGTAGGTGGAGCGGCCGCGCACCGGGCGATGCCCGAGTCCGGTGGTGGCGTTCGCCTGCGGGTCGAGATCGACGAGGAGCACGCGCGCGCCGGCCTCGGCGAGGCACGCGGCGACGTTGACCGCCGTCGTCGTCTTACCGACGCCGCCCTTCTGATTGGCCAGTGCATAGATACGGGACATGCCCGTAACGCTAGTCCTGGCTTCGGACGAGTGGTTCCTTGGCGGCGAGCCCGGTGCGTCGCGGAAAGCCCGCGGGCGTGGGGGAGGTCTTGCGCACCACGACGCGATTGCGCGCCGCGAACCCCGGCACGGGATCGATCACCTCGAGCGTGCCGCCCAGTGCCGCGGCAGCCTGCTCGACCGCGCTGCGCTCCACGGCGCCAGCGTGGAGGATGCAGACGCCCCCGGTGCGCAGGAGCGGCAGGCAGAGCTCGATGGCGACCGGCGGCGGGGCAAGCGCCCGGGCCACGGCGATGCCGTACTGCTCGCGCCCCTCCGCCGCCGCGTGCTCCTCGGCCCGCAGATTGCGCACGCGCACGCGTTCGGCCAGGCCTGTGGCATCCACCACCTGCTGCAGGTGCTGACAGCGCTTGGCGCGGCTATCCAGCAGCGTGCCCACCAGGTCCGGGCGGGCCAGCAGCAGCGGTACCCCGGGAAACCCCGCTCCCGTGCCGACATCGACGAGCGGGCCCGTCTCGTCGGCAATCAGCGGCACGGTGCCGAGCGCATCCTCGACGTGCGCCGCGAGCGCCGCGGGTTCCGTCGATGCGACCAGGCGCTGCGGTGCCACCGCGATCAGATCCAGGAACACGGTGAGGGGATCCGGTTTCACGCGTGCCACCCACCGCGTCCGGAGACGCGTTTCACGTGAAACAACCTCCGCGGCGGGGAGCGCGTTTCACGTGAAACGCCGCCGGGGCATCCACCAGGCCACGCATGCAGCGCCTACACGTCGTCGCGCAGCCGCACGACCACACAGCGATTCGGCTCGCGGCCACCCGATTCCGTCACGACCTGCGGGTGGTCCTGCAGCACGAGATGCACGATCTTGCGCTCAGCGCTGGACATCGGTTCAAGCGAGATCGGCTTGCCGGTGGCGATCGCGTCCTGCGTCGCCCGTTCGGCGGTGTCGCGCAGCACCGCCTCGCGGCGCCGCCGGTAGTCCTGCGCATCGACCACGATCGGCGTCGCGTCCTCCTCGCCCCGCAGCACGATCGCGTTGACGAGGTACTGGACGGCGTCGATCGTGTGGCCGTGCTTGCCGATCAGCAGGCCCAGATCATCACCTTCCACGGTGGCGACCAGGCCGCTCGCGCCCTGCCCGACATGCACCGTGGTGCGCAGGCCGATGCCCTCGCAGATCGCCTGGAGCAGCTCCTCCACACGCTCGGCCGTCGGCCCCACCGCCGGGGGGAGGGTGGGTGCAGCGGCCCGATGCTTCGGCGCCTGCCGGGACGGCCGTCGCTCCTCCTGCGGCGCCGCGGGCCGCGCCGAGCGGGCCGCCGCTCGCGCCTCCTCCGACGGCAGCGTCAGCAGCCGTGCCAGCACACGGGCCGGCTCGCGGCCCACGCCCATCAGACCGCGTTCACCCTCCGAGAGCGTCTGGAAGTCGATCGCATCCTTGTCGAGGCCGGGAAACCGGCGCTCCAGCTCGCGCGTGGCCGCCCAGCGAGCCTCGCCGACGGTCTCGCCCGTCCCCTCGCAGGATGTCTCGTCGGTCGCCATCAGGCGTCCTTCGGTTTCTCCCGCGGCGGCTTCGCCGGCCGCTTTTGGCGCTGCGCCTTGTTCTTCGGCGCTGCCTGTGGGGGAGGAGCCTCGCCGGCCGCCTCGGCGTCGGCGCCCTCCGCCTCCGTCGCGTTGGCGGGCTTCTGCTCCTTCGCCTTCTTCGCCTTCGGCATCTTCGTGCTGGGCTGGGACGAGCGGCCCAGCAGGCCCGACAGGCCGCCACCGGAGCTGGGTGCCGCGGCGGCTGCCTTCGCCGAGGGTGGCAGCGGCGGCGGGAACCACTGGCGGATCACGAACGCCTGGCCGACGGTCCAGAGATTGGTCGTGATCCAGTAGATCAGGAGGCCGACCGGGAAGCTCGAGGCGCCGATCGGCGGGCTCACGATGAAGTAGGCGAAGACGATCGGCAGGAACAGGAAGATGTACTTCTGCTTGGGGTCCACCGAGGTCGGCATCAGCAGCGTGGCGCCCATCTGCGACAGCACGTAGATCGCCATCAGCGGCCAGAGCGTCGTCGGCGGCAGGTCGTTCAGCGAGATGGCGATATCCGGGATCCAGCCCCACAGCATCGAGAGGTCCTCGCCGGCCTGCACCTCCTCCGCGATGTCCACGAGCACGACGTAGAGCGCGAAGAAGATCGGCAGCTGGATGATCAGCGGCAGGCACGACCCGAAGGGGTTGACCTTGTTCTCCTTGTAGAACGCCATCATCTCCTCGTTGAGCTTCTGGCGATCGTTCTTGTACTTGGCCTGGAGCTTCTTGATCTCCGGCTGCAGCGCCTGCATCGCGCGGAAGGACTGCTGCTGCTTGACGGTCAGCGGGATCATCGCGACGCGGACGATCACGGTCAGCGCGACGATGGACCAGCCCCAGCTGAGACCAACCTGGAAGTGCAGCGTCTCGAGCAGCCACGCGAGCGGCCGCACGATCGGCGAGAGGAGTGCGTAAAGGGTATCCATCGTCAGTCGGGACGCCGGCGGACCGGGTCGTACCCGCCATCATTCCATGGGTTGCACCGGAGGAGGCGCCACACCGCGAGGACGGGGCCGACGAAGGGACCGCGAAACCGCACGGCGTCGATCGCGTACCGCGAGCAGGTCGGCTCGAAACGACAGTGCCGCGTGGCGGGCGCGCCACCCGGCCAGAGTGGCCGCAGAACATGGGCGTAGACACCGTGCACGAGGTTGCCGATCATGCGGCTGCGCTCTTGCCGACGAGTTCGGCGACCTCGCTCGTGAGCCAGGCGAAGCCCTGCGCCTCGACTGCCTCGTCGAGGCCCGGTCGTGCCACGAGCACGACGTCCAGGCCAGCCGGCTGCGGCTCAATCGCCGCGAACGCATCGCGGAGCTGACGCTTCAGGCGGTTGCGAACCACCGCGTTGCCGACCTTGCGCGACACGGCAACGCCAAGCCGTGTCTCGTCCGTGTCGGCGGGAAAGGCGTACGCGACGAGATGCCGGCTGGCGGCCGAGCGGCCGCGTCGATAGACGGCGTCGAACTCGGCGGACCGGGTGAGGCGTCCGCGTCCCTGCGCCCCCGTCGCCATGCGGAACTAGGCCGACAGGCGCTTGCGGCCGCGGGCGCGGCGGCGACGGACGACGGCCTGGCCGGCGCGATTCGACATGCGCTTGCGGAAGCCGTGGGTCTTGGCTCGCTTGCGGACGTTGGGCTGGTAGGTGCGCTTCATGCTGGTTCCGGTCTCCGGGGAGCGCGAAGCATACCGGGCAGGCGTGGACCGGGGCAAACGGGAACCGTCATGCGCACGCCCTCGAGTTGTCCCCTGCTGGGGATGACTCTGGGGATAACGCTGGGAGCGGTCTGTTTTTCCCGCAAACAGCGGAAATCGAGGTCGGTTGTCCGCTTCACCCCGAGCCCCGCCGCCTGCTACCGTCGCGCCTTCGAGTATGACCGCATCCACCGACCCCACCTCTGCTGCTGCGCTCTGGAACGCGATCGCCGACGAGCTGCAGCAGACGCTCGCCGCGCCGACCTACAGCGCGTGGTTCGGTCGGGCCAGCGGCAAGGCGCTCACGCCCGACGAGCTCGAGGTCGAAGTCCCCAACGAGTTCGTCCGCTCGTGGATCACCGGCCATTTCATGGACCTCGTCACGTCCGCCGCCTCGACGGCCCATGGCGCGCCACTGGTCGTGGCCCTCACCGTCGGTGGCGAACCCGACGCGCCCGCGCCACCTGCCGAGGCAACCGCGATCGCCTCGACCGCCGAGCCCACTGCGGCCACGGAGCTGCGCTCGCCGAGCGCTGTGTCGTCGGCCGCCGGCCCCGAGCCGCGGACCCTGACCCTCAACCGCAACGCGACCTTCGAGACGTTCGTGATCGGCCCATCCAACCGCTTCGCCCATGCGGCGGCGCTGGCGGTGGCCGAGTCGCCGAGCCAGGCCTACAACCCGCTCTTCATCCACGGTGCCACGGGTCTCGGCAAGACCCACCTGCTGCAGTCGATCGCGCACTACGTGACGACGGCCACGGAGCTGTCCGCCTGCTACGTCACCTGCGAGGCGTTCACGAACGAGTTCATCGAGGCGTTGCGCGAGAAGAAGATCGAGCACTTCAAGAGCCGCTATCGCACCTATGACGTCCTGCTCGTCGACGACATCCAGTTCCTCTCCGGCCGCGAGGGCATCCAGGAGGAGTTCTTCCACACCTTCAACACGCTGCATGAGGCCGGCGGGCAGATCGTGCTCGCCTCGGATCGTCCACCACGGGAGATCACCCGTCTGGAGGATCGCCTGCGCTCGCGCTTCGAGTGGGGGCTGATGACCGACGTCCAGCCGCCCGACCTCGAGACCCGCATCGCCATCCTGCGCAAGAAGGTCTCGCGCGATCAGATCCCCGTCGATGATCCTGAGGTTCTGGCCGCGATCGCCATGCGCGTGCAGACGAACATCCGCGAGCTCGAGGGGGCGTTGACGCGTGGCGTTGCCTTCGCGACGCTCAACGGCGAGCCCCTGACCGTCGAGCTCGTCCGCGACGTGCTCAGTTCGCAGTACCCCGAGGATTCGCGGCCGGTCACCGTCGAGAGCGTGCAGCGCGTCGTCGCGGAGTACTTCTCGCTGACGATCGAGGATCTGTGCTCCGAGCGCCGGACCCAGACCGTCGTCTTCCCCCGCCAGGTGGCGATGTACCTCAGCCGCGAGCTCACCGACATGTCGCTGCCCCGGATCGGGCAGCTCTTCGGTGGTCGTGATCACAAGACCGTGCACTGGGGCCACGACAAGATCGCCAAACGTATGAAGGAAGATCGTTCGCTTTACAACATCGTTCAGGAGCTCACCTCGACGATTCGGCGGCTCGGATGACCAGCCAGGCTGGGTATGACGCTGGGGGGCAACGGGGTTGGAGCGTGGGAGAGAGCTCCTCGCCATC
This sequence comes from Gaiellales bacterium, assembly GCA_044369995.1. Lineage (GTDB taxonomy): Bacteria > Actinomycetota > Thermoleophilia > Gaiellales > F1-60-MAGs149 > F1-60-MAGs149. Next base: position 5,390 of record JBILWG010000059.1, on the reverse strand, counting down.
CCCAGCACCGCACGAGACCTCGAGCGCCCTGGCCGCAACGGGGGAGGACACCGCCGGCCATCCCCACGCCATCCCCACCCGCAACCGGCGCCAATCGCTGGCTGCAAGCGAGGTCGTTCACCTTCTCCCCGTCATCCCCAGCCCCTATGGTGATGACTATCTGAGAACTTCTCTTTCAACAACTTCCATCATCGGGACAGTCGCCGCATGAAGATCCGCTGCAATCGAGAGCACCTCGCCGATCGCCTCGCACAGGCTGCGCGTGCCGCCTCGACGCGCGCCAACCTCCAGAGCGCCGCGCACGTGCGCCTCACCGCAGAGAGCTCCGAGGTGCCCGTCGAGCTGGCGGCCACCGATCTCGAGATGACGCTCCGCGTGCCGCTCGACGCCGACGTCGAGCAGACGGGCTCGGTGCTGCTTCCTGCGAAGATCGCACCCGAGCTGATTCGCGCCCTCAACGGCGAGACCGTCGAGCTGGCGGCAGAGGCCGATGGGCGCGTACTCGTCACGGCGGGCTCGTCGTCGTACACCCTCTACGGCCTACCGGTCGATGAGTTTCCGCAGCTGCCGGAGATCGATCATGAGCAGGTGTTCGAGACCGATAGCGCAGTGTTCGGCGACGTCGTGGGGCGCATCAAGCGCGCCGCCTCCCGCGACGAGAGTCGCCCGGTGCTGACCGGTGCGCTGGTTCGGTTCGAGTCGGATCGCATCACGATGGCGGCCACCGACTCGTATCGTCTGGCCGTGGCCGAGGCGCCGCTCACCAAGGCGCCGCCCGAGGCTCTGGAGGCGATCATCCCGATCAAGGCCCTGGAGGAGGTCGTGCGCATCGCCGGCGCCGACGGCGCGCTCAGCGTCGCGATCGGTGAGGGTCTGGTGACCTTCGGCATCGGCGGTATCTGGCTGAGCGTGCGACGCATCGAGGGCCAGTTTCCGAACTTCACCGCGCTCAAGCCCGAGGGCGTCGAGCAATCCGCGACGATCGCCAAGGACGAGTTGCTGGAGGTCGTCCGGCGTGTCGGCATCGTCGTCCGCCAGAACACCCCGGTTCGCGTCGAGCTCGCGCCCGGGCAGCTGAGCCTCCAGGCGCGCACCGCCGACGTCGCCGAGGGCGCCGAGTCGATTCCCGTCGCCGCGACCGGTACGGAGACGATCGAGATCGGCTTCAACCACGAGTTCCTCCGCGATGGCATCGAGAGCGTTCCGGGCGACGAGGTGAAGCTGAGCCTGATCTCCTCGCTGCGGCCAGCGCTGCTCGAGAGCGTCGACGGCGCGTTCTGGTACGTGATCATGCCGATCCGCATCTAGGCCGATGCGCGTCGACCTGCTCCGGGTCGCCGACCTCCGCTGCCATGCCGCGGGCGAGCTGCGGCCGGTCGCCGGTGTCACCGCGATCGTGGGTCCGAACGGCTCGGGCAAGACGTCGCTGCTCGAGGCCGTGCAGCTCGGCACGAGCGGCACCGGCCTGCGACCCACGGCCGACAGCAGGATGATCCGCGACGGCGCCGACGAGCTCGGTGTGCGGGTCGAGGGTGAGGCCGGTGGCGCCGCGACCACGACGCGCGTGCGCCTCACCAAGGGCGCTCGCACGCTCGAGCTCGACGGCGTGCAGGTGGACGGTCGCACGCTGCGTGAGCGTTGGGCCTCGGTCGTCTTCATCCCGGATGTCCTCGACCTCGTCAAGCGGGGTCCCAGCGTCCGCCGGGTTGCGATGGACCGTGCCATCGAGGGGGCGTGGCCGCGCTTCGAGGAGCATGAGCGCGCGTACCGGCAGACCATGGAGCAGCGCAACGCCGTGCTGCGCCGCGTGCGCCGTCGCGAGGGCACGGAGGAGGAGCTCGATCCCTGGGATGGTCAGCTCGCCGAGCACGGTGCTCTGATCACCGAGGCGCGCGAGCGCCTGATCGAGCGCCTGGCGCCCCTGTTCGAGGAGCGCGTCGAGCTGCTTGGCTCACCGCACGTCGGGGGCCTGCGCTACGAGGCGTCGGAGCCAGGCGACGGGCAGGCGCTGCTCGCGGCGCTCCGCCAGCGTCGCCGTGAGGACATCGAGCGTCAGACGACCGGCGTCGGTCCCCATCTCGACGACCTCGTGGTGGAGCTGAGCGGCCGCGACGCCCGCCGCAGTGCGTCGCAGGGCGAGCAGCGCACGCTCGTGCTGGCGTTTCTGCTCGCGCAGGCTGCGCTGATCAGCGAGACGCGCGGCGAGCCGCCACTGCTCTTGCTCGACGACGTGCTATCGGAACTCGACCGCGACCGCCGCACGCGGCTCGTCGAGCTCGGCCGCCAACACGGACAGGTGATCCTGACGGCCACCGGCGCCGACGGTGTCGACGATCTGGCGGATCTGGTGCACGCGCTCGAGGTGCACGTATGAGCGCGTCGCGTCGCCGTGACCCGCAGTCGGCGCTGCGGATGCCGACGTCGATCGGCGGTGATATCGCGAATTCGATGCCGGGCGACCTCGGCCCGATCCGTCGGATCGCCGACGTCTGGACCGAGGTGGTCGGGGAGGGCCTGGCGCGCGTCGCCCAGCCCGCGCGCCTCGCGCGCGACGGGACGCTGATCGTCCATGCCGTCGACGCCTCCTGGGTGCACGCCCTCACGCTCGAGCAACGCACGATCCTCCGCAAGCTCGGCGAGCGCATGGCGGGTGACGGCCCCCCTGCGATCAAGGTGGAAATCGGTCCGATCAGCGTCCCGGTCGAGACGGTGAAGCACCCGCCGATCGTCATTCAGCCGGCCGCGCAGGCGCGCGCCGACGAGCTCACCGAGACGACCACAGACCCCCGTCTGAAGGCCGCGCTCAATCGCGCGATCGCGACCTCGCTGTCGCGGCCAAAAACCCCGTAGGAATCAGCAATTCCAGGGGATTGCTCTGGTAGTGTTGGGGGTGCGTTCACCACCCGGTGACGCCGATCGAAAGAGCCCTTTTGAGCGAGTCCTACGGCGCCGACAACATCACTGTTCTCGAGGGTCTCGAAGCGGTTCGACGGCGTCCTGGCATGTACATCGGCTCGACCGGCACGCGTGGTCTGCACCACCTTGTCTGGGAGGTGCTCGACAACGCCGTCGACGAGGCGCTCGCCGGGTTCTGCACCGAGGTCACGATCACGCTGCACACCGACGGGTCAGTGACCTGCGCCGACAACGGCCGCGGCATCCCCGTCACGATGATGGCCGACCAGGGCATGTCCGCGGTCGAGGTCGTGCTCACCAAGCTGCACGCCGGTGGCAAGTTCGGCGGCGGCGGGTACAAGGTCTCCGGCGGCCTCCACGGCGTCGGCGTCTCCGTCGTCAACGCGCTGTCCGAGCGCCTGCACATCGAGGTTCGCCGTGACGGCTTCGTGTACAGCCAGGACTACGCCAAGGGCGATCCGCAGAACGCGCTCACGCAGGGCGAGACGTGGGACGGTCCGACGGGTACCGCGGTCACGTTCCTCCCCGACGGCGAGATCTTCGAGGACATCCGCTACGACCGGGATGTGCTGGCGAGCCGCATGCGCGAGATGGCGTTCCTCACGCCGGTGCTGGCGCTGCGCCTGATCGACGAGCGCGGCGATGGCTCCGACGAGACGTGGAAGTACGAGGGCGGCATCGCCGAGTACGTGGCGTTCATGAATCACGGCAAGGAGGTCGTGCATCCCGGTGTCGTGGTCGTCAGCGCCCGCGATGAGGAGGCCGGCGTCGAGATCGACGTGGCGCTCCAGTGGAACATGACGTACCAGCCGTCGATCTTCTCCTTCGCCAATGCGATCAACACGCACGAGGGCGGTAGCCACATGGTCGGCTTCCGGACTGCCGTCACGCGCGTCGTCAACTCCTACGCGCGGGCCAACAACCTGCTCAAGGAGAAGGACGAGAACCTCAGCGGCGAGGACGTCGCCGAGGGTCTTGCCGGCGTCATCTCCGTCCGCCTGCCCGAGCCGCAGTTCGAGGGCCAGACCAAGACCAAGCTCGGCAACACCCACGTCCGCGGCATCGTCGACAGCGCAACCAACCAGGCGCTCGCGCAGTACTTCGAAGAGCATCCGGCCGAGGCCAAGGCGATCGCGCAGAAGACCGTGGCCGCCGCGCGTGCCCGCGCCGCCGCCCGCAAGGCCCGCGAGGCCGCCCGCAAGACGGCGTTCGGCAGCGGTGGCCTGCCGGGCAAGCTGACCGACTGCGTCTCGACCGACCCGTCGATCTCCGAGCTCTACCTCGTCGAGGGCAACAGCGCCGGCGGCACCGCCGTCGACGCGCGCGATCGCGAGTTCCAGGCGATCCTCCCGCTGCGCGGCAAGATCCTCAACGTCGAGAAGGCGCGCATCGATCGCGTCTTCGGCAACGCGGAAATCCAGGCGATGGTCGCCGCGATGGGCATCGGCACGGGCGACGAGCTCGAGACCGAGAAGGCGCGGTACCACAAGCTCGTGCTGATGACCGACGCCGACGTCGACGGCGCCCACATCCGCACGCTTATCCTCACGTTCCTCTACCGGCACATGCGGCCGCTGATCGACGCGGGCTACGTGTACATCGCGCAGCCGCCGCTCTACCGCGTGCGCCTCGGCAAGGAGCAGATCTACCTGTCGAAGGACTCGGAGGTCGAGGAGTACGCCGTCGGCCAGCGCCTCGAGCAGGTCGCCGTCACGACGGCCGATGGCCCGCTCAAGGTCGATGCCGAGCTCTACGCAGCGATCGTCAAGGCGCTGCGCGAGCAGGAGCTGATGACCACCCGCATCCGCGGCGCGCACGGCACCGTCGTCGCCGATCTCGCCCGGCACCCCTCGCTGCTGGCGGCCAGGCTCGACCCGGGGGCGATCGCCGACTGGTTCGCCAAGGGCGGCGCCGACGACGAACGCTGCACCATCGAGGTCGTCACCACCGACGATGACGGCACACTGCTTCTGCGCCGCACCGAACGGCACACCGGCGCCGTCGAGACGATTCCGCTGCCACCCAAGCTGTTCACGGGCGCGGCCTACGAGGGGCTCCGCCACAGTCATCAGGTCCTGCTGGACCTGATCGGCACCGGCCCGTACACGGTCACGCAGGGCCGCAAGGAGATCGAGGCCGTCGGGCACGCCGCCCTGCGCCAGGCGATCTTCGACTGCTGCAAGGACGGCATCGAGATCAGCCGCTTCAAGGGCCTCGGCGAGATGAACTCCGAGCAGCTGCGCGAGACCGCGATGGCACCGTCCACGCGTACGCTGCTGCAGGTCAACATGGAGAGCGCGGCCGAGGCCGACGCACTGTTCGTGACGTTGATGGGCGACCAGGTCGAGGACCGGCGCGCGTTCATCGAGTCGCACGCCCGCGACGCACAGGGGATCGATGTCTGAGCCGGAAGCACCCGTAGACGAGCCGTACGGCGGCTCCGAGCCGCGCGAACTCGCCGACGAGATGCGCAC
>JBILWG010000206.1:0-3429 GCA_044369995.1 Gaiellales bacterium | reverse complement strand
TCTCCCCGTGCTTCTACGGGATCGACATGGCGACGAAGGACCAGATGATCGCGGCCAACCAGTCGATCGAGGAGATTCGCCAGCAGCTCGGCGCCGACTCGCTCGCGTACCTGTCGCTCGATGGCCTCGAGGCCGCGACGGGCCACGGTGATGATCGCTACTGCCGTGCGTGCCTGACGGGCACGTATCCGACGGTCGTGCCGCTCGCGGCAGACAAGGAGCGCTTCGAGGGCACGCAGCTGCCGGTGGTGCAGGCATGAGCGACGACCTCACCTACGCCGCCGCCGGTGTCTCACTCGACGCGGCCGACGCGGTCGTCGAGCGCCTCAAGGGTGCCGTCCGCTCGACGGTGCGCCCGGGCGTGATCGACGCGCATGGCGGCTTCGCCGGCCTGCTCGCGCTCGGCGGGCTTGGCTACAAGGACCCGGTGCTGGTGGCCGGTACCGATGGCGTCGGCACGAAGCTCGAGCTGCATCGCGAGGCAGGCTCGCTGCACGCCGCCGGGATCGACTGCGTGGCCATGTGCGTGAACGACATCCTCTGCGTCGGCGCCGAGCCGATCATCTTCCTCGACTACGTCTCGGTCGGCGTGCTCGACCCCGACGTCGTGGCCACGCTCGTCGAGGGCGTCGCCGATGGTTGCCGCCAGTCCGGCGCCGCGCTGCTCGGCGGCGAGACGGCCGAGCACCCCGGCGTGATGGCCGCCGACAGCCTCGATGTCGCCGGCTTTGCGCTCGGGATCGTCGAGCGCGATCGTCTGATCGACGGTACGCGCGTGGCTGCGGGTGACAAGGTGATCGGCATCGCCTCGTCGGGCCTGCACTCGAACGGCTTCTCGCTCGTGCGCCGCGTCGTCGAGCGCGCCGGCGGCCTCTCGAGCGCGCCGGCCGACCTGCTCGCACCCACCGCCATCTACGCCGAGGATCTGCGCCATCTGCGCGCCCTCGTCGACGTCAAGGCGCTCGCGCACATTACGGGCGGCGGCATCGAGGGCAACGCCCCGCGTGTCATCCCCGACGGCTGCGGCATGGTCATCGACCCGACTGCCTGGCCCCGACCCGCCGTCATCCAGTGGCTGGCCGACCAGGGCGTCGAAGAGGCCGAGCTGCGCCGCGTGTTCAACATCGGCATCGGCATGATCGCCGTCGTCGATCCGTCCGAGGAGCTCGCCGCGATCGGCGCGCTCAAGACCGCGGGCCGCGACGCCTGGGTCATCGGCGAGATCGAGTCCGGCTCGGGCGTTCGCTACACCGCATGATCCGCGCGGCGACGGCTGACGATCCGCTGCGCATCGCGGTGCTGGCTTCGGGCCGCGGCTCGAACCTTGCCGCGCTGATGGAGCGCCTCGACCCCTCGGTCGCCATCGTGGCCGTTGCCTCGAACCGTGCCGACGCCGTCGCGCTCAGCCGCGCACGCGAGGAAGACATCGAGACCGCGGTCTTCCCGCGCGGCGAGGACCGGGCCGAGCGCGACCGCGAGCTCTGCGCCTGGCTGCTGGAGCGCGAGGTCGAGCTCGTCGTCTTGGCGGGCTTCATGGAGATCCTCACCGCCGAGGTCGTCGATCGCCTGCCTGTCATCAACGTGCATCCGTCGCTGCTGCCCGCGTTCCCGGGCCTGCACGCCTGGGAGCAGGCGCTCGACGCGGGGGTGGAGGAGACGGGCGTGACGGTGCACTTCGTCGATACGGGCCTCGATACGGGCCCGGTGATCGCGCAGGAGCCCGTGCCCGTGCGCGAAGGCGACACCCCGGCCTCGCTGCACGAGCGCATTCAGGCCGTCGAGCACCGCCTGCTGCCCGACGTCGTGCGTCGTCTGGCCGCCGACGACATCCCCGATACCGCCAGGAGCGCCGCATGAGCCGCATCCACCGCGCGCTGATCAGCGTGTCCGACGCCACTGGGCTCGAGCACCTCGCCCGCGCGCTGCATGCGCTCGACATCGAGATCGTGGCGTCGAGCGGCACGGGCGCGAAGATCGAGGCGGCCGGCATCCCGTGGCTCGCCGTCGACGAGGTGACGGGCGCGCCCGAGATGCTCGGCGGTCGCGTGAAGACCCTGCACCCGGGCATCCACGGCGGCATCCTTGTGCGTCGCGACGTGCCAGAGGATCTCGAGCGCATCGCCGAGTTCGGCATCCGGGAGATCGGCCTCGTCGTCGTCAACCTCTATCCGTTCCGCGAGACGATTGCCAAGCCGGGCATCACCGATGCCGAGGCGATCGAGAAGATCGATGTCGGCGGCCCCGCGATGGTGCGCGCCGCGGCCAAGAATCACCAGGCGGTCGGCGTGGTCACGTCGCCGAGTCGGTATCCTGAGGTGATCGCCGAGCTGCAGGAGCGCGGCGGCGAGCTGTCGCATGAGACGCGCCGCCGCCTGGCGGCCGAGGCCTTCACGATGACGGCCGGCTACGACGCCGCCATCTCTGCGTGGTTCATGGGCGGCGTCACACTGCCCGACGAGATCATCATGGACCTCCAGCGCGAGCGCGAGCTGCCGTACGGGGAGAACCCGCACCAGGCGGCCGGCTACTACGTCGACACCACGCAGCCGCGACACCTGCTGACGGGCGTCGTCCAGCACGGCGGCAAGGACCTCTCCTACAACAACCTCGCCGACCTCGCCGCCGCGCACGCGATCGCGAACGAGTTCGACGAGCCGGCCTGCGCGATCATCAAGCACCAGAATCCGTGCGGCGCCGCGATCGGTCGCGATGCGGCCGAGGCGTACGAGCGTGCGCTGGCGGGCGATCCGGTCAGCGCCTTCGGTGGCGTGATCGCCATCAACCGGCCGATCACCGCCGAGCTCGGCGCGCGTCTGGCCGAGCAGTTCCTCGAGGTGCTGATCGCCCCGGGCTACGAGGAGGGTGCGCTGGAGGCGCTGTCGGTGAAGGCCAATACGCGGCTGCTCGAGGACACCGAGCCGGCCAAGCGTCCGCCGCTGCGTCACTTCCGGCCGGTGCCCGGTGGCATGCTCGTGCAGGACCCCGACGACACCGACGAGCCGCGGGCGGCGATGACGGTCGTGACCACGACGCAACCGGACGCACGCGAGTGGCAGGATCTCCTGTTCGCCTGGCGCATCGTCCGGCACGTCTCGTCAAACGCCATCGTGATCGCACGTGACGGCGCCACGCTCGGCATCGGCGCCGGCCAGATGAGCCGTGTCGACTCGGTCCGCATCGCCGTCGAGAAGACGCCGGAGGACAGGCGCGCCGGCGCGGTGCTCGCCTCCGACGCGTTCTTCCCGTTCGCCGACGGCGCCGAGCTCGCCCTCCAGGCGGGCATCACGGGGATCATCCAGCCGGGTGGTGCCAAGCGCGACGACGAGGTGACCGCCGCGGTCGACGCCGCGGGCTGCACCATGGTCCACGTCGGCCGCCGGCACTTCCGCCACTAACGCTGCCAGCTTTGCAGAGGGGTCAGGCCCCTTT
>JBILWG010000058.1:0-10728 GCA_044369995.1 Gaiellales bacterium | reverse complement strand
GTTGCGATGTCAGAGGCGGCGGGCACGGCGATGTCCAGGCGGCACGCCCCGAAGCCGAGCCGCGTCAGCTCCTCGACGCCGTCGCTGCCATGCTCCAGCAGCTGGTTGCTGCCCGCGACGCCGACATCGGCCGCGCCGTCTCGGATCAGCGTCGGAATGTCGTCGGTGCGCGCGAAGAGGAGCTCGACGTTCTGGTCGGGCACGGGGACCAGCAGACGGCGATCATCGGCGGGCACGGGAATGCCCGCGGCCTGCAGCAGCGAGATGGTCGGCGCCGCGAGACGCCCCTTCGACGGGACGGCGATCCGGAGCGTGCTGTTGATCATGCGTCGCCCCGTTCGGTGTCGAGCACCGCGCGGTAGCCACCCTCACCGTGCCGCACCCACTGCGCGACCCGGGTGACGGTGGCAGTGGAGGCGCCGAGCCGTCGCGCGATCTCGGCGTACGGCACGCCCTGGTCGACGAGGCGGGCGACCTCGAGGCGCTGGGCGAGGGTGCTCAGCTCGTTGTGCGAGCAGACGTCGCGCAGGAACGCAAGCATCGCCTCGCGCTCGTCGATCGAGACGAGCACGTCGGCGAGCTGCTCGACGGAGGGTGTGCGCCAGTCGCTGGGGTCGGTCTGCTGGTTCATCGTGTTAGCATGCTAACACAGTGACATCGACCACCCATCCCTTCCGCCTCTATCCCGCCATCGATCTCGTCGACGGCCGGGCTGTGCGGCTGCTGCATGGGCAGTTCGACCACATCCTGACGAACGAGCTGGACGACGCCCGCGTACGCGCCACGATGACGTGGGAGGCCGGCTCGTCTGCGCTGCACGTGATCGATCTCGACGCCGCGCGGACGGGCGCGCCGGCTGAGCCCAACATCTCCGTCCTGGCCGCGATCGCCGCGGAGAAGCCCCCTGGGGCGATTCTGCAGGTGGGCGGCGGCCTGCGCTCGGCCGCGGCCGTGGAGACGCTGTTGGCGCAGGGCGTCGACCGTGTGCTGATCGGCACAATGGCGCTGCGCGATCCGCAGGTGCTTGCTCAGCTGGTCGAGCACCACGGCAGCGCCATCGCCGTGGCCCTCGACAGCAGCCAGGGGACGGTCCGCGTCAGCGGCTGGGTCGAGGACGCGGGCATTGCCGTCGAGGACGCCGCAACGTCGATTGTGGCGCTCGGTGTTCAGACGCTGCTCATCACCGGCATCGATCGCGACGGTACGCTGAGCGGTCCGGACCTGGAGCTGCTCCGGCGTGTCCGGGCAGCCGTCCCGACAGCGGCGGTGATCGCGGCGGGAGGGGTGACGACGCCGGATGACGTTCGCGCGGTTCGCGCGCTCGGCTGTGCGGGCGCCGTGGTTGGACGAGCGCTGCTCGACGACCCCTCGCAGATCGCCGCGCTGCTCCTCGCTGCGCAGTAACCCTCAACCATCGCAGAGGGTGTAAGTCGCACCCTCAACTACACATTACTCAGGTAAAGGTTGAGACTTTTGCGCCCATCGTGATCGTCTCGTTACGTTCCCAATCTGGCACGTTTTTGGCTTACGTAAGCGAATTATGGGGGATACCCTCAGGCTGTGGTTGAGAGAGTTACGAAAGCGCAACCGCCTGGAGCTTGCGGTGTAGAGTGGGGTGCGCCTACAGTCTCGATCCCCACCTGAGGAACATAGCCTCAGGGTTACGGAGAGACCCTTAACCGTCTATCACAACGATGACTACATCCCGCCTCACCAAGACCATCGCCCTCGCACTGATCGTCCTGATTGCCTCCAGCGGGGTGGCCGACGCGAAGCGCAAGAAGCGCAAGCCCGTCAAGAAGCGCCCGGCTGCGGCCGCCGTGCAGGCGCCGACCACGCGCAATTGGGTCAGCAGTGCGATTGTCACCGTGCTCACCACGGGCGCCTTCCCGGGCGTGACGGGCGACACCATCGATCCCGATGGCGTGCTGGACGGGCCCGCGCTGACGGCCTTCGTCCTCGCGGCGCAGCCCAAGGCGGCCAAGAGGGTCCGCCAGATCCCGGCGGGACAGCCGGTCACCCTTGGTGATGTCAACCGCGCCTTCGTCAGCGCGGCTGGACTCGACGCGACGGCCGCCCGTGCCGAGCAGCTGGTGGCACAGGCCGGCTATGCGGTGCGCCCCGGCCTGGGCTACGAGATCGTGGCGCGTCTCCTGCGCCTCCGCACGAACCTGGATCAGACCGATGACGCCAAGGAGCACGCCTGGTACGAGCAGGCCTCCCGCGCCGATGCGATCTGGAGCGCCGCGCAGATGCTCAAGTGGGGCGGCTGGGAGAAGCAGGACGCGATCGACACGGTGGAGCTGCTCGCGCTCGTGCCCCCGACCAGCGGCCCGCAGCACGACGCCATCCAGCGCGGCTTCGACTTCATCGGCATGCCCTACATCTGGGGCGGCACCAGCGAGAAGCCGCAGATCCTGTTCGGCCGCAACACGGCCGGCGGCTTCGACTGCTCCGGCTTCCTGTGGCGTGTGATGGCGCTCGATCCGACCTCGCCGACCACGGTCGCCAAGGCGCTGGGTGGCCGCACCACGTTCGAGATGGCCGCCAAGACGCCCGCGCCGCAGCGCCTGCCGGCCGAGCAGATCGTGCCGGCGGATGTCCTCCTGTTCGGCACCGGCGGCGTCAACGCGGCCTCCGCCAGCGTCGGCCATACCGGCATGGCGATCTCCAGCCAGCTGTTCATCCAGTCGTCCGGCCAGGGCATCGCACTCGCCCGCTGGGACAAGGGCTACTACAAGGACCGCCTGGCCTTCGGCAAGCGTGTCTTCTGAGCGGCGGCGCGGTGCCTCGGAGCTGTGCCTGCGAGCCTGGGTGAAGGTTGCCGCCGTTTGCCGGTGAGGGGTCGAGGCGCAGACGCTGCTCGCGGGTGTGGTCGGTGCGGTGATCCACCATGCCCGTATCGGACGACTCCGCCCGAACCGTCTCGCAGGTGCCTAGGCGGAGCGCCTAGGCACCGTGGCACTTCTTGAACTTCCGGCCCGAGCCGCACGGGCACGGATCGTTGCGACCGACCTTGGCGCCGCCGAACTGCGCGCCGAGGTCGGGGAGCGCCTCGACGGCGGTCTCGATCGCGCCAGGCTCGATGGCGGCGCGCAGGCGCTCCAGCTCGCGGACGTCCTCGTGCTCGAGCGTCAGCACCGTCTCGACCGGATCCGGGTGGGATACGCGGCGCGGGGGCTCGCCGTCGACGAGCCCCAGGCCCTCCAGCAGGCCAATCGCCTCCTCTGCGTCCAGCTCGGAGGGGAGCGCGGGCACGTCGAGACGGGACGGTGCGACCATGCGGAAGCGCTCCCACTCGAGCAGCGCGGCGGGGTCGCCGGTCGCGCTCAGCGCCGCGAACGCCTTCCGGCGTCGTGTCTCGGAGCCGTCGAGGGCGCCGAGGATGTCCTGCAGCACCATCGGCAGCCAGTGATTCCAGCCAGCGTCCACGGGCGCAGCCTAGCGCCCTCGGGTACGCTGCCCCGCGGAGAAGGAGGAGCGCGATGGAACTCGACGACGCACGATTGGCAGAGCTCTTCGACGGGGTGGAGGCGTTGCGCGGAGCGCGCACGATCACGGCGCTGTCGGGCGGCCTGACGAACCACAACTTCAAGGTCGACAGCGCCGCTGGCTCGTTCGTGGTGCGGATCTCCGACCCGGACACCGGTCTCCTCGCGATCGATCGCGACAACGAGCACGTCAACTCGGTCGCCGCCGCCGCCTCCGGCGTCGCGCCGGCCGTGGTCGCGTATCAGCCCGAGCACGCGATGCTCGTGATCGAGTATCTCGACGGGACCGAGACGATGTCCCGCGAGACCATGCAGGCCGGCGATCGCCTCGCCGCGGTCGCCGACGCCGTGCGGCAACTGCACGCCGGTCCCGCCTTCCGCGACCCCTTCGACATGTTCCGCATCCAGGCCGGCTACCGCGAGGTGTGTCGCGAGCGCGGCTTCGCCGTGCCCGATCGGTACGACGCGTTCGAGCCGCAGGTGCGCCGCCTCGAGCAGGCCATGCGCGTCCAGCCCGAGGTACTCGTGCCGTGCAACAACGACCTGCTCGCCGAGAACTTCCTGTGGGATGGCAGCCGCTTCCGCCTGATCGACTGGGAGTACTCCGGCATGAACGAGGCGTCGTTCGAGCTCGGCAACGTCTGGAGCGAGTCGGACCTCTCGCTGGCGCAGCTCGAGGAGCTGGTCGGGCACTACTGGGGCGAGGCCACACCCGCGAAGGTGGCACGGGCCCGGATGTGGGGCCTGATGTCGAAGTACGGCTGGACGCTGTGGGGCGTCATCCAGCACAACCTGTCCGATATCGACTTCGACTTCTGGGAGTGGCTGATGGACAAGCACGATCGCGCCACGCTCGAGTTCGACGGTCCCGAGTTCGATCGTCTGATCAGCGACATCGAGAGCGATGGGCGCTAAGCCGCTGCTGCTCGTGCGCTACCGCCTGGCTGGCGGGCTGATGGACGAGGTGCTCGAGCGCTGCGACGTGCGGTTCCTCGACGGGCCGGTGCTCCCGCCGACGTCCGCCGAGGACCTGGCGCGGACGTGGGGGATCTGGACGTTCGGCGAGCGCATCGACGACCAGCTGCTCGACCGCATGCCGGCGCTGCGCTGCGTCGTCAACTTCGGCGTCGGCGTGGACGGCATCGATCGCGACGCGCTGGCCCGCCGCGACATCGCCTTCGCCTGGCCGATCGGCGCCAATGCCGAGGCGGTCGCCGACCACGCGATGGCGCTGCTCTTGGCGCTGCAGCACCGCATCGTCGAGAACGATCGGATCGTGCGCGATGGCGGCTGGGAGGCCGACGGGTACCTGCCGCTGTCCGCGCAGGACGCCTACGGCCGGCAGCTCGGGATCGTCGGCCTCGGTGCGATCGGCCGCGCCTTCGCGCGTCGCGCCCGCGCCTTCGACATGGAGATCCGCTACGCGACGCCGCGTCCGCTCCCCGCTGCCGAGGAGCACGCGCTGCACGTCACGCGCATGGACCTCGACGACCTGATGGGCTGGGCCGATGTGATCTCGCTGCACTGTCCGCTGACCGACGAGACGCAGAGGCTGATCTCGCGCGAGCGCATCGGCGCCATGCGCCCCGACGCGGTCCTGATCAACACGGCGCGGGGCGGCGTGGTGGATCAGGAGGCGCTGATCGAGGCGCTCGTCGCCCGCCGGATCGCGGGGGCGGGGCTCGACGTGTTCGCCGCGGAGCCGCACGTCCCGCCTGTGCTGCGCACGCTCCCGAACGTGGTGCTCACGCCGCACATCGCCGACGCCACCCCAGGGGCGGAGGCAGCCCTGATCGCCCACTGCGCGCGGGTCGTGCTGGATCAGCTCGACGTCAGCTAGACGTCGCCATCGAGCAGCCGGGGCTCCGTCTCGAGCAGCCCCAGTCGTCGAGCCAGCCAGCCGGCCGTCGTGGCCTGCAGGAGCAGCGTGACGATGACCGCGAACGTGACGAGCGTGGCGACGAGTTCCGCGCCCGGCACGCCCTCGGCGAGCAGCAGGCTGGCCACGGCGACAGGCACCACGCCCGTCTCGCGGCACCAGGTGATGAAGATCGCCTCCTGACGCGTCCAGCCGGCTCGCCGATCGAGGCCGAGTCCGAACGCGACGGTCGCCGGGCGGGCGATGAAGATGAAGACGGCCATCACCGCCAGGCCAGCCCAGAGGTTGTCGAGCAGGAGATCCACGTCGAGGTTGAGCCCGAGCACGACGAAGATCGCCAGCACGATGATATCGACCGTCTGTGCCAGGTACGTCTCGAGCAGGTGCTCCTGCGTGTGGTCGTGGTCGATGCGCAGCAGGTCCTTGTTGCCCACGATCAGTCCGGCGACGAAGGCGGCGAGATACGGCGAGCCGCCCGTCACCTCGCTCGAGACATACGCCAGTGCCACGACAGCCAGCAGCACCGCGGCGACCGACTCGCGCAGCACGCCGAAGCGGTGCGATGACACGAGGGCTGCGATCAGGAGGCCGCCGACGACGCCGACCAGCAGGCCGAGACCGATGTTGCGCAGCAAGTCGACCAGCGGACTGTCGCCCGAGAGCACCCCGGACGTGAGGCCGCCGGCCGTGATGATGCCCGCCATCGTCAGAGACAGGATGGCGCTCATCGGATCGTTGATCGCGCTCTCGGCGATCACGGTCTGCGCGACCCGCGGCCGCAGGCCGAGGCGATCGAACAGCGGCACGAGGATGGCGGGATCGGTGGCGCTCAGCACCGCGCCGACGAGCAGGGCGATCTGCCAAGAGACCCCGAACAGCGGCATCACGACGAGGGCGACGATGCCGGCGGTGATCATCACGCCCGGAATCGCGAGCAGGAGCAGGCCGACGGCGGTCTTCGAGATCACCCGGAGCGACACGCCGACGCCGCCGTGGAAGAGGATCAGGGCCACGCCCATGGTGAACAGGAGCGAGGGGCCGACCCCGCTGATCGGCACCTCCACGAGATCGAGCAGGGTGGGCCCGGCGACGATGCCGGCGGCGACGAGGACGACCATGCTCGGCAGGCGCAGCAGGGTGGCGAGCGGCACGGCGACCAGCCCGACGGCGAGCACGATGCCCACCGTGCGCAGGATGTGGTCGATGTCCACGACCGGATTCTAGACCTTCGTGGACCTCCGCCGGTGTCCTCGTCGGGAGTCCGTCCGACGGCGGCGCTACCTTTGTCGTCCCCGTCGAGTGAGCGGGTTCTAGGATACGAACAGCTCGCCGATGGGGCGGGACCAAGAGGAGACAGCGATGGAGATCGAGCGGCGGTACACCACAGAGGGCAAGGATCCCTACGACGGGATTGCCTTCGTCGAGCGCACTTCGCGCATCGTGAATCCCGACGGCTCCGTCGCCTTCGAGGCGACGATCATGGCGCCCGCCGATTGGAGCCAGGTCGCGATCGACATCCTCGCGCAGAAGTACTGCCGCAAGGCCGGCGTCGCCGCCGCGCTCAAGCCGGTCGCCGAGGACGGCGTGCCGGAGTGGCTGCAGCGGCACGAGCCCGACGAGGCCGTGCTCGCGGGTCTGCCGGAGGAGCAGCGCTACGTCGGCGAGAACGACGCGCGCCAGGTCTTCGGTCGCCTCGCCGGCTGCTGGGCCTACTGGGGCTACACGCACGGCTACTTCGACGAGCAGGGCGCGCTGGCGTTCCGCGACGAGCTGGCCGCGATGCTCGCGCTGCAGGTCGCGGCGCCGAACTCGCCGCAGTGGTTCAACACCGGACTGCACTGGGCCTACGGCATCAGCGGCCCGGCGCAGGGGCACTGGTACTGCGACGCCCGCACGGGCGAGCTGAAGCGCTCGACCTCGGCCTACGAGCGCCCGGCGCCGCACGCGTGCTTCATCCAGTCCGTCGACGACGACCTCGTCAACGAGGGCGGCATCATGGACCTCTGGGTTCGCGAGGCGCGCGTCTTCAAGTACGGCTCGGGCACCGGCTCGAACTTCTCCCGCCTGCGCGGCTCCGATGAGCGCCTGTCGGGCGGCGGCCGCTCGTCCGGCCTGATGAGCTTCCTCAAGATCGGCGACCGCGCCGCGGGCGCGATCAAGTCGGGCGGCACGACGCGCCGCGCTGCCAAGATGGTCACGCTCGACCTCGACCATCCCGATATCGAGCAGTACGTGCGCTGGAAGGTCGTCGAGGAGACGAAGGTCGCGGCACTCGTGGCCGGCTCCAAGATGCTCAACCGTCACCTCAACGCCGTGCTCGCCGCGACGCAGGAGGGCGAGGGCGACGATCGCTTCATCGCCCGCGAGAACCCGGCGCTCGCCCAGGCCGTCCGCGGGGCCCGCGCCGCCGGTGTGCCCGACGCCTCGATCCAGCGCACGCTCGACCTCGCCAAGCAGGGCGTCAAGGAGCTGCAGATCGACGAGTACGACACGGACTGGCAGGGCGAGGCGTACCTGACCGTCTCGGGCCAGAACTCGAACAACTCGGTCCGCATCACCAACGCCTTCATGGACGCGGTCGAGGCCGACGCCGAGTGGCCGCTGTACGACCGCACCGAGCTCGCCAAGGCCGCGGCACAGGGTCGCGAGCCCGCCTCGAGCAAGGTGCTGCGCGCCCGCGACCTGTGGGATCAGATCTGCGAGGCCGCGTGGCTGTGCGCCGACCCCGGCATCCAGTTCCACGACACGACCAACGAATGGCACACGTGCCCGGCCGACGGCGAGATCGTCGCCTCGAACCCGTGCGCCGAGTACGTCTTCCTCGACGACACGGCGTGCAATCTCGCGTCGATGAACCTGATGAAGTTCGATCAGGGCGATCGCTTCGACCACGTGCTGTTCCGCCACGCCTCCCGGCTGTGGACGATCGTGCTCGAGATCTCCGTCCTGATGGCGCAGTTCCCGAGCCGCGAGATCGCCGAGCGCTCGTACCTCTACCGCACGCTCGGCCTGGGCTACGCCAACCTCGGCGCGCTCACCATGCAGCGCGGCCTGGCCTACGACTCGCCGCAGGCGTACGCCTTCTGCGGCGCGGTGAGCGCGATCATGCACTTCACCTCGCTCGCGACCAGCGCCGAACTGGCGGCCGAGCAGGGCACGTTCGAGGCCTACGACCGCAACCGCGACGACATGCTGCGCGTGGTTCGCAACCACCGCCGTGCCGCCTACGCCGCACCCGCGGCCGAGTACGAGGGGCTGCAGGTCACGCCCGAGGGCATCGACGCCGACTACTGCGAGCCCGATCTGCTCGAGGTCGCGCGCTACGAGGCCGACCGCGCGCTCGCCCTCGGCGAGACGCACGGGTTCCGCAACGCGCAGGTCACCCTGATCGCGCCGACCGGCACGATCGGCCTCGTGATGGACTGCGACACGACCGGCATCGAGCCCGACTTCGCGCTCGTCAAGTTCAAGAAGCTGGCCGGTGGCGGGTACTTCAAGATCGTCAACGCGTCGGTGCCGCCGGCGCTGGCGCACCTCGGGTACACGCCCGAGCAGGTCGACGACATCGTCCGCTACTGCGTCGGCACGGGTTCCCTGGCCGGTGTGCCGCACGTCAATCCGGAGGCGCTGCGCGGGTTCGGATTCACCGAGCCGATGCTGGCCGCCGTCGAGGCGGCGCTGCCGACGGCGTTCGACATCCGCTTCGCCTTCACCCGCTACTCGGTGGGCGATGACGCGATCGTGGAGGAGCTGGGCATCGAGCGCGAGGAGCTCGACGCGCCCGACTTCGATCTGCTCAAGGCGCTCGGCTTCAGCGAGGCCGAGATCGACGAGGCCAACACGGCGATCTGCGGCACGATGACCGTCGAGGGTGCGCCGCACCTGCTCGACGAGCACCTGCCGGTGTTCGACTGCGCCAACAAGTGCGGTCGTCTCGGCACGCGTGCGATCCGCGCCCTCTCGCACATCGAGATGATGGCGGCCGCCCAGCCGTTCCTGTCGGGTGCGATCTCGAAGACCATCAACCTGCCCGCCTCGGCGTCGATCGCCGACGTCGCGGAGTGCTATCGCGTCTCGTGGAAGAAGATGGTCAAGGCCAACGCCCTGTACCGCGACGGCTCCAAGCTCTCGCAGCCGCTGTCCGGTGCGGCGGCCGAGGCGCTCGACGTCGGGGCCGACATCGAAGTCCTGACCGAGCTGCCCAGCGTGGAGCAGGCCGCCGAGCGCGTCGTCCAGGTGATGGGCGAGCGTCGTCGGCTGCCGCATCGTCGGGCCGGCTACACCCAGAAGGCCACGCTCGCGGGCCACAAGGTGTATCTGCGCACGGGCGAGTACGAGGACGGCACGCTCGGTGAGATCTTCATCGACATGCACAAGGAGGGCGCGGCCTACCGCTCCCTGATGAACAGCTTCGCCATCGCCGTCTCGCTGGGGCTCCAGCATGGCGTGCCGCTGGAGGAGTTCGTCGATGCCTTCGTCTTCACCCGCTTCGAGCCGAACGGGATGGTCGTCGGCAACGACAAGATCAAGATGTCGACGAGCGTGATCGACTACATCTTCCGCGAGGTCGCGATCTCGTACCTCGACCGGAACGATCTGTCGCACGTCGACGATCAGGACCTCCGTGGCGACGATGTCGGCACGCCGAAGTCCGAGCGGCTCGACCGCACCGTGACCGCCGTCGCCTCGGCGCCGGTCGCACCGGTGCCGGCCGGTGCCGGCGTCGAGGCGCAGGCCCGCATGCAGCAGCGTCCCGCGCCGCTGCTGACGGAGCGCGACGAGGCTCGCCTGAAGGGCTACGAGGGCGATGCCTGCGGCAACTGCGGTCAGATGACCCTGGTCCGCAACGGCACGTGCCTCAAGTGCATCAGTTGTGGCGAGACGAGCGGCTGCTCCTGAGTCGTCAACTCAGACGGTGAATCGTCGAAGGGGCGCCTCCGGGCGCCCCGTCTGCGTTCTCAGGACCGCTTGCGCGGCTGATTGAGGATCGCGCCATCGCGGCGGATGCTGAGGATGCTGCCGCTGCAGCCGACACTCAGGATCGAGCCCGCGCTGAAGGCCGACAGGATCGAGCCGGCACTGGCGACCGAGAGGATGGACCCCGCGCTGGCGAGCGACAGGATCGAGCCGGCGCTGAGCGCGGACAGGATCGACCCAGCGCTGGCGAAGGAGCCCAGCGAGCCGACGCTGGCGCGCGAGCCGAGCGACGACGAGGGCGTGCGGGCGATCGCGTCGAGGGAGCGCATGCGGTGATCATCGCAGTCGGGTGCGGCGTGCGCCATTCCCGGTGCCCAGCGCGTACGCTACGCGACGAGACCGACACGGAGCAGATTTCCCATGGCTGACACCTTCAAGGCA
>JBILWG010000205.1:0-3464 GCA_044369995.1 Gaiellales bacterium | reverse complement strand
TCCAACGTCGGCGCCCAGCGGGGCGCCGCGCCTGATGTCAATGGCAGACTGCGTCTGCCTTTGAGCGGCTCTTGGGAAGGCGCCGCCGAGGAGCGGAGCCCGCTCCGAGGATGGGGATCCGGCGGCTTTGCCGTATTCGCGGCTGGCCCTACGGGCCGACGAAACGAGCGCAGCTCGTTTCGACCGCGAGGGTGGTGCGGGAGATAGACGCCGTGTTGGCGGTGTTTACTCCAGAGTCGAACTGGTGATTTTCAACAGGGTGCGTCGCCCACCAGATCTCGCCTCGCCTCACCACTCGTCCAGAAACCCCTGCGCGCGATCGGAGATGCGCCCGAACTCTGCCTCATCCTTGTCCGGTGGAAGTCGCGTGTAACCCGCGATGATCGAAGCGTCGATCGCGCCGTCCTCGATGCAACGAAGCCACAGCGCGACGGCATCGGCGACGAGGTCATCTCGCGACCAGTTTGGGCGTTCGGCGAGTGCGCGATCCATGCCCGCAAGGATGTCCTCGGGTAGGCGCACGAGGATGTGCCGCTTCGCCATCAGTCGCGCGTGGAGTGGGGCTCCCGTGTCGTCATCTCGCGCAGCATACGCCTTGCCGTCACAGCTTGCACGCGTGCTGTGTCGAAACGGTCCTTCAGGAGCACTGATACAGATGTAGCAACTTGCGCCGGGGCGAGCCCGGTATAAGGTCGGGTTTTCCGCATGAGCACACGTGTGAGACCGCATGGAATCACGTAGGAGCGTCATGATTCGGACGAACTGATTCCACGCTGCGTTCACTGAAGTGGCACACTCACGCCAGTGGCTACTTCGACCCCCGCGAAGTCCCGTGTCGGTGCCCTGCGGGTGCTGTACGTCGAGGACGATCCGATGCTGCGCGAAATGCTCGCGACGCAGCTACGCGCCGACGGACGCATTGGCTCCGTCGAGGCCTTCGGCACTGCGCGCGAGGCCGTCGACGGCGCGAGCGTCGAGGCAGATGTTGCCCTGATCGACCTCTCGCTCGGACAGGGCCAGCCCAGTGGTATCGAAGTCGGCCTGGCGCTGCGCGCGACGCGCCGCGGCCTGCCGATCGTGATCTTCTCGCAGTACCGCGTGCCGAATGTTGACGATGCGGTGCCGCCCCGCGAGCGCGTTGGCTGGTCGTTCGTCCAGAAGGGGAGCGACGTCGGGATCGAGGAACTCGTCGAGGTGCTCAGCGGCGCCGTCGATGGTCTCGAGTGCGCGGCCACCTCGGAGGCCGCGATGTCGGCCGACACGGTGCTTGCCAAGTTGTCGCCGCGCCAGCGCGAGGTGATCGCCCTTGCCGCCGCGGGGTACGACGCGGTCGGTATCGCCGAGCGCCTGCATCTCGCACACGTCTCGGTGCGACGCGAACTCTCGATGGCGTACCGCGTGCTCGTGCCCGACCCGCAGCCGGGCACCGATCTGCGCACCGCCGCGGTGCTCGAGTACCTCCGGCTGATGCCTGCGGCCGTCGAGCACTCCACGGAGGGCTGATGCCGCACCGGTCCGGTGTCCCGGGTGGGATTGCCGGCGGGCTCGGGCGCGTCCTGCTCGGGCCGTGGCCGATCTATCCGACCGCGATCGCTGCGCTGGTCGTCTACGGCATGCTGATTCGCGCCATCGTGCGGTCGTTGTCGCAGGGCGTTGATGGCAAGCCCTGGGTTGAGCTGCTCCTGCCGAATCTCGTGACCGTGGTTGTCGTGGCCGTGGTGGCATGGGGCGGAGCGAAGGTGCTGGCACGTCTTCTCAAGGGTGGGACGCGCAGTCGCTACGTGGTCTTCATCCTGCTCGAGAGCCTGTTGGTCACGGCCAGTCTCGTTCTGATGGTGCGGCGCGTGTTTCCCGACGGCCATTCGCCGGTCCAGCCAGGCGTGCCCCCGGTCGCGGTGCTCTCGCTTTTGATGGTGCTGGTGACGGTCGCCTTCGCCAACGGCGTCACGGGCTTTGTCCTCGACCGCTTTCGGCGCGAGGAAGAGCTCGTGCGCGCCGAGCGCACCATGCAGCTCGCCGCGGAGGAGAACGTTCGCGCCGAGACCGCGCGCTACCTCCACGACGAGGTGCAGACTGCGCTGCTGCGCGCCTCGCTGCGGCTCGTCCCGCTCGCGCAGCGGGCCGATGATCCGGCAGATCAGGACGCGCTGCGGACGGCCATTGCCGAGATTGATGCCGTGCGGAGTGAGGGCGTGCGCGTGATTGGCCGCCGACTCGCCCCGCCGCTGAGCAGCACGGGGCTGATCGTGGCGATGTCCGAGCTGGCCGCGTCGTACGACGGCGTGATGGCGGTCGACGTCGACTTTGATGTCGCAGCGGCAGAGCGGTTCCGCATCGTCGCCGATGACGACCGCGCGGCGCTCGCGCTCTATCGCATCACCGAGCAGGTGCTGCAGAACGCGCTCAAGCACGGGCGCGCCACGCAGGCGCGCGTCGATGTCCAGCTCTCCTCGGGGTCTACGGTCCTTCTCAATATCGCCGCCGACGGCGCGGCGCCAGCCGCCGGTGCCGCGCCCGGCAACGGCACGGCGATCATCAACGCCTGGCTCGACGATGTCGGCGGGCAGTGGGGGCTCTTGCCGGCAGACGGCGGCGGCTCGCGCTTTCGCGCCACGCTTGGGTCGTAGCGCGAGCGCGCGCAGCAGCTATCGACTGCCGGTGCCGTCGAGGAGCGTCGTGAGAACGAGGCGAGCTCCGTCGACGGGGGCGATGCGGCCTGCTTCGACACCCTCCCAGGCGGCCACGACCAGCCAGAACCAGGCGTCGGCGACCCACAGCGCGGGCAGGTCCGCGCGCACGCGGTCTGCGGCCTGCGCGCGTCGGACGGCGTCGGTGATCGTGCGGTCGATGCGCGACCAGCGCTCCTGGAGCTCCGCGTTCTCGTCGAGGGAGCGCTCCCGCAACAGGTAGCCGAGCCGGGCGCCGAGCGGCATCATCGTCTCGGTCAGGTCGGCGAGCGCGACGACGGGATCGCGCGAGGCGTCGGAGATTCCGGCCGCGAGGATCGCAGCGTCGGTGCGATCGATCGCGTCGGCGGCCAAGGCGAGCAGGAGCTCCTCGCGGGTGGCGAAGCGCGTGAAGAGCGTGGTGCGGCTGATGCCGGCCGCTCGGGCGACGTCTGCCAGCGTGGCCGTGGGCGATGCGGCCAGGACGCGCGTGGCCGTCTCGAGGATGGCGTCGGTGGACACGGTCATGCAGCAAGGATAACACGCGTGTTCGGATCTGAACATCGATGTTAGAATCGCTGTATGGCCGCCGTGTCCCGTCGTCGAACCCTTGCGCCCGTTGTGCTGCTCGAGACCGCCAACATCCTCAGCGGCATCGGCAACGGCATCGTCGTGATCGCGATCCCCCTGCTCGTGCTGCGGGAGACGGGCTCGGCGGCGCTGTACGGGTTGATCGGCCTGATCGCCGTCCTACCGAGCCTCGTTGCCCTCCCGCTCGTCGGCGCGATGATCGACCGG
>JBILWG010000204.1:0-3501 GCA_044369995.1 Gaiellales bacterium | reverse complement strand
TCAGTGGGTCGGGGCATCGGCCTTCGCCTCCTCGGGGGTGTCGGGATCGCCACTCGTCTCCGCGCGGGTCTGTCCGGGCCAGAGCGGCGACGGCCAGTCGCGCTTCACGCTGATCACGCGCAGCAGGGTCGTGACGACCACGCCGGTGACGACCGCGGGCCAGAAGCCGAGCGTGGTCGTGACGACCCAGAAGGCCGCGCTGCCGATGACGAGCGCCGTCGCCGTCCAGTGCGCCTGGCGCGCCACCGTCGCGCGGGTCGCCGCCATGCCGTCGACGATGATGCCGCCGGCGGTCGTCGTCAGCACGCCGAGCAGGATCGCCGACGCCACCGGCACGTCGTAGTCGACGCCCTTCTGCACGCCGATCGTGATGAGCAGCCCCCAGGCCACACCGCTCAGGATGAGCGCCGGCATGGGCATCGCAACCACGCGGTGGAACGTCAACGCACCGACCGCAGCCGCCACGATGACGGCCGGGATGTAGATCCAGTTGGCGATGGCCGCAGGCTCGAGGTTCAGCAGCACGTCGCGCACCATGCCGCCGCCGAGCGCCACCAGCAGGCCGGCAAACAGGGTGCCGTAGACCGGGAACCCGCGGTTGCGTGCCACGGCCGCGGCGAAGAAGCCATTGACGGCCATGGCGCTCACGTCGACCCAGATCGGCAGGGCGGTCATCGGTGCTCGCCTCCGCCGAGCAGGTCGGATCGCTCGGGCCAGAGCACCGGATTGTCCGGGTCGCGCGAGCCCGACCACGGTGCGGGTACGGCCTGCAGGCGGCGGGCGAGGTCGGCTGCCGGTGCGTAGTAGGTCGCGCGGAGCGCGGCGAAGCGGCGCCAGATCACGTTCTCGTCGTTGGCGATGGCGATGCCGCTGCGGCGCAGGCCGTCGATTGCCGCCGCGACGTCGCCGGCTGCGACGCCGACGGCAGCGGGCGTCGGCTCCGGCAGCTGCTCCAGCGGAAGATGCAGCGCCTCCAGCACCTGCTCCTCGAGCGACCAGTTGGTCGTCCCGTCGCTGTCCTGCGGGGCGTGGGCGAGGACGTCGAGCGCAATCGCACCCACGGCGAGCAGCTGGATGTCATCGGGAGCGGGCGGTTCCGTGGTGATCACGGACCGGAGTGCCGTGGCGTCGAGGACGGCCAGCAGCGTCACGACCCAGTGGCGCCGATGGCTCGTCGAGCGCAGGAGCGCCAGCGCGGGTGAGATCTGCTCGTTCATCCGCGTCGTGCTGGCCCAGTCGATCCAGTCATTGGCGTCCGGGGCGGCGCTCAGCGGCATGCCGATGCGCTGCGCGCGGAGCAGGATCATCGGTCCCCAGGCAGGCTCGCCCGCGAGGCTCGCGATGCGCACCATCGGGCTCTCGCGGTCGGCGTACGCCGAGCTCAGCGCCATCAGGTACCCGATGAACACGGCGATCACGACGAGTCCGAGGAATGCGGCGATGTACACGGTGATCGCGCTCGGCACGTTGACGGGCTCGACGATGCCGAGCGTCGTCAGCGTCGAGCCCGACTGGTAGAACGCCTGGCCGAGCTCCAGGTCGGTGGCGCCGTAGACCACGAGCCCGAGCGTGACGATCAGCACGGAGACGTAGGCGGCGAGCTCGAGCAGGATCGCGACGGGGGGCGCAAAGGCGAGCCAGCGATCCTGCGCGCGGTAGGTGCGCAACAGGCGAACGGGCGATCGCAGGATGGCGCCGACGACGCGGGTGATCGCGTGCGCGACGATCGACCGCGAGGCGCGCGGCATCAGCATCGACTGGATCATCGCGAGGACCGTTGCCGTCGTCAGGACGATGCCGATGATGAGAATCACGGTACGCATGGCTGGCCTTCCGCGACGGGGTGGTCCCGGGGAGTGGGCGTACCTGGGTTCGAACCAGGGACTTCTCGCGTGTGAGGCGAGCGCTCTACCGCTGAGCTATACGCCCGGGATGCCGCAACGGTAGCGAATCGGCGGTCGTCGGATACCCGACGACCGCCGAATCATCGAATCCACTACTGCCCCGCGGCCTTCTTCAGCGCCTCTTCGAACTTGCCCTGATCGACGGTGTCGATGGCGCTCTCGCCGTCCTGCTCCGCGACCTTCATGTCGACGCTCACCTCGGTGCCGTCCTTGCCCGTCAGTGTGCAGGTGAACGGCTTGTCCTTCTCGACGGAGTCGGGGCACGACATCGTCACGCCGAGCTCGGCGAACGCCTTGTTGGCCTCCTCGACGGCCTTGCTGGGGTCCATGCCGGACGAGCCGCACGCAGCGAGCGCGACGGCGGTGGCGGCGATCGCAAGGAAAGCCAAGAGCAGACGGGTGGAGCGCATTTCTCCTCTTCGGAATTGGTAGGAGAATGCTAGTTGTCGGTGTCATCCGATGGAAGCGGCGACTGGTAGCAGGATGGTGAGGCGCCCCCGAGCTCGGGGGTTCGCGTTGGAGCCGCGACACCATGCGCAGAGCATCGCCGTCGGCCTCACCGCACGGAGTGGGGGGTTGGAGCCGCGACACCATGTGCAGAGCATCGCCGTCGGCCTCACCGCACGGAGTGGGGGGTTGGAGCCGCGACACCATGTGCAGAGCATCGCCGTCGGCCTCACCGCACGGAGTGGGGGATTCGAAAGCCGGCCCCGTGACGGTCGGGTTGATGGTGCTGTCTGGCCGGCGCCCTCGTCGCTGCTGCTCGAGGGCGGCGAAGCCGGACTCGACGACGCAGGTAGCGAAGGGGTCTTGGTGGCGTGCAGCACGCGTCGAGCACCCCCGAGCTCGGGGGTTCGCGTTGGAGCCGCGACACCATGCGCAGAGCATCGCCGTCGGCCTCACCGCACGGAGTGGGGGGGATTCGAACCCCCGAGACGAGTCAACCCCGCCTACACGATTTCCAATCGTGCTCCTTCAACCACTCGGACACCACTCCAGCGCGGGGCAGCATATCCGGCATGCGCGTTCTGGCTCGCCGCTCATTCGGCGGAGTACGATCCGCGCATGATTCGCCGCCCGCTCGCCCTCGCCGTCCTGCTTCTCGCCCTGAGCGCCGTCACGGCGTTCGGTGCCACGAAGACCCCCGACCAGGTCTTCCGCACCGAGTCCTCCTCGGGCTTGGCCCTGATGACGGCGTACTCGCAGCTGCTCGTCAAGAAGGACAGGTCCGCCGTGGCGAAGCTGCTGTCTCCGGCCTTCCAGATCCAGCGCGCCGATGGCTCGCACGCCAATCGCGCCCAGTACCTCGCGAAACTGCCGGACCTTCGCGCCTTCTCGTTTGCCGATGTCAGCCAGGCTCGTGCCGACGGCTTGGTGACGGTGCGCATGGAGGCGTCCGCGACGCTGTTCGTCAACGGCGCGATGTACAGCCCGACGCCGGCGCCGCAGATGGCGGTGTTCCGCTGGACCGGCAAGCGCTGGCAGCTCGTGGCGCAGGGCAACTTCAACCTGCCGGCGGCCTAGGCCGGCACGGATCCGGTGCGCATGGAGACCATCGGCACACCCGGGTTCCTCGCGCGCGGAGCGCGGCCGGGCA
>JBILWG010000057.1:0-10884 GCA_044369995.1 Gaiellales bacterium | reverse complement strand
GATGTTCGCGTTGCCCTTGACCTGCTCGGCGAGGGCGCTGATCGCGTTCTTCGTCGGGCCGGCGGCGACGCGGAGGCCCGGCTCCGAGCCTTCGTCGATGACCATCACGCGCTTGCCGGCGTCGGCGGCGCTGAGTGCGGCCGAGAGGCCGGCGACACCCGCGCCGATCACGAGCACGTCGGGGTGGCGGTTGATGCGATCGATGTCCTGCGGCGCATCGTTCTTGTCGGAGAAGCCGAGTCCCGCGACGCGGCGGATGACGCCCTCGGCCATCGGCCACGCGAACTTCGGCTTGATGCCGGCCTTGTAGTAGAAGCCGACGGGCATCAGCGGGTGGAACTTGTCGATCACGTTGAGCGCGTCACGGTCCACCGACGGCCACGCGTTCTGACGCGAGACCTTCTGGCCATCCTTGGCGGCGCACATGCACGCGCGGACGTTGACCTCGCCGTCGACCGTGACCAGGCAGTTCGGGCAATCACCCGACAGGCAGTAGAGGCCACGCGGACGGTGGTACTTGAACGAGCGGGAGAAGACGCGGACGCCGTCCCGATAGAGCGCCGAGGCGAGCGTGTCGCCCGGCTGAATGGCGACTTCGCGCCCTTCGAATTCGATGCTCACGCCGAGCCCTCCGTGTACTCCTCGCCCGGCTGCGCCAGGACGATGTTCGTGCGCGTGTCACGCACGATCGTGTACCAGCGACGCGTGCCGCTGGAGTGGAACCACCGCTCCTTCTGCACCCCGGCGACGTTCGTGCGAAGCCACAGGTGGGCGATCGCCTCCTCGTCCGGGGCGTCAGGTGCCAGTGGGGGACGCACTTCGCCGCCGTACGAGAATTCGCTGACGGGGCGGAGGCCAAATGGGGTTTTGATGTGGAAGTGGCTCACAGTGGGTTAAGGGTAGGGGGCGTGTTTCGGCCGTGCATTGTGGAAGGTATACACACTACGGGCGGTGTTTGCTGTACCTAACGCCCCTGAATGGCCCGTGCGCGGGCTGTAGCCTCTCCCCAACGCCTTCGCAGCACGCTCTGCAGTTGGCGCAGGGGGCGGGTGATCACTGTAGGTTCCCGTCAGATACGCCACGGAGGAGAGAGTCAACACGATGAAGTCGAGCCTTGAAATCGCCCAGGAGCACCAGCTCCAGCCGATCGCGGACATCGCAGCCGAATACGGCATCCTGCCCGACGAACTCGAGCTGTACGGCCGGTACAAGGCGAAGATCGAGCTCTCGATCCTCGAGCGGCTCAAGGACACGCCCGACGCCAAGATCATCAACGTGACGGCGATCACCCCGACGCCCGCGGGCGAGGGCAAGACGACGACCTCCGTGTCGCTCACGCAGGGCATGGGCAAGATCGGCCGCCGCGCGATGCTCGCGCTGCGCGAGCCGTCGCTCGGCCCGGTGTTCGGCGTGAAGGGCGGTGCGGCCGGCGGCGGCTACGCCCAGGTCGTGCCGATGGAGGACCTCAACCTCCACTTCACGGGCGATGTGCACGCCATCACGGCGGCCAACAACCTCCTGTCGGCCCTCGTCGACGCCCACATCTTCCACGGCCACAGCCCGCAGATCGCGAACGTCACGTGGCGTCGCGCGATCGACGTGACGGATCGCTCGCTCCGCAACATCGTGACGGGGCTCGGCGGCCCCAAGAACGGCATCCCCGCCGAGTCCGGCTTCGACATCACCGCGGCCTCCGAGGTGATGGCGATCATGGCGCTCGCCACGGATATGCAGGATCTGCGTAAGCGTCTCGGCGCGATCACCGTCGGCTACACGAAGGCCGGCGATCCCGTCACCGCCGAGGACGTCAAGGCCGCCGGCTCGATGGCCGTGCTCCTGCGCGACGCCATCAAGCCGAACATCGTGCAGACGCTCGAGGGTCAGCTGTGCCTGATGCACTGCGGTCCCTTCGCGAACATCGCGCATGGCAACAACTCCATCATCGCGGACCGCATCGGCCTGAAGCTGGGCGAGTACCTGATCACGGAGTCCGGCTTCGCCGCCGATCTCGGCATGGAGAAGTTCATGGACATCGTATGCCGCGTCGGCGGCCTCAAGCCGCACGTGGTCGTGATCGTCGCGACCGTGCGCGCGCTCCGTCACCACGGTGGGGGCAAGCACGACGAGAAGGCCGACATGGGGCAGATGCGCGCCGAGGTCGAGACCGGCATGGCGAACCTGCAGAAGCACATCGAGAACGTGCGCCAGTTCGGCATCCAGCCCGTCGTCACGATCAACACCCGCCCCGACGACGAGCCCGAGCTGCTCGAGCTGATCAAGCAGCTCTCGCTCGAGGCCGGCGCCTTCGGCGCCGCGATCCACAACGGCTTCGGCGCCGGTGGCGAGGGCGTCACCGAGCTCGCCGAGATCGTCTGCGCGGCGGCCGAGGCCGAGTCGAACTTCACGATGCTCTACGAGGACTCGGATCCCGTCGCCGACAAGATCGAGAAGATCGCCACGAAGGTGTACGGCGCCGACGGCATCGACCTGTCGCCCGCCGCGCTCGCCGCGATCGCCCGCTTCGAGAAGGAGGGCATCTCGCACCTCCCGATCTGCATGGCGAAGTCGCATCTGTCGCTGTCGCACGACCCGACGCTGCGCAACCGGCCGACCGGATTCACCGTGCCGATCCGCGACATCCGCGCCTACACCGGTGCCGGCATGCTCGTCCCGCTCTGCGGCGAGATGCTGCAGATGCCCGGGCTCGGCGC
Organism: Gaiellales bacterium; assembly: GCA_044369995.1. Lineage (GTDB taxonomy): Bacteria > Actinomycetota > Thermoleophilia > Gaiellales > F1-60-MAGs149 > F1-60-MAGs149. Next base: position 8,173 of record JBILWG010000057.1, on the reverse strand, counting down.
CGTACCGGCGGCGAACGCCATCGACCTGGCTGAGGACGGCACGGTCGTCGGGCTGTTCTAGGGCCGTATCGGGAAGGCCCCGCTCCTCCCGGCGAACGCCGGGAGGAGCGGGGCCTTTTTCGTACCGGTGGCGTCGTCTTGGTCGTGATGGTGTCGCTTTCGGCGTCATGGTGTCGCCCTCGGCGAGCTGTGGCGTGCTTCGTTGGCCCGTTTTCATCACCCACCCACGGGAGCGTCGACCTCACGGACGGGTGCGTGCGGTTGTCTCCAGGGCCGATCGGTGCCGGCTGCGCCGAGGTCGCTTGGTCGCGCCGCTGGCCGCTCGCGTTCTCGGGGGTCAGGCCCCGCTGAACCCGCCCGCGTGGAGCGTCTCGCATGCCGGAATCGCCTCTGCGGGCCCGTTCACCAGGGCCAGACCCCGTCGATCTGAGGTGCTCGCCTGTCGGGGTGGCGGCGGGGCGGAGTCGAGAAAAGGAAAAGGCCCCCCTTGGGCGCACCACTCTGCGGTGCACCCACGGGGGGCCTTGCCTGTTTCGACCTAGCCCTGCGCGGCCTCGGCGAGGAGCTCCTCGGCGAGGGCCTTCTTCTGCTCGGGCGTCATCTTCTTCGTCTCGTTCTTGATCGAGCGCTCGTTGACGACCTGGTTCCAGTAGTCGAGCGACTCCATGCCCAGCAAGGCGGTCTTGCCGACGAACTGGCGCAGGACCTCGTTCGTCGGGCCCATCACCCAGCCGGCCTTGCCGTCGCGGACGTAGCGCTCCAGCTCGAGCGGCGACTTCTTGTAGGACGTGCCGCCAGCGGAGTGCATCATCTCGTCGACGACGAGACCGCAGTTCTTCGCGCAGGCGAACTTCAGCTGCCAGAGCCAGTGGAGGTAGTTGCCACGGGCGTACTCGGACTGCTCGAGCGTGCGCTGGCCGTTATCGGTGACGGCATCCATCGCGGCGGCGATGGAGTAGTCCATGCAGCGCATCGCGTTCGTATCGATGATCGCCTCGCCGACCGAGTCCTGGATCGTCGGGTAGTCGCAGACGCGCATGCCGACGTCCTTATGGACCTTGCGCGTCGTGTGCTGGATGCAGATGTCGATCGCGCCCAGCGAGATGCCGTTCCAGCACGCGCTCGAGGAGATCAGGAAGAACGGATCGACCGCCTCGTCGTTCGACCAGGCACCGTCGCCGATCGCGCCGACCATGCGCTCCTCGGGGAGGAGCTTCCAGTCGAGCAGCAGCGAACCGGACTGGTTGCCGCGCAGACCCATGGCGTCCCACTCGGCATGCCCCGACTCGACCTCGTCGTTGAAGACGAGCCAGCAGGTGAGGTCCGAGTACTCCTTGAAGTCCGGCGAGGTCGTCTGCAGGACGTACCAGTCGGCGAAGCCGCCCGACGTCGTCCACGACGCCTTCTTGAGGACCTCGTAGCCGCCGTCGACCTTGCGGGCGCCCGAGGAGATCGGATACCAGAAGTGCGAGCCCGTCTCGGGGTCGGAGTAAGACAGCGTGCCGATCAGCTTGTCGGAGACGACCTTCTTGAGGACGTTCTCGATCTGCCACTCGGACGCGGTCAGGCGCAGAGCCTCGACGGCGCCGATGTGCATCGTGAAGCACATGGCGGTGGAGGCGCAGCCGTAGCGGGCGATCGTCTCCGTCGTCGCGACGAGCATGGCGTGACCCTGGCCGAGGCCGCCCCATTCCTTCGGCAGCGTGACGCCGAGGAACGGACCGAGGGCCTCGAGGCTCTCGCGGGGGAAGATCAGCTCGCGGTCGTTCTGCGCGGCGCGGGGGCGGATCTCCTTCTCGCAGATCTCAATCAGCTGCTCGCGCAGCGCCTTCTGCTCGTCCGTCAGGAACCAGTCCGGATTGAACATCGGATCAAGTCCGGCCTTCGCGCTCTCAACAGCAACCGCCATGACGGTCTCCTCCTCGATGGAACTTCCTCAGGGTGGTGGTCGATCCACCCGTTCTTGGCTGAAAGGCTACCGCAACCACGGGGCCGCGGCATGGGTCAGCGTCACATGACGGATCCCGCGCATATGGACGGGATGCACATGCGCCGGGGAGGTGCTCCGACCGGAACGGAGCGGGCGGGGCTGCACCGGTGGTGCGGCCCCGCCGTCCCTTCGCCTCAGAACAGCGTCAGGTAGCGCTTGAGCTCCCAGTCGCTGACGGTCGTGTGGTACTCCTGCCACTCGGCCTGCTTCGTCTCCACGAAGTAGTCCAGGTAGTCCCGGCCATCCATGCTGCCGAGCCAGTCGCGCAGCGCCTTGTTCTTCTGCGCGGCGCGCGTCGCGTCGAGCAGGTTGGCGGGCAGGGTCTTGATGCGCTTGCGCTTGATCTGCGCGGGCGTGAGCTCGTACAGATTGTCGAGGTTCGGCTCGCCCGGATTGGCCTTGTTGGCCACGCCGTCGAGGCCGCAGCCGATGATCGCCGCCGCGGCCAGATACGGGTTGGCCGCGCCGTCGGTCGAGCGGATCTCGATGCGTCCCGGGGCCGGGATGCGGATCGACTGCGTGCGGTTGTTCATGCCGTACGTCGCGTAGGCCGGAGCCCACGTCGCGCCCGACGTCGGCGCGCCGACGCCGATCCGCTTGTACGAGTTGACGGTCGGCGCGAGGATCGCGCTGAGGCCCTCGGAGTTGTCGATGATGCCGCCGAGGAACTGGTACGCGAGCTTCGACAGGCCGAGGCCGCGCGGATCCTTCTTGTCCTCGAACAGGTTCTTCTTGCCGGTCGGATCCCACAGCGAGATATGGAGGTGGCCGCCGTTGCCGGTCAGGTTCGAGAACGGCTTCGGCATGAACGTCGTCAGCAGGCCGCGCTCCTGGGCCATGGCGTGGACCATGTAGCGGAAGAAGATCGCCTTGTCGGCCGTCTTGATGGCGTCGTCGTACTCGAAGTTCAGCTCGAACTGGCCGTTGGCGTCCTCGTGGTCGTTGGCATAGTTGCCCCAGCCGAGGCCGTTGAGGTTCTTCGACAGCTGCGAGATGAAGTCGTACGAGCGGGTGATGCCCTTCATGTCGTAGCAGGGCTGATCGAGCGTATCGAGATCGTCCGCGAGGACGATCCTCCCGTCGCGCTCCTTGAGCAGGAAGAACTCGAGCTCCATGCCCATCTTCAGGCGGTAGCCCATCTTCGCGGCGCGCGCGTTGGCGTTCTTGAGGATCGTGCGCGGACAGAAGTTGTACGGGTCGCCGTCGATCGTGATGTCGCAGGCGAAGCGCGCGAGGCCCGGCTTGAACGGCACCGGGGTGTAGGACTCGGGGTCCGGGATGGCGGCGATGTCGGGCGACGCCGGCGTCTGCCCGATCGGACCGGCCGCGAAGCCGGCGAAGCCTGCGCCATCGTCGAACAGCATGTCGATGCGCTCGGCGGGGACGAGCTTGGCGCTCGGCTTGCCGTGCATGTCGACGAACTGGGCGAAGAAGAACTCGATGCCGTCGGCCTTCGCTCGGCGACGGGCCTCTTCCTTGTTCTTGGGCTGTGCCACGGTCATCTCCTCCAGTTGCGCGTGGTGAAAGGCATGCTAATCGAACCTTTAGTGGATGGGAAGTGTCGGATTGCTACGGCTTCGGGTCGTTCGGGTCGTACGGGATCACGATCACCTCGATGCCATCGGCACGCAGCCGCTTGGCGAGCTCGGTGCCCACATCCCCCTCGACGAAGCGCCGCCAGCCGGTGTACGGGGTTTCGTCGATCACGATCGTCTTGACCTCGCGCGTGCGCGCGATCCGCGCCAGCGTCTTGGTCGTCTTGCGGGTCACGGCGACCTGCCCGTCGGCCTCGCCGCCGGCCGCCACGATCGCGTCGACGCCCTTGCCGACCCAGTCGTGGCGCGCCTTCATCTCCTGCTTCGTCGGCATCAGCCCGGGGTTGGGCAGGCCGAACTGCGTCCCGTGGATGCGGGCGATCGTGACGACGGTGACGGGCCCGGTCGCCGAGAGGGCGACCGCCTTGGCGATCGCCCTCTTCGAGAACCTCCGCCGGCCGTCACCCGCGAGCATCACCTCGCAGGGCTCGACCGGCTGCTCGTCCCAGTTGCGCTTGCGGCGACGTGGGATCAGCGGCATGTGGCGTCAGCGGCTCAGTGGGGATGATCCACGTGGTGCGGGGTGGGCTGGCCGTGGCGCTTGTCCTCGACGCGGCGCCACAGGTGCAGCGGCACGTAGAGGGCGAGCAGGATCAGGCCGACCCAGAACAGCCAGCGGTAGCCGTCGCCGACGGCGTAGTCCGCAGCAAAGTAGCCGCCGATCGCCCACAAGAGCAGGCCGCCGATGCCCAGGATGATCGCGACCGGCCCCATGATCGCCGGCATCTTGACCGGGCGGGGGAAGTCGTTCCGCTTCAAGCGAAACACACCGAAGCCGATCATGGCGACGGACAGGGCGAATAGGTAGCCCATGTTGCTGAACACGTAGATCTGGAGCGGCGAGCCGACCGTGAGGACGAGCAGCGAGGCCACCAGCGACAGGATGATCGCGGTGCTGGGCGAGCCGTGCTTGTTCGTCTTGGCGAAGGCCTTGGGCAGGACGCCGTCGACCGAGCACTGCCAGAGGCCGCGCGACGCGCCGATCAGCGCGTTGAGAACGGACAGAAGCAGCGCCGCGATCAGCGCGAGCCCGAGGAACCAGCGCCAGAACTCGTTGGCGCCGAAGATCTTGTCGACGTAGCCCAGGAAGACGACGTTGGCGTCGCCGGAGCCGAGCTCGGCGAAGCCTGCCGTACCGAGCACGGCGAGCAGCATCAGCGGGAGCGTGACGTACACGAACAGGCCGACCAGGCCCTCCGCCGTCATCGCGATCTTGGCGTCGCGGGCCGGATTGCGGCACTCGCCGATATAGCACGCCGCTGCCTCCATTGCCCAGACACTCCAGACGAAGATGAAGGCCCAGCCGACGATCAGCTGCCAAGACCCGGTCACGCCCTCGGGCAGCGTCGTCAGCTGCACGCGCCCGAAGTCAATCGTGGAGGGATTGAAGAACGGTAGGACGATGATCAGCGCCAGTGGGATTATCGAACCGATGCCGAGGATGGTCGCGAAACTGGCGCCGAGGCGGATGCCGAGCCAGCCGGGGATAAACACGACGAGCAGGATCACTGCCGCCGTGATGATCACGCCAACCGACCAGGCCGACCCGAACTTGTCGGAGATGGGGCCGTAGGTCGAGCCGAGCGGAATCCCGAACAGATCGGTGATGTACAGCGCCGCGAGGTACGCGTTGATCGGCGCGACGGTGAACCAGCCGAGCCAATACGCCCACGAGCTGAGACCGCCGATGTGCTCGGAGGCGCTGTTGCCCCAGGGCTTGAACGTCTCGAACGCATAGGAGGGCAGGCCGCCGGCGCGATCGGGGAAGGCGGCCGCGAGTTCGGCCAGGCAGAAGCAGAGGAACACGCCGACCAGCGTGAGCACGATGAACAGCGTGATGGCCACGCCGCCAAGGGCGAGCAGGGCGTAGCCGGCGAGGCCAATCACGAGGATGGTCCCCGCGAGGCCGATCACGAAGGCGCCCCACCAATTGGTGCCCTTCTCGAGTTCTACGGTGAATCGCTCACCGGATGGATGACTAGCCATGACCCCTCCCGTCTAATGGTGTGGTGAGCAAACCACTATGGTCGGAGAAAGTCAAGGGCGGAGACGTGACGGCGCAGGGGGGATGCGGCGTGCCCGTTGCGAACCTCATGCTACGGTGCCGCGCGATGAAGGCAGACACGCATCCCGAGTACCCCGTCGTGACGATCACGTGTTCCTGCGGGAACTCGTTCGAGACGCGCTCGACCAAGGGCGACTACAGCGTCGAGCTCTGCTCGAACTGCCACCCCTTCTACACGGGCACGCAGAAGCTGATCGACGTCGGCGGTCGCGTGGAGCGCTTCAACAAGCGCCGCGCCAAGGCCTCGTCCTAGTCTCGGCGGCAGGACGGCGATGAGCCACTCCGTCGGAGGACAGGCCGTCGTCGAGGGCGTGATGATGCGCACGCCGTCCGCCTGGGCCGTCGCCGTGCGGCGACCCGACGGACGCATCACCACCGTGGTCGAGGATGCGCGCTCCGTCGCGCTCCGCTCGCGCGTGCTGCGCTGGCCCGTGATCCGCGGCGTCGTCGCGCTCGGCGAGTCGCTCGTGATCGGCATGAAGGCGCTGTCCCTCGCGGCGCGCCTGTCGAGCAGCGACCACGAGGGCGAAGGCGAGGGCGAGAGCGGCGGCGAGGCCGAGCTGGGGCGCAAGGAGATCGCGATCGCGCTGATCGCGGCCGTGGTCTTCAGCATCGTCTTCTTCAAGGTCGTGCCCGGCGTCGTCGCGAACTTCCTGCCGATCGACGACACCGTGCTGTTCGTCGTCGTCGAGGGGCTGATCCGCGTCGGCCTCTTCATCGGCTACCTGCTGTTCCTCACGCTGCTGCCCGACCTGCGCCGCGTCTTCGAGTTCCACGCCGCCGAGCACATGGCCATCAACGCGCTCGAGGCGGGCGACCCGCGCACCGCCGAGGCGGCGGCCCGGCACTCGCGCATCCATCTGCGCTGCGGCACGGCCTTCCTGCTGTGGGTGATGGTCATCGCGATCATCGTCTTCGCCTTCGTCGGCCGCCCCGACCTCTGGCTGCTGATCCTGTCGCGGATCGTGCTCGTGCCGGTGATCGCCGGCATCGCCTACGAGGTGATCCGCCTGGCGGGGCGCTACGGCCGCAATCCGATCATCCACGCCGTGCTGTGGCCGGGCCTGCTGCTGCAGCGCCTCACGACCCGCACGGCCAGCACGGAGCACCTCGAGGTGGCCGTGGCCGCACTGGACGCCGTGCTCGAGCGCGAGGCCTTCAACCGCCAGCGCCGTGCCGAGGCTCCCGTCGACGTGATGGCCTGACGACGCGGCGCGGCGACGCTCCCGCGTACCCTGCAGGCATGGAACGCCTCGTCGCCCAGATCGAGAGATCCTTCGCGGAGACCGAGCAGGAGCTCGCCGACCCGGCGGTCCTGTCGGATCATCAGCGCCTCGCGGACGTCGGGCGCACGCATCGCCGGCTGCAGGCCGCGAACGAGCTGGCCAGCCGCTGGCGCAGCGCCACGGCGACCGTGGCCGACGCGAGCGAGGGCCTCGAGAGCGAGACCGATCCGGAGGTGCGCGCATACCTCCAGGAGGAGCTCGAGGCGGCGCGTGCCGAGCTGCCCGCGCTCGAGGAGGAGCTGCGCATCGCCATGCTCGAGCGCGACCCGGCGGACGACCGCAACGTGATCGTCGAGATCCGCGGCGGCACGGGCGGGGAGGAGGCCGCGCTGTTCGCGGCCGACCTCTTCAAGATGCTGACGGGCTACGCGGACCGCCTCGGCTTCAAGCACCAGGTGCTGACCAGCGACCCGTCGGACTCGGGCGGGCTGAAGGACGTCTCGTTCGAGATCACCGGCGACGGCGCCTACTCGGCCTTCAAGTGGGAGTCCGGCGTCCACCGCGTGCAGCGCGTGCCCGCGACGGAGACGCAGGGCCGCATCCACACCTCCACCGCGACCGTCGCCGTGCTGCCCGAGGCCGAGGAGGTCGAGGTGACGATCGACCAGAAGGACCTCAAGATCGACGTCTACCGCTCGACCGGGCCGGGCGGACAGTCCGTCAACACGACCGACTCGGCCGTGCGCATCACGCACCTGCCGACTGGCGTCGTCGTCGCGTGCCAGGACGAGCGCTCCCAGCTGCAGAACCGCGAGCGCGCCATGAAGATCCTGCGCGCCCGCATCTACGAGGCGGAGCGCGAGCGCCTCGAGGCCGAGCGTGCCGCCACGCGCACGTCGCAGATCGGCACGGGCGCGCGCTCGGAGAAGATTCGCACCTACAACTATCCGCAGAGCCGCGTGACCGACCACCGCATCAAGTTCACCTCGCACGACATGGACGGGGTGCTGCTCGGCGCGCTCGAACCGTTCACCTCCGCGCTCCAGGCCGATTGGAATCGGCAGCAGCTCGAGGCCGCCTCCGCCGATGTCTGAGGCCATGCCCGGGGGCATGAAGAACGTCAAGGACGTCGTCGCGCTGTCGGCTGCGTACCTGAACGCCAAGGGGATCCCGACGGCGCGACTTGATGCCGAGAAGCTGATCGGCAGCGTGCTCGACCTCGATCGGCTCGAGCTGTACCTGCACCACGATCGCCCGGTCACGCCCACCGAGCTCGATGCAATCCGACCGCTGCTGC
>JBILWG010000203.1:0-3511 GCA_044369995.1 Gaiellales bacterium | reverse complement strand
TGCTGCGCTCCTGCTTGGAGTGCTCGCGTCGGCTGCGCCCGCATCCGCCTCGAGTTGGAGCTTTGCCGACGGAACCTTGACGATCACGCCGAGTTCCGGCGAGTCCGTGTCGTTGCAGGCGCTCTACGGTGGCTCTTCCGGTGCGTACCGGCTGATCGCGCCTGACGGCTGGACCCTCTCTGGTCCCGTTCCCCTTCAGGCCATCGACGGAATCAATACCGACACGCTCAACGTGAGCACCGACGCTGTCGCTGGTGACAGCACGGTGCTGTCCGCGATCGCCGTTGTCGGCAGCGCACCCGCCGAAGTCTCGATTCTGGGCACGAACCCGAGCATTGCGTGGACCGATTCACTGACCGTGACGCTCACCCATCCAGACTCGACACTGGCGTTCGACAGCAGAGGCCCAATCGCTCCGATCAGCTTCGGAACGAGCTCGGTGACGGCGACAGCACCCCTCATCGCCGTGCTGCAGGAGATCACCGCGGCGTCATCGATCTCCCTCACCGGAACAACGAGAGCCCCGTCGATTTTCGCGGATGTGACGGCAGCTCCGACCGGTGCGATCGTCCTGAATGGCGCTCGCGTCACGACGTCTGGCTCCATCACGCTGGCAGCCGGCGTCGTGCGGACAAGCGGCCCCGTCGTCGGTACGTCGGGCTGCTTTGGCGTGGAGATTGGCTGTCTCGCCAGCGCGCCAAGTCGCCTCACCATCGTTGGCAATCTCATCACCGACGCACCCTGGAGCGATCTCGCGGAGGTGCAAGTCTCGGGCACGGCGCGGCTGGGCGGCGACGTCACGACCAGTGGCGTCCAGGAATGGCAGGACGCGGTCTACGTGACCGCGTCGGGAACCCTGACCCTGTCTGGCTCGTTGATCTTCACGCCGATGGGGATCGAGGCGTACGCCGGGCCCTGCGGCGGCGCAGTGATCACCGGCTGCGGGATCGGTTCGCAGTCACCGCCCGCGCGGTTCAGCGATCTCGTCGTCAACGGCGACTGGGGGGTCGGGGGCAGCGTGCGCCCAACCAGCACGCTCCACGTCACAGGTCTCACCACCGCACTCGGCACCGGAGCCGACTCGACGTTTGCGGCAACCACCACTGGTGCGCAGACCTACGCAGGCGGCCTGTCAATTGCTGCATCGAGCGCCGCACTGCTGAGCGGTTCCTCGGTCACGATCGCAGGTATGCCCGAGCCGGTTGCCGCCGGCGGCGTGCAAACGACCGCCTGCGACACCGGTCCGCTCACCATCATTGGAGCGCTGCAGTTGACGGGCGCTGTTGTTTGTCTCGACAGCCTGATTGTCAACGGGCCCGCGACGATCGCTGCAGATGTCACCACGCAGCGGTATCAGAGTTACCTTGAATCAGCCACGCTGGCACTCGGGGCTGGCTCGCTGCGCTTGCGTGCCGGCGTCGGGCAGACCGTGGCGTTCCGCGGCACGCCCGTCGTGGCCACCTGGTCCGCAGCCAGTGGTGCCGACATCACCGGCTACACGGCCACGATCGCGCCCACCGGGCAGGCGTGCAGCACGACCGGCGCACTCTCGTGCTCCTTCGGTTCCGTCACGGAAGCCAACGACCTCACCTTCTCCGCAGCGGCGCAACGTCGTCCCTCCAGCTCATCGGCATCCCCGAGTGGCTCCATCGTCGACACGACAGCGACAACCGCCCGCCGGACCGTGGCCCGTGGCTCGCGCACGACGCTCACGAAGCTGATCACGCCGCCCGCCGTTCGCGGCAAGCGCACGTGGTCCGAGCGCGGACAGTGCGTCATTGACGACCGCATGCTGGTTGCTCCGAAGCGGCGCGCGACCTGCACGCTGACTCTCAAGATCCAGCGCGGGGGCGCGGTCACATGGACCGGTCGCGCGACCATCGCCGTTCGCTGACGTTCCTGGGGTCGTATGGGCGATCCTGGATTCGAACCAGGGACCTCCTCCTTATCAGAGAGGCGCTCTAACCGACTGAGCTAATCGCCCGACGGCGCGAGTGTACCCAAGGCAGGGCTGCCGATGCGATGGTCACACCGTCACTTGACGGTCACCGTCGGCAGCGGATGCTCCGGCTCCTCGCCGTCGACCGGCTTCTCGATCCACGCGATCGACGTCTTCCCGCAGTACTGGACGGTGGGCAGGCCGTAGACACCGGCCTTCGCGGGGAAGCGCACACGGATGCCGAAGTCCTTCGCGGTGCTCTTCCGGGCGACGCGCTTCCACTCCAGGCGATGCCCCTCCGCGGTCATGGTCATGGTTGCTCTCCACCCCTTGACCGACTTGGGCGTTGCAGTCGAGAAGCTGTTCGGCACCAGCACGACGACGCGATCCACGGCCGAGGCGGCAGCGTTCTCAGCCGCGCAGCCGTGCTCGATGTGGACGGTGAGGGCGCCCTTGGAGTTGCGTTTGAAGCCGCTGTCCTCCACGTCGGCGTGCCCGTGGGCGATGCCAGCCGTCGTCAGCAGTGCGAGCGCGGCAACCATCAGCGGGCGGCGCAGGTTTGGAAGGGTTGTCATGAAGCGCTCCTCAGTGCAGCGTGGCGGGCACGCGGATGGTCGCGAAATGCAGGTCGTGGGTCATGGTTGGATCGTGGTACTGCCGGTGGCGATCGTCTCGTGGAACAGCGAGGTGCGGGCGCGCACCTCGAGCGTGTAGTCACCTGCGAAGGGCAGCAGGCCACTGGCCTTGCCGTCGCGGATCGTCCACACAAACGGCGCAGCGACGAGCGGGCTCGTCCAGCGAGCCGTACCTTCGCGGACGCCGTCCCAGAAGCGCAGTGTGCGCTGCCCCACACGCGCGCCAGAGAGGCGCACGCGACGATCGGTGAGCATCACACTCACGGGGGAGGCGGCTCGGGTGCGCGTGCGTACCGCAAAGGCGACCGAGCCGGTGATGACGTGCCCGTCGACGCTCTCGACGGTGTAGACGTAGGCGTAGCGCCCGGGCGCCAGCTGCGGGAGCGACGCGGTCACGACGGCCCCGTTGATCGTGGCAGGGCCACTGATCCGGGTGCCGTCGGGCCCGACGGCGACGAGTGCGTCGGCTGTGCCGGTCACGGGCTCGCTGAACACCACCCGCAGGCCAGTCGGGCTGGTCGCAAGCGTTGCGTTGGCCGCGGGTGCCGCGGTGCGCAGCGAGGCGTGCCCCGCAGCGGCAGCGGGCAGCAGGAGCAACGCGAGCAGTGGAAGCAGGAGGCGCATGGTGCGGGTGCGTGGGGTTGGTGGGGGTCGACGGGCGTCGACCCCCACCCTATGCCCTAGTGCGACGAGGCAGCCGCCGCACCGATCGTGATGGTCGCGGCCGGATGGTCCGCGTCATGGCCCTTCTCGACCCATGCCGTCTTGTAGGCCCCGCAGTACTGGATGGCCGGCACGCGGTACGTGCCCACGGTCATCGGGTACTTCGTGCTGATGCCGAAGTCCTGGAACTCGTCATCGCGCAGGGCGTCACCGGTGGCGACCCAGTCGAGCCGATAGCCGGCGTTGTTCTTCAGCTGCACGACCGACGACTTCC
>JBILWG010000202.1:0-3519 GCA_044369995.1 Gaiellales bacterium | reverse complement strand
GGCGATCGGCCTGCTGCCGAAGCTCGTGGCGATCGCACTGCTCGAGCTGGCGGTGCTGTGGCTGTTCGGACGCTGGACGCGTCGGCGAGCGGATACGACACCGCGCCGCTGACGCAGCGCATGCCTCGCTCATAGCCGTTGCGGCCGGCGGCGATCGGAGAGCACCAGGATCAGTGCGCCCGTCAGCAGGAGCAGCACCGCCACGATCAGGTTGAGGCGGAACGGCCCGACCATGTTGGATGGATCGATGCGTACCAGTTCCATCACCACGCGCACGGCGCCGTACAGGATCAGGTACGCGCCGACCATGCAGCCCGGCCGGAAGCGCTCGTGGAGCGGCCGCCAGAGCAGCCCGAGCGCGAGGAAGACGCCGACGTCGAGCAGCGACTCGTAGAGGAAGGCCGGGTGGAACTGCTCGAAGGTCGCGTAGCCGTACGGGCGGAACGCCTCGTCGACATGCAGCCCCCACGGCAGACTCGTGGGATGTCCGAACAGCTCCTGGTTGAAGTAGTTGCCCCAGCGACCGATTGCCTGCGCCAGGGGAATGCCGACGATGGCACAGTCGAGGAACGTGGCGATCGGCCAGCCGCGTACGTTGGCGTAGAAGACGAGCGCGAGGAGCCCACCGGCGACGGCCCCGAAGATGCTGAGCCCGCCGTGCGCGACATCGAAGATCCCCGTCGGATTCGACGAGTAGACGCCGTAGTCCGTGACCACGTGGTAGAGCCGGGCCCCGACGAAGGCCACGGGCGTCGCCAGCAAGCAGGCCCAGGCCGCCTCGATGCCATCGCCGCCGCCACGCTGCCAGAGCCGAGCGGTGATCACCACCCAGACGAAGAACCCGAGCAGGACGAACACCCCGTAGAGCTGGAGGTGCAGCGGACCGAGACTGAGCGCTTCTCCGGGCGACGCGGGCACGGACACAGACTACGACGGCGGCACGCCGTCGGGGGCTCAGCGGCGGGCGCCGAGGATGAAGATCAGCATCGCGATCGACGTGAGCGCCGCCACGAGGTAGGTGCTGGCGGCGGCCGTCAACACGCCTCGCGCGACCGGTGCGGTCTGCGGCGTGACCATGCCGTCTTCGCGCAGGATGCGCATGGCTCGACGCGAGGCGTCGATCTCGACCGGCAGCGTGACGAGGTGGAACAGGAGCACGGCGGAGAACAGCGCCACGGCGATCCAGATCAGCCCGACGTAGCCGGCGAAGATGCCGAGCATCAGCGGCAGCACCCACAGCTGGCTCGCCACCGCGGCGCTCGGGGCAAGCGCGGAGCGCACCCGGAACATCGTGTGCGCAGTGTGGTGCTGCAGCGCGTGTCCGCACTCGTGGGCGGCGATGGCGACGGCGGCCGCCGAATCGCGGTTGTAGATCTGGTCGGACAGGCGGATCACCTGCTCGCGCGGGTCGTAGTGGTCGCTCAGGGGCCCGTCGGGCGAGGTCTCCACGCGAATCTGCATGGCACCGTGCCGGGCGAGGATGCGGTGGGCCGCCTCAGCGCCGGACATCCCGACGGGGACGTCTTGCGCGCGCGCGACGGCGCGACGGACCCACGCCTGCGCGGCGAACCCGGCGATCATCGGGAGAAGGAAGAGGAGGAAGAACGTGCTCATGCTCTGAGTATGCCTTCGCAATGACGATTTTTCCAGACGATCCCGCGCGCAATCGATGCTGCGGGTAGCGCACCCTCGACGATTCCCGCGTTGCTAGGCTTCGCCGCGTCATTGGGGGATCGTCTAATGGCAGGACGACCGGTTCTGGTCCGGTTAATCGGGGTTCGAGTCCCTGTCCCCCAGCCTCGATCGACGGAGGGCCGGTTCGCACACGCGAGCCGGCCCTCGGTGTTTCGGGTGCCCACGTCGAACGCCGGCGCACGACACACCGACGACGATCGGGCCGGGATCAGCCGTCAGCACCCTCGGGGTGAGGGACCAGGGCGACTCAGGCGTCACGACGGCGCGAGATGCCGTAGAGCGCGATCAGCTCTCCTTCCGCGCTGAGATGCGGGAGGGTCTGCACATCGCACCACACCGTCGATCCGTCCTTGCACAGGTATTCGAGCTCGCCGCGGAACGCCTGCGGCTGGTCGCCGCGCTGCAGTGTCTCGATCAGCGACATGAAATAGGCAATTGAGACGGCCTGCGAGCCGGGCGTGAGGATCTCGTCAAGACCTTGCATGGTCGCCTCTTCCGGCGTGAAGCCCCGCACGTTCTCGACCTCGCGGCTGACGTGCGTGATGCGTCCCTCGGGCGACATCGCCCAGACAACGTCGTCATCGCGCAACTCCATCAGCGCGTCACGCTGATCGCTGCTCTGAACGAGATTCGTGGCCTGCATGCGCGCGAGCACGTCGGCTTCGGACGGCGCGACGCCCTCGTAGAGTGGTTTCCCCTGGTCGTCTGCCGACATCGCTGCGCTCCCCCACGTTTCCGCGACAACTGTAGCGTCCAGCGGCGTCGGCATCGCGGTGCGCACGGTGCGATTCCGCCGCGACGCCGCCATTGGCTCGGCCACCATGCAGGAAACGGCGAAGATCTCTCCGTGGGTGTGATTCCCGGAGCACTGTTCCCCAATGCCGATCGCGTGCGGGCCGTCCGCGATGCGATCATCGCCATGGCGCCGCCGCTCGGCACACCGCTGTCCGATCACGAGGCGATCGCGATCGCCGATCTCTTCGAGGGCGACGTGGGCCTGCTCCTGTTCATGCGAGAGCATCCGGGCCACTGGATCTGCCTGTCCGGGAACGCCATGGGCGATGGTCCGGTCGCGATCGACAAGGACGTCTGGCACTCGCGCCTCGTCGAGGCCGCCGACGAGCACCACGCCTTCTGGACCCGGCTATCGGAGACGACGCCGCCGACCAACTGGTAGCGGCGACGCACGGCCCGCGAAAGTCTGGGTACACTGCCGCTGCTCTGCGGAGCACCTGGCGCATTCGTCTAGGGGCCTAGGACGCCGCCCTCTCACGGCGGTAGCACGGGTTCGAATCCCGTATGCGCTACTTTCGAATCGTTCGCGGATTCGGGGTCGTTGAGTTCGCTGGCGTGCCAGAGACCTCAACGCCCCCGCTTCGCGTCGCCCGGGCGCGATAGGCGCGCCGCGATCACAGGGCCGACCCGCCGGCCATGCGCGATCCGCGCCCTTGCATCTGCGGTGCGCTCCGCGGAGAATCCGAGGGTCGAGCCGACGAGGCCGCGCCACGAAGCAGAGGAACCACCATGGGCATTGTGATCGAGAACGACTTCACCGTCGTCGCCACGCCGGATGACACCTACGCGCTGATGACCGACGTCGAGCGCGTCGCCCCCTGCATTCCGGGTGCGACGATCACGGGGCCGAATCCCAACGGCGGCTTCGATGCGCTCGTCACGATGAAGATGGGTCCGATGACCCTGACCTACAAGGGCCTGATCGAGATCGTCGAGCAGGACGACGCCGCACGCACGGCCGTGATGCGCGCGAAGGCCACGGAGGCCAAAGGGCAGGGCACCGCGCAGGCCACCCTGTCGATGGCCGTC
>JBILWG010000251.1:0-10963 GCA_044369995.1 Gaiellales bacterium | reverse complement strand
GTCGTGAGTGTCAGCGTCGGCTGCGCCGACATCCACGGCTCCTGCGCCGTGCTCGAGGCGCCGTCATTGGCCGCCGCCGGGCCGGTCAGGTTGACCTGGTTGGTGACGGCGTTGGCGGCAAGCTGCGGTACGAGCGTGCCGCGGTTCGAGCCCGTCAGCGTGACGGCGTACGGCCCGGCGCCGGAGCCCGAGACACCGGTCACCGACCAGCCCGTTGCCGTGCCGCCCATCGTAAAGTCGCCGGCCGCGAGACCCGTGACGATCTCGTCGAAGGTCACCGCGTACGTCGTGCCACCCGCGCTGTTGGCCGAGTACGCGAAGGAGGTGACGACCGGCGCGGTGTTGTCCACACGCACCGACAAGGAGCCGCCCACCGCGGACTGGTTGCCGGCCGGATCGGTCTGCCGTGCCGTGATCGTCCACGTTCCGTCGACGAGCGATGGCAGGGCGCAGTTCGACGCAACTGCGGTGCACGTCACCGTCGTCTGGCCGGGCGACGTCGCCGTCACGACCGTCGTGGCCCCCGCCTCGTAGGTGACTACATCGATGGTCGGCGTGCGCGTGGCGGTGACGTTGTCGGTACTGCTCGAGCCCGAGTCGGAGCTCGCATTGAGGTCGGGGGTGAGCGAAGACGGGGCCGTCACGTCGAGCACGATCGAGTCGTCCGCCGAGCCCGGCGCAGCCTCGACGTTGCCCGCGAGATCCGTCGTGCGGGTGTAGACGTAGTACGTCGCACTCGAGCTCGGCAGCGTGCAGGTGAGCGTCCCGCTCGTGGCCGCCGACGAGACCGTGCCGCACTGCGTCGGCGAGGTCAGTCCCGCGGCCGTCGAGTAGTACGCGATCACCGTCGTGATCGTGTTGGCGTCCGACGCCGTGTAGGCGACCGGTACCGCGACGTTGTTCGTGAGCGTGGCGGTGATCGCGCCGCTCGACACCGGCGCGACGCGGTCGAGGATGATCGAGTCGTCGCCGGTCGTGTGCATCGCCTCGGTGTTGCCGGCGAGGTCGGTGCCACGCGCCGCGAGGTAGTACGTGCGATCCGTGGTCGGCAGGGTGCAGGTCTGGTTCGTCAGCGAGGTGCTGGCGCTGGTCCACGTACCGCAGCTGACGGCGCCGCTCATGTTGGCGTTGGTCGAGTAGTAGATCGTGCCGCTCACCATCACGCCGCTCTCGGTGATGGCGACGGCGACGTTGGTCACCGCCGTCGTGCCGATCTGGGCTGTCGCCGTCGAGGTGACGGTGACCGGCGCCGTCGTGTCGTACGCGATGGTGTCGTCGGCGCTGCCCGGTGCGGCCTCGACGTTGCCGAACGAGTCGCGCGACTGCGTCCACACGTAGTACGTGGCCTGCGTGTTGGGCAGCGTGCAGGTGATCGTGCCGCTGGTGGCCGACGACGTCACCGAGCCGCAGGAGGTCGGCGAGGTGAGCGCACCCGACGTCGAGTAGTAGGCGGTGACGGACTGCAGGTTGTCGACGATGGACGCCGTGTAGGCCACGGACACACTCGTCGAGTTGGTGTACGTCGGCGTGATCGTGCCGAGCGTCGCTGCCGGCATGAACACGATCGAGTCGTCGGCCGAGCCCGGGATGTCCTCGACGTTGCCCGCCGCATCCGTCGAGCGTGTGAACACGTAGTAGGTCGCCGGCGTCGACGGGATGACGCAGCTGAGCGTGCCGCTGGTGGCCGCGGAGACGAGCGTGGCACACAGCGTCGGCGAGGTCAGCGACGCACTCGTCGAGTAGTAGGCCCGGATGCTGGCGAGGCCGCCCACGTCGGAGGCGGTGAAGGTGACGGGCACCGTCGTCGCGTTCGTCTGGGTGGCGGCGATGCTCGCCGTCGACGCCGGCTTGACCAGGTCGCCGACCGTCAGCAGGAAGCTCGTGCTGGCCGTCGTCGCGCCGTCGGTCACGTTGACGGTGATCGTGGCGACGCCGGACTGCCCGGTCGCCGGCACGATCGACAGCGTGCGGTTGGCCCCCGAGCCGCCCACGGTGATGTTGGCGTTCGGGACGATCGTGGTGTTGCCGGAGGTCGCCGTGACCGTGAGCGACGTGGTCGCGGTATCGGCATCGCCGACCGTGACCGCGATGCCGCTGATCGTCGTGTTCGAGTTGGTGCCCTGGTCGGCGATCGCGTTGACGGTCGGCGTGGCCGTGGCCCAGCGCAGCATCACCACGCCCGATGCGCCCGGCGTGTTGGCATCGCCGCCATTGCCCGAGTTGGCGACCGTCGCCTGTGCAGATGCCTGACCACGCCCGGAACCGCCGCGGGCATAGGTGACGCTGGTGCCCGTGAATGTGCTCGCGAGCCCCGTCGGCGCACCGCCGCTGGCGCCACCGCCGGCACCACCGATGCGAATCGTGCCGCTCTGGCCCCATGCCCCGTTGCCACCCTGACCGGTGATGCCCAGACCGCCCTGACCGATGGCGCCGTTGTACGGCGCACCGCCGCCACCGCCGGAGCCGCCACCGCCGCCGACAGAGCCGATGCGGGTCGTCGTATCCGAGCCGGACGCGCCAAACCCACCGTATCCGCCGCCCGTGGCGGTGGTGGCTGCGAACGCCGAGCCACCGCCACTCTCGCGGATGCCACCACCGACACCGACGGTGATGCGGTACGAGGAGCCCGGCGACACGGACCGCGCCGTCGTATTGACGAGTCCACCGGCGCCACCACCGCCACCGGTGTAGTACGTGCCGCCGTACGTATGCGTGCCGTCGCCGCCGCCACCGCCACCGGCGATCACGAGCGTGTCGATGCTGGTCACTCCCGCAGGCGCCACCCACGTGCACTCACCCGTCGCGCGCACCTGTCGGATGTTCCAGCCGCTCGCCACGGAGTCGGTCGTCGGACAGGCCTGTGCCGCGACCTGCGCCTGCACCAGGATCGCCGATGCCGACGCGTTCGTGCCGTCGTAGGCGCGCACGGTGAAGGCGTTGAGCAGGCCGTAGGCGTTGGCTGGCGGCGTCCAGACGAACGACTCCCCCGGTCCGATCGTGGTCACGCCGGGCGTCACCGCCACTCCGCCCTTGGTGACGCTGCCGGTGACGACCGACTCGATGCGGAACTGCAGCGTGGCGTCCCGCGCCACGGCGTCGGAAGAGGCGACCAGGGCGGCGTAGGTGATCGTGAAGGTCTGGTCCTCGTTGGCTCCCGACAGCGGGTCGATGCGCGAGACCGTCGGCTGGTTGGTGACCGGCGCGAGCACGATCGACACCGTGGTCGCCGGACTCGACACGTTGACGCCGTCGGAGGCCGTGACGGTGAAGGTGAACGTGCCGTTGGCGTAGTCCACCGGTACGTACGAGAGCTGACCGAGATCGTTGTACGGGATCTCCTGATTGACGGTCACGAGGGACGAGCCGAACCAGAGCACGCCCGACGACGGCAGCGTCTTGACGATGATGCTGTGCGGCTCGAGGGCGCGATCGTCACTGAACGGCGCCGCGAAGCTGGACGGGCTGAAGAACATCGTCGCGCCCTCGGTGCCGGCCAGCGCGAAGTTGGACAGCGTCGGTGCGGCGCGGTCGATGGTGATGGTCGTCGCGGCGTTCTGCTCCGTCGCCGGGCCGAGGTTGCCGGCGAGATCCTGCGCGCCGGTGGCGGCGAACGCCGGTGCCAGCGTGCCCGTCGAGCAGCCCGTCACGGTGAGCGTGCGCGTGCTCCCGTTGTCGGTGCCGGGGTTGAACGTGCAGCCCGTGGCGGTGCCGCGGTTGCGGAAGTCGCCGGAGCCGATCCCCGTGACCGCCTCGGAGAAGGTGAGGCTGTACGTGAACGTCGTCGCGGAGGAGACTGCGGCGGACGTCGTCGTGAACGACGAGAGCAGCGGCGGCACGCGGTCGAGGATGATCTGCGCGTCGTACGTCAGCGGGGCGGCCTCGACGTTGCCGGCCGAGTCGGTCGCGACCGTCCAGACGTAGTACGTGCCGTCCGTCGAGCGCGAGCCGTCGACGGGATCGGTCTCGGGCAGGGTGCAGGCCACGCTGCCACTGGCCGCCGACGAGGTGGTCTGGCCACACGGCTCCGGGTTCGTCATCGACGAGCTCGTCGAGTAGAAGGCGTCGACCGTCTGGAGCACGCCGATGTCCGATGCCGTGTAATCGACGGTGACGGTCGGGTTGTTCGTGGCCGTGCGGGAGATCGTCGCGAACGACGAGGGTGCCACGGTGTCGAGCGTGATCGCGCTGGCCACGGTCGTCGCAGCGGCTGGGCCGGCGGTGCCCGAGAGATCATTCGCGGCGTCGGCCCGTAGGCGCGGCTGCAGCGTGCCGTTGGAACAGCCGGAGATCGAGACCGTGCGCGTCGAACCGGTGTCGGCACCGGGATCGAAGATGCAGTCGGTGGCCGTCCCGGTATTCGAGAAGTCGGCGGCCGTGATGCCCGTTACCGACTCGCTGAACGCCAGCGTGTAGAGCTGCGGGGTGACGCGCGTGATCCCGGTCAGCGTCGTCGTGAACGACGACACGGCAGGCGGCGTCCGGTCGATCGTGATGGTGGTCGTGGTGGCCGCCGCGACCGGCCCCGTGTTGCCCACGGCGTCGGTCGCGCCACCCGCGACGAAGCGCAGCTGCAGCGTTCCCTCGGAGCAGTTCGACACGGTGATGGTTCTCGTCGCACCGCTGTCCTCGCCCGGATCGAAGGTACAGCCCGTGGCACTGCCCAGGTTCGCGAAGTCGGCCTCGGCGATGCCGGTGACGGGCTCCGAGAACGCCAGCGTGAAGGTCTGCGTGGCGTCACGGTTGTAGGCCCCCGACGTCGTCGTGAAGCCCGTCACGCTCGGCGGCGTGACGTCGGTGATGCGCAGCAGGTAGACGCGCTCGGCGGTCGTGGTCGATCCGTCCGTGACGGTGTAGCCGAAGCTATCGAGCCCGTTCGCGTCGATCGTCGGGGTCAGCGTGAAGGCGCCGGTGGCCGGGTCGGTGATGGTGAGCGTGCCGAGGCTCGGCATCGTCGCCGCGGCGAAGGTGACGGGGCCGGCGGGGTCGTAGCCGGGCAGGTACGCGCTGAACGCGGGCGTGTCGTTGAGGTTCAGCCGCGTGCCGAGCGTGGGTACGTTCGAGGACGTCGCCGTCCCGGTGTAGGTGCCGTTGAGGATCGAGCCGCCGCCCTGCGAGCTGTTGTACGCGGTTGCGCCGAAGGTCTCGTCGAGCGACCAGGTGCCGATGTCGGCGGCGAAGCGGAGGTCGTAGGTGGCCGCGATCACGCTCGCGCTGCGCAGACCACCCCAGAGCGAGACGTCGCTGATACGCCCGTTGAACGGCGCGTTCTCGCGCAGGTCGCTGCCGATCAGCAGCGGATTCGCGTTCACCGTGATCAGCGTCGGAATGCCGTACTGCACGCCGTACTCGTCCGGCGCGAAGAGGGACCGCGTGTACTCGGCCTGCCCGTTGAGGTACACGGTCACCGTCTGGCCGTTCTTGACGAGCGTCACGTGCGTCCAGCGGTTCGGCAGCAGCACGAGCTGGGTGTCGAACCAGATGCCGCGCGTGCCCGTCAGCTCCGAGTCGAGCTGGTACTGCAGCGTGCCGTTGCGGACGGCCAGTGCGTACGACTGGCGCTTCTCGAGGATCGTCTGCTCGCCCGTGTCGGTGACCGGGTTGACCCACGCCTGCACCGTGAAGGCGCTGCCGAGCGAGAGCGCCGCGTTGTCCGGAATCGTCACCTTGTCGGTCGGCGGCATCGGATCCGCCGGATCGGCCGGCGGCGTGGGCAGCGTGAAGAGTCGCGACTGGTCGGTCGCGACGGTGACCGGAGCACCCGCGGCCACTCCCGAGAATCCCAGCATTAGAGCCAAGAATCCGCATGTCAAGCTGAAAAAGAGCAGCGCGGAGCGGAGGGTCGGGGTCCTGCGAAGCGCGGGATCCCCGCACCAGGAATTCGGTTTTTGGGTAACGGGTGTTACCACTAGACGCAATTGTATCGTGGATCAGCCGTTCGCGGAGGCGTGGTCCACCCGACGCACCGCATAACCATGCGGGTTTGTAGGCGCGCTCACCCTCACGACCCGCGCTGGTCTACGGCCAGAAGTTGGTGGCGCTCGGCACGCGAATGCCGTACGGCTTGCCGGCCTGCGCAAGGCGGTCAAGCAGCTGCGCCTTCGTCGTGCTCGCGCGCAGGCTGATCCGCCAGCCCCGGTCGTCCACGGCGCGTCCAGATCGCAGCCAGTCGACGTAGGCGCGATTCGCCTGGAGCGACTGGTTGAACGCGCGGAGCAGGAGCGTGACGATCGGGCGCAGCGCCGGCGGCGGGGTCGGCAGCGCGGCGACGCGCTCACGTGCGCGCTCGCGCTGCGGGATGATCGTGTTCTCGATCCGGTTGGCCGCGACATCCCAGCCGACGACACGCCGCTTGGCCTGGTCGAGCAGGATGTTGAGGTCCATGCGCGGCTGGCCACCGACGTACAGCGTCGCCATCGCGCGGCGCAACCACTGCTCGGCGTTCATCATCGACAGGGTGAAGCCCACGAGCTCGCGGTCGAGTCGTGTCGCGCCGGTGAAGGTCACCACCGGCGTGACGCGCATCGCGCCACGGGTGCGGAGCAGCTTGCGCCCGGCGGCGGAGAGCGTCGTCTTGGCGGTCACCGCCGTGCCCGCGGCGCCGGCGAACTTCGCGGTGCCCACCACCACGCGCTCGTTGGCACGCGCGACGCGGGCGTCCAGCACGGATGGATCGCCGTAGAGGGTGATCGTGCCCTCGCACCGCGAGACGGCGGTGCCGGCACACTGTCCGGTGACGACCGCCGAGCCGTCGGCGTGCGGCCGCAGCGAGGCCGAGCGCACGGCCTCCGCCGGCGGCGCCGTCAGCTCGATCGTCGACTGCACCCGCACCTGCGAGCCATCGATGTCGATGGTGGTGACGACCTTGACGCTGAGCACGCCGTCGGCGGCCAGCTTGCGCTGGAGCTTCAGCGGCAGCGCGACGGCCACGTTGCCCGTGGTGCCTGCAGGAATCTGCTGACTCCCAGTCGCGATCGTCTGGCCACCGACGACCACCGTGACCGTCGCACTGCAGGCTCGCGCCGAGGCAGCACAGCCAACTTGGACGGTTACCGAGCCGTTTGGCAGCACCGAGGTGGCGTCCGGGTCGATCGCCTCAACCGTCGCCGCCGGCACAACTGACGCAGTCGGTGTCGAGGCCACGCTCGAGCCCACCGCATTGACGGCGCGTACTTCGAAGGTATAGGCCGTCCCGTTAGCGAGACCGGTGACCGTGCAGGAGAGCGGTCCCCCGCTCCACGAGCAGGTCTGCCCGCCGGGCACCGCCGTGACGGTGTAGCCCGTCAACGCCGACCCGCCCGTGAAACTCGGTGCCACCCAGGTGACGGTCGCCTGCTGGGAGCCGGCCGTTGCGCTCGCACCGGTCGGAGCGCCCGGCACGACGGCGCGAATCGCAGCCGTCACCGTCGGTTGCTCGAGACTGTAGTTGGCTTGCGCCACACCCGTCAGGGCCAGACCGGAAACGGTGACAACCCGTGCCTCGCCAGGATCGGCCGCGTCAAACAAGCCACTCGCCAGACTCGTGTCGAGTGCCACCGCGTCGCCCCCGACCACGCCGACCAGTGCGGCGCTGGTCGTCCGCAGCGTTGCGCTGCGCTGGCCGTCGTAGTCCTTATCGACCGCGGTGACACCCGTCACGGTGAGGGCGCGCCGCTGCACCGTCAGGACGACCTGAACCGTCAAGCCCGATGCGAAAGTGACCGTGTCCGTGGGCGTGAAGGTCGCCGTGAGGAGGTGATCACCCGCCGCCAGAAGTGTGCCAGCAGTCACGGGCGTACTGCCCTCGGTGTACGCGAAGGTGCCGGCCACCGAAGTGCCGCCGTACGAGGCAGTCGCCGCCAGCTGCGTGGACGAGAGGACCGTGCCGTACGTGATGGCCGACGGTTGCGTCCAGGCCAGCGCCGGCACCTCGCGGTCGAAGATCGTCAGTAGCGCCGGCACGTAGCTGAAGCGGTAGTTGGCGGCGGCTGCGCCCGACGCGGTAATCGCGTACGTACCGAGATCCTCTCCTGCTGCACGCGAGATCTGTACCGGCGCCGTCAATACGGTCGCCGCGTCACCGCGCTGGAAGCCCGTGATCTGGAACGTCAACGCGGGATCGGTGGTCGCGATGCGCTTGCCCTTAGCGTCGGCCGTCACCGTCAAGAGCGCCTGCGTGATCGCGATGCGGAATGTCGGCGATTGTGCAGCGGCGTGGTTCGTGTCGGCCGTAATCGAGGCGCGCACGTCGCAATTTCCGACGCCCGTGGTCTGCAGTTGCGCGCCGGTGATCGAGCACGGGCCCGCCACGACGGCATAGGTGATGGTGCCGAAGCCGGTATACCCGGACGCCGCCAGCGTGGTCGGCACATCCCCGTATTCGCGCGTTGACGGCGCGACAACCGCAATCGACTGCTGTTCGGCCCGCACGCCGAGCGTGACCGTCGACGAGGTCGACAGGTAATCGCCCGCCGTGCTCCCGGTCGCCGCGAATTCCACGCTCAGGGTATGCGTGCCCGCATCGAGCACCGTCCCAGGCGACAGCACCCGGCCTCCAGTGGAGTACGTCAGCACGCCACCCACAGCTGCTCCGGTCGTGGCGTCGGTGACGACGGCATTGAGGTGGCTGGTCGCATCGACAGGCGTCGGGTAGTAGATATCGGCCGGGTTCGACCACGTCACCACGGGAGTTTCGGACGAGCCGGCGATCGACGTTCCGAACGTCCGTGACGCAGCTGCAGCGCCGTCGTTGACGTCGACGGTGAAGTCCTCGTTCGCGTTCGCGGTGCGGCTGTTGATAGCGGCACGGTTCGGGGTATAGGTCCAGGCACCCGTGGCCTTGGTGACGACCAGCGTGCCGTACACGCCGGTGATCGAAACCGTGCCCCCTCCATCGGTACCGCTGGTGATGCCGTACACCAGCGCCGCGCCGGTGTCGCGGTCGGCACCGCCAAAGCTGCCCGTCCGCGTGGTAAACACGTCGTTGGCTGGCGTGTCGACGAACGACAGCGCGGCGGGCTGGACGAGGGTCGGCGTGTCGTTCGTGCCGAGTGCGGCCACCGCGAACGTCGCGTCGACCGTGGCCGTGCCGTCGGACACGCGCAGCGTCAGGTTCTCCCCTGCCGTGCTGGAAAGCGCGTTGATTGCGGTGGCATTCGGTGCGTAGGTGTATGCCCCCGATGCCTCGCCGATGGATAGCACGCCGTACGTCGCGGTCAGGGCCGAGCGTCCGCCCGCGCTGGTGCCGCCGACGACGGCAAACGTGACGGTCTGGCCCGTGTCGCGGTCTGAGGCGATCAGCGTGCCGGTGGCATCGACAAAGGTGTCGTCCGCGCTCGTGTCCGTATACGTGATCCCTGTCGGCGTTGTCACCACCGGGGTGTCATTCGCGCCGGTGACCTGCACGGTGAAGGTGACATCCGTCGTGGCTGTCCCGTCGGAGACGCGAAGCGTGATCGTGGCGGTGTCGTTGGTCGTACGGGCGTTGATCGCGGCGGCGTTCGGCTCGAAGACGTAGGCGCCCGTCGCCTTCGTCACCGTGAGCGTGCCGTACGCCACGCTGCGGGCAACGGTCGTGCCGCTGTCCGTGCCGTCGGGGATCGTGTACGTCAGCGTCGCGCCGGCGTCGCGGTCGGCTCCGACAAGCGCTCCCGTAGCCTGTGTGAAGGTGTCGTTGGCCGCGGTATCAACGTAGGTGGCGGACGCGGGCGTCACGAGGGTCGGCGTGTCGTTGACCGCGGTAATCGACACGGTGTAGATCGCCGAGCCGGTCGCCACGCCATCGGAGACCCGTAGCGTGAAGCTCTCCGAGGCGGCTGCGTTGAGCGCGTTGATGACCGCTGCGTTCGGCGTGTAGGTGTACGCGCCCGTCGCCTTCGTCACCGTCAGCGTGCCGTACGAGCCGGCGAGGGCGACAGTCGTCGCGCCGTCGACTCCACCGACGATGGTGTAGGTCAGCGCGGCCCCGGCGTCGCGGTCGGTTCCGGCGAGCGTCCCCGAGTCGCTGGCGAACGTGTCGTCCACCGCGGTATCGACGTAGGTCGCACCGGTGGGCGTCGCGAGCAACGGCGTGTCATTGGCGGCGGTGATGGCCACGCTGTAGACGGTGCTTGTGGTCACTGTGCCGTCGCCCACGGTGACGGAGAAGGAATCGGATGCGTCAACCGTGCGGGCGTTGATCGCCGAGGCGTTCGGCGCGAACGTGTACGCGCCCGTCGCCTGCGTCACCGTCAGCGTGCCGTAGGTACCGACCTTCGTCACCGTGGCGCCGTTATCCGTGCCGCCCGAGATGCCGTAGATCAGCGTCTGGCCCGCGTCGCGGTCAGCGCCGTTCAGCGTGCCCGCGTCGTTCGTGTACGCGTCGTCGGCAGCGGTGTCGACGTACGTCGCGCTCGTCGGCGTCGCCAGCGTCGGGGTGTCGTTCGTGCCCGTCACGGACACGGTGAACGTCGCGCTCTGCGGCGCGGATCCGTCGGAGACGGTGACGCTGAACGTCTCGATCCCGTTGGTCGTGCGCCCATTGATCGCCGAGGCCGTGGGGGTGAACGTGTACGCGCCCGTGGCTTTGGTCACCGTCAGCGTGCCGTAGGTGCCAACGCTGGATACCGTGGTGCTGGCGTCCGTTCCACCGGTGAGGCCGTACGACAGGGTCGCGCCGGTATCACGATCGCTGCCGGCGAGGTTGCCCGAAACATCTCCGAAGCTGTCCGCAGCCGCAGTGTCGGTGAAGGCCGCGGTGGCTGGTGTCGCCAACGTGGGCAGATCATTGGCGCCCGTGATCGACACGGTGTACGTCCGCGAGGCCGACAGCGAACCATCCGACACCGTCATCGTGAACGACTCCGAGGCGTCGGTCGTACGCGCGTTGATCGCCGACGCACTCGGCGTATACGTGTACGCACCCGACGCCTGGTTCACCGTCAGCGTCCCGTACGTCCCGGCCTTCGTCACCACACCGCCACTCGCAGACCCCGAGTCAATCCCGTAC
>JBILWG010000201.1:0-3533 GCA_044369995.1 Gaiellales bacterium | reverse complement strand
ACGGCTCGCCAGACGTCGAGGTCGGCCGGGTTCGCAAGGTACAGCGTGATCTTGATCAGCGACCCGAGCGAGGCGCCCGCCGCCTGCAACGAGGCGTCGAGGTTCGCGAGCGCCAGTCGGAGTTGCGCCTCGATGCCCTCAACGAGGTTGCCCTCGGCGTCGAACCCGCCCTGCCCGGACGTGAAGACGAGGTCGCCGACGCGCACCGCCTGACTGTACGGCGCGCCCTCCGCCCAGGCGAACGGGGAGTCGGGAATGATGCGGGAGTCCGCCATCGTCTACGCCTCCGTCCGCGAGCCCAGGTAGTTGTCGAGGACGTCGCGCGCCTCAGCGGGATCGTGCTGTGCGTGCTGCTGGTAGTAGCCCTTGCGACTGATCCGGTACTGCCCGACCTTTGCGAGGTCGGCGAGGAGCTCGGCCTGCTTGACCGCAAGCACATTCGGATTGACGATCGGCAGCGGCGGGATGTCGGCGAGGCCCTCGAGCTGCGCCTTCTCGTAGCAGGCGGCGATGATCGTGCAGCCGAGGACGATCGCCTCGGCGTCGTCCTCCTCCATCACTGCAGCACACCTCTCGGCGGCATCGCGGGCCACGGCAGCCGGGTCCTTGACCATGTCGTCGACATACCAATCGATCGCGCGCACCGACCGGCAGTTCGGCCACGCGCCGTACTTGCGCACGAGGTCCTCGAGCTCGGGCACCGCCTTGCGGTGGTCCGTCACGACGCTGAAGCGCTGGCCGAACGGCCGCACGTTGCCGATGCTCGCCTCCAACGGGCCGATCACCGGCATCGACGTAATCTCGCGGGCGACGGTCAGTCCCGGGTCGTAGCAGCAGCCGATCACGAAGGCATCGAAGCCATCCTCCTCGGCCGCGAGCACGGCCTTGAACACCTCGGTCTCGACCAGGTGCTTCGGGAGGTAGTAGTCGATGTTGCGCGGGCAGTTATCCAGGTGGACGCTCTCCACCGTGGTGCCCTCGCGCAGGTACGGACGCAACGTCTCGAGCACGAGTTCGTCGAACTGATCGGTGCCGAACGGGTTGAGGAAGCAGATGCGGGTCATGGGGGTTCTCTCTCCTAGGCCTTGGGCGGATTCTCGAACCACGTGCGCAGATGGAAGTCGTCGGCGGTGTCGATGGCGATGCGCTTGTTCGAGAGGTACTCGCGCATGCCGGCGAGGCCGAGTTCACGGCCGATGCCGCTCTCCTTCCAGCCGCCGAACGGCGTCTCCGACTGGCGGATGTAGTGCGTGTTGATCCAGATGTCGCCGAACTCGAGGCGCTTCGTCAGGCGCAGCGCGCGGGTGATATCCGACGTCCACACGCTGCCGCCGAGGCCGTAGCGCGTGGAGTTGGCGATCGCGAGCGCGTGCTCCTCGTCACGGGCGCGGAACACCGTCACGACCGGGCCGAACACCTCGGTGCAGGCGACCTCGGCATCGGGCTCGAGGTCGGCGACGATGGTCGGCGGGCAGTAGCGCCCGTCGAGCGTACCGCCGAGCAGGAAGCGTCCGCCATCGCGTTCGACCGTGTCGAGGAACGCCTGGACACGAGCGGCCTGGCGGTCAGAGACCAGCGGGGCGAGCAGCGTGCCCTCGTCGAGCGGATCGCCAGCAGGCATCTTCTCAGCGCGGGCGATCAGCCCCGCGACGAACTCGTCGTAGAACCGATCCTCGACGATGATGCGCGTGGCGGCGGTGCAGGACTGGCCGCCGTAGATGAACGCGCCGTAGGCGAGCGCGTCCATGCACTTCTCCTTGTAGCAGTCGTCGAACACCAGGCACGGAGCCTTGCCGCCGCACTCGAGCGAGACGCGCGTGAGGCGCTTGGCGGCGACCTCGGCGATGCGCTTGCCTGTCGGCGTCGAACCCGTGAACGAGATCTTGTCGATGCCCGGATGCGAGATCAGCGCCTCGCCCGTCGGGTCGCCCGGCCCGTGGATCATGTTGACGACGCCGTCTGGCAGGCCCGGCAGGTCGTCGAGCAGGCGGAACAGCGCCTCGGTTGAGGCCGGCGTCTCCTCCGAGGTCTTGACGACCATCGTGCAGCCAGCCGCCATGGCGGCGCCGATCTTGCGCACAGCCAGGTCGACGGGATCGTTCCACGGGATGATCAGCGCGCAGACGCCGATTGGCTGCGTGACGGTCATGTCGAGCACGTTGGCCGGCGAGGCGCCCGTGACGGTACCGTCGAGCAGGCGTCCTGCGCCCGCGAAGTAGCGGAACTTGTCGACGGCGCCCTTCATCTCGCGGTCGCGCATCAGGCGGATCGGCTTGCCCATCTCGCGGGTTGAGAGCTCAGAGATTTCCGGGATGACCGCCTCGAGGCGGTTCGCAAGCTCGAGCAGCACGGCACCGCGATCGGCGGCACGGCGCGTCGTCCAGTCGCTCTCGACGAGCGCGCGGCGGGCGGCCTGCACGGCGCGATCCACCATCGCAGGATCTGCGATCGGCGCTCGGCCAACCGGGGAACCGTCATAGCTCGCGAACGACTCGAACCGCTCGCCCTCGGCAATCCACTCGCCGTCGATCAGATGCGCGCACTCGATCACGACGCACTCCCTTCCGTTGCAGTTGCGATGACTTCGACGAGGTCATCGATGACCCGATCCCAATCCGCATCCTCGGTGACGAGGGGCGGTGACAGCTTGACGACGTTCATGTTGCGGCCAGAGTGCCCGACGATTACGCCGCGCTCGCGCATCCGGCGGATCACCGCGCGTGTGCGATCCCGCGCGGGCTCGAGCGTCTCGCGCGACTCGACGAGCTCGATCCCGATGAGCAGGCCGCGCCCGCGCACGTCGCCGACGTACGGCACGTCGGCGAGTCCGGCGCGCAGGCGACCGAGCGCGCGATCGCCGAGCGCCGCGGCTCTGGCGACCAGCTGTTCCTCGAGGAGGACGTCGATGGCCGCGATGGCCGCGGCGAAGCCGAGTGCGTTCGTGAGGAACGTGGAGGAGACGGCGTCGGGCGACCAGGCGCCCATGGCCGACTCGCGGCCGAGCACGGCCGACACCGGCAGGCCGCCGCCGATGCCCTTGCCGACGGTCATCAGATCCGGCACGACACCCGCGTGATCACAGGCCCACATGCGACCGGTGCGCCCGAAGCCGCACTGGATCTCGTCGAACACCAGCAGGATCCCGTGGCGATCGCAGCGCTCCCGCAGGCCCTGCAGAAACACGTCGCTCGGGACGACCGCACCGCCGTTGCCCTGGACCGGCTCGAGCAGGAGACAGGCGGGCCTCTCGACGCCCGAGCCTGCGTCGTCCAAGTAATGGTCGAGCAACGCGAGGGCGGCCTCGCCCGGGTCGGCGCCGAGCGCCCACTGCGAGCGGTACGGATCGGGGTAGGGCAGGAACTGCCCACCGGCGGGCACGCCGAGGGGGGCTCGATACGACGGCTTGCCGGCGAAGGCGACACTGCCCGGCGAGCGTCCGACGTAGCCGCCACTGAAAGCGATCACCTCGCGGCGCCCCGTGGTCGCACGGGCGAGGGCAACGGCGATCTCCGTGGCCTGCGAGCCAGTAATCG
>JBILWG010000056.1:0-10983 GCA_044369995.1 Gaiellales bacterium | reverse complement strand
AAGCGCTCATCGCCGATCCGACCGATATTCCAGACGCCATCGACATGCGCGGCCATCGCGTCTCTGACTGCGAGTGGAAACGGCCCGAAGGTGCCGGTGTTGAAGTACACGGCGTTCGTGACGGAGGGCATCTGGCTGCGAATCGCTGCGGTATCGACCATGCCCGGCAGCGTAATGCCTCGGCACCGGTAGCATCCGGGGCATGTTCCGCCGCAAGCGCTTCGGACAGCTGATCGGAATGCAGCTCGACGTGTTCGCGATCGACCATGCCGACCGGCTCGAGTCGTTGCGGGCCGCACTCGAGCAGTACCGTGGCTCGGGGCGCGAGGAGGCCGAGGAGCGCTACGGCGATTACGCCGATGAGGTCGACTGGGCGGCTGAGGAGCTCGCCGAGATGCGCGACGCCTACGCGATGACCCTCGAGCCCGACCTGGCCGAGCAGTACGAGCGCGAGTTCTCGAAGGCCGTGCACAAGCTGTATCCGCCAATCGCAGTGATCCTGGACACCCTCTGATGCTCGACAACGGCACGATCGAGCAGTGGCTCGAGACGTGGGGCTACCTCGTCGTCTTCCTTCCGCTGATGCTGGAGACCGCCGGCATTCCCTTCCCCGGCGGCACGATCCTGCTGATCGCCTCGGCGGCGTCGTCTCGCGGGCTGCTGAATCCGTTCGTCGTCGCCGCCGTCGCCTCGCTCGCGGCGATCATCGGTGACAACATCGGCTTCTGCATCGGACGCTACGGCGGGCGGCGTGTGATCAATCGGCTGAGTCGCTTCGGACACGTCGAGGCCGGAGTCCTCTGGACCGAGCGCTTCTTCGCCGTCCACGGCGGCAAGGCGGTCGTGCTGGCTCGCTGGACGGCCGGTCTGCGCATCTTCGGCGCCTGGGTTGCCGGCATGAGCACCATGCGCTGGCGCACCTTCCTGCTGTGGAACACGTTCGGCGGCATCACCTGGGCCTGCACGTTCACCGCTCTCGGGTACGCGTTCGGGGAGTCGATCGAGCGCGTCGAGCAGGTGGTCGGCGTCGGTGGCGCGATCATCTTCGCCCTGATCGTGATCGCCGGGCTCGTGGTGACGATGCGATGGCTGCAGCGTCGCCAGCGGGCGCGCACCGATGCTCTGATCGACCGTAAGTTCCCCGGCTCCCGCGAGGATTAGCGGCTCCGCTGCTGCACCGGCACGCTGCCGATGCGATGGTCAGGGCGCTGCTGGAGGGCGGAGCCGGACTCGCCGGGGCACGCTAGCCGAGTGTGACGACGACGCGGCCCGGTGCCGAGTCGGTGACGCGCGGTGCGGTCGTCAACGTGTCGACCTGCGCGCAGCGCATGACGTCGGGCTCGTGGCCCGTGCCGTCGAGATCGCGGGCGCTCTGGCTGTCCTCGAGGGCGGCCAACGCGAGCGGATACGCGTTGGCGATCGCGATCGCGGTGCGAGCCCCGTCGGTCGGGAAGGCGTCGGGCAGCACCTGCAGGAGGCGCTGCAGCAGCACGCCAGCCACGTAGGCGTCGTCGAGGGCGACCTCGCCGCGCACCCCGGCGCAGCGCACCGCGATCGTGCCGTCGGCCGGCACCGCGGCGAGCGCCGCGTCGACCAGCGCCTGGGCGTTGACGAGCGCACCCACCAACACGGTCGTCGACTCCGCCACGGCCTGCAGGATCGCGCGTGTGCCGTTCGTCGTGGTGAGCACGAGGCGATCGCCCTTGCGCTCGGCGTACTCGGCGGGCGAGTTGCCGAGATCGAAGCCCTCGATCAGCACGCCGTGGCGCTCGCCGCCGAGCAGCACGCCCTCGGCGCGCTCGGCGTGGGCATCCTCGATCTCCCCCACGCAGGTAACGGACGCGTAGCCCGTGTCGAGCGCGTGCGAGATCGTGGTGGTGGCGCGGATGCAGTCGACGACGATCGCGACGTCGGCGGGCGCGGGATCGCGCGGATCGAGCGCGACGTGCAGCGTGTGGCTCATGGTCAGCGGTCCTTGAAGCTCGAGTCGAGCGCGGCCTGCGCCGCGGCGAGGCGCGCGATCGGCACGCGGAAGGGCGAGCACGACACGTAGTCGACGCCGACGTCGTGGAAGAAGCCGACGCTGGCGGGGTCGCCGCCGTGCTCGCCGCACACGCCGAGCTTGATGCCGGGCTTGGCTCGACGGCCACCCTCGCAGCCCATCCGCACGACGGCGCCGACGCCATCGACGTCGAGCGTGGAGAACGGGTTCGCGTCGATCACGCCGTCCTCGATGTACTGCTGCAGGAACTTGCCCTCGGCGTCGTCGCGCGACAGGCCGAGCACGGTCTGCGTGAGGTCGTTGGTGCCGAACGAGAAGAAGTCGCCGAACTCGGCGATCTGGTCGGCGACCACGGCCGCGCGCGGCAGCTCGATCATCGTGCCGATCTCGACGGGGAACTCGACGCCGTGCGCCTCGTTCTCCTCCTTGACGACCTCCTCGACGAGCTCGCGCATGCGGCGCAGCTCCTCGGCGAAGCCGACCAGCGGGATCATGATCTCGGGGCGCGGATCGCCGCCCTTGGCCTTCAACTGGTGCGCCGCGCGCATGATCGCGCGGGCCTGCATCCGGTAGATCTCGGGGAAGAGCAGGCCGAGACGACAGCCACGGGTGCCGAGCATCGGGTTCGACTCGGTCAGCTCCTTCACGCGCGCGAGCAGCGCCTCGGCGGCACCGAGGTCGCCCTCCGCCCCGTGCTCCTTGATGCGCTCGACGTTGCGCGAGGCCTCGAGCAGCGGCGGCAGGAACTCGTGCAGCGGCGGGTCGAGCAGGCGGATGGTGACGGGCAGGCCGTCCATCGCCTCGAGGATGCCGAGGAAGTCGAGTTCCTGCATGGGGCCGATCTGGTCGAGCGCGACCTCGCGCTCGGCGTAGTCGGTGGCGAGGATCATCTCGCGCACGACGGGCAGGCGGGTCTCGCTCATGAACATGTGCTCGGTACGGCAGAGACCGATGCCCTCGGCGCCGAAGCTGCGCGCCCGCGCGGCGTCTTCGGGCGTGTCGGCATTGGCGCGCACGCGCAGGCGACGAATGTCGTCGGCCCAGGCGGTGATGCGCTGGAAGTGCTCGTCGAAGCGCGGTGGCACGAGCGCCAGCGCACCCGCGAAGATCTCGCCGGTCGAGCCGTCCATCGTGAGGGTCTCGCCCTCCTTGATGGTGCGGCCGCCGATGATGACGCTGCGCCCCTGCATGTCGATCTGCAGGCCCTCGACGCCCGCGACGCACGGCTTGCCCATGCCGCGCGCGACGACCGCCGCATGCGACGTCATGCCGCCGTGGGCGGTGATGACGCCCTGCGCGACGATCACGCCGTGGATGTCGTCCGGCGTGGTCTCCCAGCGCACGAGGATCACCGGCGTGCCGGCCCTGCCGCGCTGCTCGGCCGTGTCGGCGTCGAGCACGACCTCGCCGACACCAGCTCCCGGCGAGGCGTTGAGGCCGCTGGCGAGCAGGTCGCGCGGCGCATCCGGGTCGATCGTCGGGTGCAGCAGCTGGTCGAGCTGCTTCGGATCGATGCGCTGGACCGCCTGCTCCTTGGTGATCACGCCCTCGTCGACCATGTCGCACGCCGCGCGGACGGCGGCCTGCGCGGTGCGCTTGCCGTTGCGGGTCTGGAGCAGGTAGAGCGTGCCCTGCTCGATCGTGAACTCGATGTCCTGCATGTCGCCGTAGTGCGCCTCGAGGCGCGCCATCGTGGCGAGCAGCTCGGCGTAGGCCTCGGGCAGCTCGCCCTCGAGCTCCTCCAGCGGACGCGGCGTGCGGATGCCCGCGACGACATCCTCGCCCTGCGCGTTGATGAGGAACTCGCCGTACAGCTCCTTCGCGCCGGTGGCGGGGTTGCGGGTGAAGCACACGCCGGTGGCCGAGGTCTCGCCGAGGTTGCCGAACACCATCTGCATGATGTTCACTGCCGTGCCGAGGTCGTCGGGGATGTCGTTGGCGCGGCGGTACACGGCGGCGCGCGGGTTCTGCCACGAGTCGAAGACGGCGTTGATCGCCAGGCGCAGCTGATCGCGCGGGTCATCGCCGAACGCGTCGGCGCCGGCCGTGTCGGCGACGATCTCCTTGAACGTCGCGACGAGCTCCTGCAGGTCCTCGGCCGTCAGGTCGGTGTCGTTTCGCACGCCACGTGCCTTCTTCAGCTGCGACAGCGCGTGCTCGAAGTCGTCGGACGGCACGCCGAGCACGACCTCGCCGAACATCTGCACGAAGCGGCGGTACGAGTCCCACGCGAAGCGCGGATTGCCGCTCTCGGCGGCGAGGCCCTGGACCGCGGCATCGTTGATGCCGAGGTTGAGGATCGTGTCCATCATGCCCGGCATCGAGAACACGGCGCCGGAGCGCACGCTCACGAGCAGCGGCCTCTCCGGATCGCCGAGGCGCCGGCCGGTGCGCTCCTCGAGCGCGGCGAGGCGATCGAGCACGCCTTCCCACAGACCCTCGGGCCACGCGCCGTCCGCGTTCATCGCGTCGACGCACGCCTCGGTGGTGACGGTGAAGCCGTCGGGCACGGGCACGCCGATGCGCTGCATCTCGGCGACATTGGCGCCCTTGCCGCCGAGCAGGTTGCGCATCTCGGCGGAACCCTCGGACTGGTCGTAGACGAACTTCTTCACGATGAGGCGACTCCTGGGAGGTCTTGCCCTGAACCCTAGTCGTCCGCGCCCCCGCGCTACCGCTGTCAGGTCGCAAGGTGCGCGACACTACGGGGAGTCACTCCCGGAGGAATGCGATGAGGATCGTCAGCGGCGGCACCAGCTCGGAGCTCTACGGCGGCCGGTTCACCGGCACCGTGCGACTCGAGATGCTCGACGAGGCGCCCGACGGCTCGGTGCCCGACATCGCGCGCGTGTCGTTCGACGATGGTGCCTGCACGTTCTGGCATTCGCATCCCGGTGGGCAGAAGCTGCTCGTCCTCGAGGGCCTCGGCCGGGTCGGGATGGAGGACGGCGAGACGATCCTCGAGCCCGGCGACTACGTGGACTCCCCGGCCGACGAGCGCCACTACCACGGCGCCGCCGCCGGGCACGCCTGCACGTTCCTCGCGATCACCTGGGGCACCACGCAGTGGGAGGACCTCGCGCCGTGAGCACCGCGGCCGACTTCGTGATCATCGGCGGCGGCTCCGCGGGGGCCGCAACCGCCGCGCGTCTGGCCGAGGCCGGCCGCGACGTGATCCTCGTCGAGGCGGGGCCCGACTACGGCCCGCACGGCGCGCCGGGCTGGCCGTTCGACCTCGTCGACGCCACCACCCTCGCGCTGTCGCACGACTGGGGCTACACCAGCGGCGATGGGCGCTGGTCGTTCGAGCGCGCCCGCGTGATCGGCGGGTGCTCCGCGCATAACGGCGCGATCGCGGCGGTCGGCCACCGCGTGGACTACGACGCCTGGGGCCTGCCCGGCTGGACGGGCGACGACGTCGCGCCGCTGTTCGACACCGTCATCGGGAAGATGCGCGTGCGCACCTATACCGACGACGAGGCCGTGCCGTTCCACCGCCACTGCCTCGAGGCGACGGAGGCGCTCGGCTGGAAGATGGCGTCGGACCTCTGCGATCTGGACGCCAACGACGGCTTCGGCCTCGAGACCGTCAACGTCGTGGGTCGCACGCGCTGGAACACGGCCTACGCGTACCTCGACCCGGTGCGCGGCCTGCACAACCTGACGATCCTCGACCGCACGCTCGTCGACCGCTTCGTCGAGACGCCCGACGGCGTCGTCGTCCACGCGATCTGCGATGGCACGCCCTACGAGATCACCGCGGGCACGCTCGTCCTGGCCGCTGGGGTGTACGGCACGCCGCTGATCCTGCAGCGCTCCGGCATCGGCGACCCCGAGCGCCTGCGCGCCGTCGGCGTCGAGCCCGTGCTCGACCTGCCGGGCGTTGGCGCCAACCTGCACGACCATCCGCTCGTGCTCGTCGACCGCGAGATCGGCGCCGACCTGCAGGCCGACATCGACGCCGCCGCGGCCGCGGGCTTCCTGCCCGAGGAGCAGACGCTCGGCAAGGCGATCTCGTCGCAGTCGCCCGACGGCCTCTTCGACCTGCACCTCTTCCCCGTGCTGGCGTCCGACCAGACGCACGAGCTGCACGGCCGCGTCGCGATCGTCGTGTCGTGCGTCACGCCGCAGAGCCGCGGCCGCATCGACATCACGTCGGCCGACCCGGAGGCGCTGCCGGTGATCGACCACCAGTACCTCGGCGACGCCGCCGGGCACGATCTCGCGGTGCTCCGCGACGGCCTCGTCATGGCCAACGAGATCCTCGACCACCCCGCGGTCGCCCCGCACGTCGGCGCGGCGGTTACCGACCTGTCGACGGATGACGCCATCCGCGCCAACGTCGCGCACTACTACCACCCGGTCGGCACGGCCAAGATGGGCACCGGTCCTGATGCGGTGTGCGACGAGCGCGGGCGGGTCCACGGACTGTCGCGGGTGGTCGTGGGCGACGCGAGCCTCTACCCGCAGATCATGCGCGGCAACACGAACCTGCCGGCCGTCATGACGGGCGAGCGCATCGCCCAGCTGCTGCTCGCCGACTAGTCTGCACCACACCGAACGATCATCCTGAACGAGGAGCACGACATGCCGAAGGGCTACTGGGTCGTCACGGCCAACATCACCGACCCCGAGGGGTTCACGCCCTACCGCGAGACGGCAGGCACGATCATCGCCAACCACGGCGGCCACGCGATCATCCGCGGCGATGTCACGGAGGTGGTCGAGGGCCAAGCCCACGGCCGCTCGTTCATCGTCGAATTCCCGAGCTATCAGGCCGCGAAGGACTGCTACGCCTCGGCCGAGTACCAAGCCGCGATCGAGCTGCGCAAGGACGCCGCGCGCTTCGACCTCGTTATTGCCGAGGGTCTCGACGCCTAAACCGGGCGACGCAGTCATGAGCACCGATCCACGCGCCGACACCGTCTCCAGCCAGTACGAGCGCTGGGTCTATCCCGAGCCGATCGTCGACGGGGTGCACGGATCACGGGTCGGAGGCCGTGGAATACGAAACCGATCTATGCGGAAAAACTAATCGGATAAATCCGATCAGTCGTGCATGAACTGGTCGACCAGCGACTCGGCGAACGTGGTGTCCGCCGTGCGGTAGGCCAGCTGCGTCATGCGCCACGAGTCCGACAGGTAGAAGCGCTCGTAGAGCTCGCTGCGCCCACCGAGGTCGGAGCCCATGAAATCCCACGCGAGACGGAAGATGCGGACGCGCTGCTCGGCGTCACCACCAGCGGCCTGGAAGTACTTCTCGATGTCGCCGCGGATCGCGGAGTTGAAGTCGGCCTCGGACGGGGTCGCCATGAACGAACCGCCGCCAATCAGCTGCAGCAGCTCGTGCGTGCGGGGCAGCCACTTCGGCATCTCACCGCGCAGCGCCATCAACGGACGGTCGTGCGGGTACCAGACGCCATGGCTGTCGAGATACGAGTCGGCCTCCGCGGCGACGAGCGCCGAGCGCGTCAGCTCGGTCATGTTCCAGATCTGGCCGAGCTTCTCCTGGATGTGGTCGAAGCGCGCCACACCCGTGGTCTGCGCCATCGCATGGCCGAGTCCGAACGCGAACATCAGCTTCACGTAGGACCGCGTGAAGGCCTGATGCATGATGTGGCCGCGCCAGCCGGTGTCGGTGATGACCTCGTCGTAGCCCTTGAGATCGCCGTCGAGAAAGACGCGATCCCACGGCACGACGACGTCGTCGAAGATCACGACGGCGTCCATCTCGTCGAATCGCGCGCTCAGCGGGTAGTCGAAGGTGCTCTTCGGCTTCGCGAACGAATCGCGGCAGATGAAGCGCAGGCCGGGCGTGCTCATGGGCAGCGCGAACGCGATCGCGTAGGCCTCGTCGCCCTCCTGCAGAGGCGAGCCGGGATAGACCGAGATCTCGTCGGCGAACGGCGCGAGGGTTGCGAGCATGCGCGCGCCGCGGACGATGATGCCCTCGGCGCACTCGCCGACCTTGTGCAGGGAGATCTCGCCGCCCATCTGCTGGGCATCCGGCTTCGAGCGGTCGGCGACGGGATTCATGATCGCGTGCGTCGTCGAGAGGTCCTGGTCGCGCATCAGCTTCTGGTAGTTGACGATGTTCTCCGCGCCGCGCTCGTTGCCGCGGCGCGCCCATACCTCCGACGCCCCGGCGAAGCAGGCGAACGTGACGTTGAGGTAGTCGGGGACGCGGCCCATCATCCCGCCCGTCGCCCCCGAGATGATCTCCATCGACGCGCGGCGCTTCTCGAGATCGTCCTTGCTGCGCGGGATCAGATGCGTGCGATTGACGAGGCGGCCGTCGTCGGGATTCGGCGCGAGGCAGACCTCGGCGTGCTCGTGCTGCGTGTCGTAGACGCGCGCGATCGCCTCGGCGCCCGTGCGCAGGAACTCGTGATCTATCGGATTCGTGACGCACTCGCCGCCGATCCAGATCTCGCGGTCCTTGTCGTTGCGCAGCCCCTCGAGGAACTCCGCGCCCGTGCGGGCCGCGACGTTCGAGCCGGTTTCGGTTGCAGCCATCGGACGAACCTCCAGAGCAGATTGGATCCAGTATCCAATTGGTCGTGCACGGTGTCAAGAGCCAGCCCCCGTCATTCGCGTACGCTTGCACTCCACAGGAGGTCGGCATGGCGAAGCAGACGGGGCCCGTAGCGCCCTACATGGCAGTGGGACTCTCGACGGTGGTGCGCGGCATCTCCACGCGCAGCGAGATCGAGCGCAACCTCGACGTCATCGAGGACGCGATCCACGCAGCCGTCTCGATCATCGGCATCAACATGCCCGTCAGGCTGATCGCCCTCGCCGAGGGCGCGCTGACGGGCTTCACCGACGAGATCTTCGACATCCCCCATACCGTCGCCGCCCGCGAGCTGTTCATCGACCTGCCCGGACCGGAGACGCAGCGGCTCGGCACGCTCGCCAAGCAGTACGACACGTACATCGTCGTGCAGTGCAAGGCGCGTCTGCCCGAGGTGATGGACGACCGCTTCTTCAACATGCTGTTCGTGATCGGCCCCAACGGGAAGATCGTGCACCAGGCCGCCAAGAACCACCTCTGGTGCCGCGAGCGCTCCACCACGCCGCACGACGTCTACGACCGCTGGATCGAGGTGTTCGGCGAGGGGCTCGACGCGTTCTACCCCGTGCTCAAGACCAAGGACATCGGCAACCTCGGCACGATCTGCTGCTCCGACGGCGAGTACCCCGAGGCCGTCCGTGCGCTCGCCTTCAACGGCGCCGAGGTCGTGTACCGGCCCAGCGAGGCCGTGCCGATGACACAGGCCGGCCCCGACCCCGGCGGCACGTGGCTCCTGCAGAACCGGGCGCACGCGCACTTCAACTCGCTGTACATGGTCTGCCCGAACGTCGGCCCGGTCTACGTGCACCCGAAGATGGAGCAGCCGTACGACATCGGCGGCGGCAACGGCCACATCATCGACTTCCAGGGCCAGGTGCTCGGGCTGTCGCAGAGCGGCATGAACAGCTTCTGCGCCGGCATCATCGACATCGAGGCGCTGCGCAACTTCCGCGCGATGAACCTCAACTCGAACTGGATGAAGGACCTCCGCACCGAGCTCTTCAAGGACATGTACGACGAGCCGATCCATCCGAAGAACCTGTGGCTGAAGAACGAGCCGGGCTCGCACGCCGAGGTCGACGAGGTCTACCGCGCCAACATCAAGCGGCTGCAGAAGCGTGGCTCGTGGACCCCGCCGTCCACCCCGCACGAGGGTGCGCGCTACATCCCCGCCATGCCGGGCGATCCCGGCGAGGCGTGGGAGCTGATCAAGGCCGAGCTGTGGGACGCGGACGAGACGGCGTAGTCGCGCCTGCCGCTCCCTCGTCCTCCCCCTAGAATCCGCAGCATGGTCACCGCATTCGTCCTGATCGACGTGGAGCGCGGCCGCCTCACCGAGGTCGCCGATCGTCTCGCCTCCACCGACGGCGTCGCCGAGGTCCACTCGGTCGCCGGCCGCTACGACCTCGTCGCGATCGTGCGCGTGCCGCACAACGACGCGATGGCCGACCTCGTCACGAGCGGCCTGCTGGCCATCGACGGCATCATCCGCACCGAGACGCTGCCCGCGTTTCGCGCCTATTCCCGCCACGATCTCGACGCCATGTTCGAGCTCGGCGACGCGTAGCCGCCGTCGCGTGCCCAGCAGCCGGAGGCGCCGGACGCATGGCTGAGATCACGCGTCTGGCGGTCGTCAACGGCAAGCCGTCCATCAAGGTGCACCTCGACGGCGCGTATTGGGCAACCCTGCCGATGACGCTCGTCGCCGACGAGGATCTCCACGTCGGGCTGGTGCTGACCGTGACGCAGCAGCAGACGCTCGAACGCAAGCAGGCCGACGCAGCCGCGCTGACGTACGCCATCAAGTCCCTCGACTTCCGCATGGCATCGCGCGGGCAGCTGCGCGATCGCCTCAAGCGCAAGGGCTACGACGAGGCGGTGATCGAGCGTACCCTCGATCGCTGCGTGGAGCTGGGAGCGCTCAACGACCGCGTCCTGGCGGCGACGCGGGCTCGGCGCTTCCGCGACGCCGGGCACGCCGCCTTCTCGACGCAGCAGCGTCTGCGACGGCAGGGCTTCGCCGACGACGACCTCGCCGCCGCGATCGCGGAGGTCTACGCCGAGTTCGACGAAGAGGCGGAGGCGCGCCGATTGCTGGCGGCGCGCCCGAGCACGGCCAGCAGCCGCTCGCGCGCCTACGGCTTCCTCGCGCGACGGGGCTTCAGTCCGCAGATCGCCGGCCGTCTCGCGACGGAAGTGGCGGGAACGACGGCGCAACAGCAGTCCCCCGTGGATGTCGACGAGCTGGAGCGCCAGGTGCGCCGCCGCTACCCGACCGCAGCCACCGACGCCGGCGCCCGCCGACGCGCGCACGCTTGGCTGCAGCGCCACGGCGCAACCTCCGCCCAGACGCAGGCCATCCTCCGTTCCCTCACCTTTGCAGAGGGGTCTGGCCCCTTTGCTTAAG
>JBILWG010000055.1:0-10991 GCA_044369995.1 Gaiellales bacterium | reverse complement strand
CACGGGTGATGGGGTGTGGATGTCCCAAAGGGGTCTGACCCCGTTGGGACATCCACACCCGATCGACGACGGGATGCGCCGCGCAAGCGCAGAGGCAGACCAGCTGACGGTTCGACCGACGTAACGGGACGACGTTCACGACCGGATGACGATCACGACAGCGCGACCATCGCGACAGCACGACGATCGCCACGAGACGACGATCGCGCCCGTGCGGGCTCCGGTGTGCGCCGTGCAGATGCACCCGCGGTGCGGCCGGCCTCCGCGCCGAACTGTCGGACGAGGCCGCCTCTGGTAGTATTTCTAGGCACGCCTAGAAATACCCAGCCGCGCATGTCCGACACCGTTCTCCTCGCCTTCCTCGTCACCCTCGCGGCTGGTCTGTGCACGTCCATCGGCAGCGCCATCGCCTTCTTCGCGAAGACGACCAATCGGGTATTCCTGACCATCGCGCTCGGCTTCAGCGCCGGCGTCATGATCTACGTCTCGTTCGTCGAGATCGTCCCCAAGGCACTCGCGCGGCTCGTCGCCGCCGAAGGGCCATCCACCGGGTACCTCTACATGACGATCGGCTTCTTCGTCGGTGTCCTCGCCATGGCCGTGATCGACCGCCTGATCCCCTCGTTCGGCAACCCCCACGAGCCGATGCGCGTCGAGCTGATGGACAGCACCGTGGCGCGCAGCCAGTACCTGCAGAAGGGCGCGATGAGCCGCATGGGCGTGTTCATGGCGCTCGCCGTCGCCATCCACAACTTCCCGGAGGGACTGGCGACGTTCCTCGTCATCCTCGAGGATCCGAGCGTCGGCATCGCCCTCGCCATCGCCATCGCCATTCACAACGTGCCAGAGGGCATCGCCGTGTCGGTGCCGATCTACTACGACACCGGTCGGCGCGGCAAGGCGTTCCTGCTCTCCTCCCTCAGCGGCCTGGCCGAGCCGGTCGGCGCACTCGCCGGCTACCTGCTCCTGCGCCCGTACCTCACCGATACCTGGCTGGGCGTGATCTTCGCCGCCGTGGCCGGCGTGATGGTCTTCATCTCGCTCGACGAGCTCCTGCCCGCCGCTCGCGAGTACGGCCGCCCGCACCTCGCGATCTACGGCATGTTCGGCGGCATGGCCGTGATGGCCCTCTCGCTCGTCCTGTTCACGATCTGAGCGCAGCCTCAGGCGGGCGCGTTGAAGTTGCCGTACGAGATCAGCGTCCACGCACCCCGGTCGAACCAGAACGTGGCGATGCGCGGCGCCGGCGTCCTCTTGTACACGACCCCGCCGATCGTCTCCTTCGCGGCGACGCGGAATGAGGCGACGATGATGGTGCCCGCCCGCGTCACCCGATAGCCCGACACCTCGAAGGCGCCGAACTTGGCGGGAGCCGCGAGGTACGACGCCTTGTCCTCACGGGTGCCGTTGGCGCGCTGGATCTGAAAGGCGGGATTGAGGAACCCCGTCAGGGCCGGCACCGGATCATCCTGCTGCAGCATCGTGAGGAACCGCACGACGAGGTGCCGTCCCCACGCCGCCGCGGAGACCTGCTTCCCGTTCAGCCGCATTGATGCCGTGGCCTCGCTGGTCGTGTCGGCACTCGCACCGACGGGAACCACCAGGCAGGCGACGAGGGCGATCACGGCGAGCAGGCCGAGGAGCGATAGGCGAGGCGAGGTAGTCATGCCCGGGAGCCTACCGCGCCCCCGCGAGCAGCCGATCGGCGATCAGCGACACCTGCTCGGACGCGATGTGTCCGGCGACCATCGCCGTCTGATCATTCGGCAGATCCTTCGTGGGCATCAGGCAGACCACATCGGCACCCACGATGTCGAGACCGCGCAGCGCGCGCAGCATCTGGTTGGCCTCGTCAATGGTGAAGCCGCCTTCGCCGACCTCCAGATTCGACACAGCGGGGGCGATCGACGGGTCGAGGCAGTCGAGGTCGAAGGTGATGTAGACCGGGCCATCGCCGGCGCGCGCAACCGCGGTGTCGATCATCGTCTGCAGCCCCAGCGCACGACACTCCTCCATCGTGCGCACGTCGTAGCCGAGCTGGTGGCTCGTATCCAGCCAGGTCGACGTGCGCGGATGACCACGCATGCCGATCTGCGTGCTGCGCGTCGGGTCGATGCAGCCGGACTCGACGAGGTACGCGGCCCAGTGCGCAGCAGAGCGCTTGGCCCCGAGCCAATGAGGCAGCTGGGAGTACGAGTCAACGTGGGCATCGAAGTGGATCAGCGCGACGGGCGCGCCGCCGGTCATCTTGGACCCCGGCCCGGCGAGCCCGAGCAGGACGCCACCGGTGATGGCGTGGTCGCCGCCGATCGAGACGAGCCGGGTGTTCGCGTCGGCCGCGGCGCGAGCGCACGCGGCGATGCGATCGATGCATGCCTCGTTATCCATCGCCTCGGGCAGCGCCACATCGCCGAGATCATGGACGCGCAGGTCCTCGAAGGCGTGGATGCCGTAGGTGCGGTGTGGTCGCCGATTATGCGAGCTGACGCCGCGTACGGCGCGCGGACCGAGGTGCTGGTCTCGCTCCGTCGAGCCGTTGCCGGCCGAGTGCGGGATGCCAAGGACCCCGATGTCGCAGTTGGCCGGATCCTCATCGTGCGGCGCACGGAAGAACGTCGGCACTCCCCACCAGTAGAGCGTCTCGAGCTGCTCGCGTATCGCATCCGCCATGACACCGACTCCTCTCGTCAGGAGGATCCTAACCACGGCGGAACCAGCGCACTTTCTGACGTCAATTCCGTTACGCTGGACGCGTAATGAAAGTGATTCTCAGCACGACTGTCCGGCGACCACATCGCGCCGAGGAGCCGCTCCGCTGAACCCGCCCCTGCCCATCATCAACGACCTGCAGTTGCACGTCAGCGCCGCACAGGGCGACGGCGATGCCCTTGCGCTCCTCGGCATCGCGTCGCTCCACCTCGGCGACGAGAGCTCGGCACGCAGCCGCTTCGAGGCCTGCATCGAGATCCCCCATCCCACGGGCCTGCACGGCTGCGCCGCCCTGCTCGAGGCTCACGATCCCGATCGCAGCTGGGCCCTGATGGAGCAGGCGCTCGCACAGGGCGCAGTCCCGGTGCTGACGCGCCTCGCACGGATCGCCCGCCTGCGCCACGCTCGCGCCTTCAGCAGCGATCTGATGCTGCGCGCGGCGCAGCTCGGCGATGTCGACGCCATGTACGACGTGGCGCACGAGGCCACCGACGTCGGCGACGACGAGACGTCGCGGCGCTGGTACGCCACGGCGGTGGAGCGCGAAGCCGGCATGGAGTGGCCGATCCAGCGCGGCGTCGGCTACTTCCTGCTGTAGCGCGTCACGGCTGCCATGACGGCTGCACCGTCAGGTTGTATGCGCCACGCAGGAACACCCGGAGCGCACCGTTGCCCGCCGGCATCGTGCGGTACACGGAATTGCCGCCGATCACGCCGGTGTCGAGCAGCAGTGTCGCGCCGTCGGCCGAGACCGCGATCGGCGTGGCATCGTCGAGCGCGTTGCCTCGGCCATCGCGCAACCGCGTGTAGCGCCCCGTCGTGGCGTTGAAGCGCCCGGGCATCGAGACGTCCTCGCCGCCAATGCCGCCGAAGAGCGTCGTGCCATCTGGCGACCACAGCGTGGCGAACGGCCCGTAGATCATGCCGACGCTCCGGTAGCGCGTCAGCTGGCTGGGCGCACCCGAACCGGTCGGGTCGATCGTCCAGAGCTGAGCATGCCGGAGCCGCATGCCGTGCCAGCGGACGCTGGTGTAGCGCTGAAAGGCGATCTTCGCCGGGCCCCAGAGCGGGTTCGCGCCGGCGCCAAGCGCGGCGATGATCGTCCCGTTGAGGCCGATGATGCGGATCGCGCAGTCGCCGAACTGGCTGCCGTACCGCTGGCTGGCATAGACGAGGCGATCGCCCGTCGGCGCCCAGGAGAATCCGCAGAGGTCCTGGCCCTGCGGCGCAAGCACGACGGTGACGGCGCCCGTCGCCGCGTCGACGATGTCGAGGCCCGCACCGGTGATGTAGCCCTGCGCCGTCGCCGACTCGGTCGGCATCGTCAGATGCGCGGAGTCCGGCGCCCACTCGATGCCCTGCCCGACCGACGTGCCCGGCGTGGCCACCACGACCACCTCTGCCCCGCTCGCGATCGTCCTGATGCGCAGCTGCGGCCGCGCCATCGTGCCGCTGAGATAGGCGACACGCGTGCCGTCGGGCGAGATCAGCGGACTCGTCCCGGTCGCACCAAGGCGCGTGGCGCCTGC
The DNA here is from genome assembly GCA_044369995.1 of Gaiellales bacterium. Classification (GTDB taxonomy): domain Bacteria; phylum Actinomycetota; class Thermoleophilia; order Gaiellales; family F1-60-MAGs149; genus F1-60-MAGs149. Next base: position 6,753 of record JBILWG010000055.1, on the reverse strand, counting down.
AGCACGGTCATTCGCGATCATCAGCCGCGAGCCGCTCGCGGTCTGATACGCGATCGTGGCGCTGGCGCTCGAGGCCAGCGCGAGCAGCGCCAGAGAGGCGACGGCGAAGGCGGCGAAGTGGCGGCGCGGCATGGCTGCTCCTCGAGCGGGGAGTCTCAGCGTACGCCAGCCGGTACGCGAGCCGGTGCCGGGTTTCCCGTAGCGGGGAGCCGGCACGCGGCCGACTCCCCGCACGAGACGATTACGGCTGCCAGTTGGCGGTGGCCGAGGGCTCCTCTGCGTCCTTGAGGAGCAGCGAGCTCGACACCTTGCCAAGCGGCGAGGCGTACAGCGGCTGCTTGCCGCCGCCGAGCAGGTTGGCGGAGACGAGAGCCTGCGTGCCGTCGGCCGAGACGCCGTACACACCGGAGTTGCTCGGGCCGAACTGATGGATCTTGCCGTTGGTCGTGACGTAGATCGGCTGGATGAAATCCTGGCCCGTCAGCTGGCCGACGACCTTCGTGCCGTCGGGCGTCCAGCGCAGCGGCACCGGACCCTCGACGAAGCCCTTGGCGGCATACGACGTGAGCGCCTTGGCCGACGAGGCCCCGGCAGCCGGATCGAGCGTCCAGATCTGCGAGCGCAGGAACGCCGCACCATTGACGACGGAGTGGGAGGTGCGGACGAACGCGATCTTGCTCGGGCCCCAGATGGGCTGCGAGCCCTTGCCGAGCTTCGTGACCGCACCGCCGCCGTTGACGGGCAGGGAGCGCAGCACCGAGTTGACGTTGTAGACACTGAACGGCGTCTGACCCCACGCGATCGTGGAGCTGTCCGGCGAGAAGCTGTAGCCGTTGACCTGGAAGCCGACCGACGGCACGATCACCGCGGCGGTGCCGGTCGTCGTGACCGTGCTGAGGCCAATGCCCTTGATGTCACCCGTCGTCTGCGTCGTGGTGCACGCGACCATGGAGGAGTTCGGCGCCCAGATCGGGCCGCCGCACGAGATGCCGGTGTTCAGATCAGCACCGGTGGCAACCGTCAGGAAGTGCAGCTGCGTAGCACCGGTCTTGTTGTTGACGACCTTCGAGTACGCGACCGTCGCACCGTTCGGCGAGACGACCGCGAACTGCCCCGTGGCGGGCAGCTTGACGACATTGCCGCCGTCGTCATCGGCCATGTAGATGGCGCGGTTCGCGCCCGAGCCGGCGGACGTCTGGTAGACGATCGAGGCGCCGGCGAGTGCGGGCAGGGCAAGCAGCGCACCAAGCGCCGTGACGAGAAGGAGCAGACGTCTGCTCATAAAGGGACTACCTCCTACGGTGAAGTTCCGGTTCACACCCTAGCGTGACGCGAACGCGGTCTTCCGATCTCAAGCGCAACGCAGCGTGAGGCGATCACTCGTCGCCGGGCACGCCGAACGACGGCGCGGCGCCCGGTTGCAGCGCCCGCGTGACGTAGCCCTCGAGCTCGGGCTCCCAGCGCGCCCACAGGTCGTTGAGCTCGCCGACCGGATCCTCATCGGCCCAGTCCACGCGCAGATCGGTCACGGCCCAGGCCACATCGCGCGCGACGAGCAGGCCGGCGGAATGCACCGGACCCGCTTCGCCGCCCGCCGCGATGCCGGCGTTGAGGCCCGCCAACAGTCGCGCGGCGAGCGGGCCTTGCGCGGTCTCGCACGCGGCCGCGGCGATCATCGGCACGTCGGCTGCGGCAAGCAGGTTGCCCGCCGAGACGACGGCCGTACCCTGGTGTTCCCCCACCACGCCGAGCGCGTGGTCGCCGGAGAAGATCGCGGTGCGCCCATCGGGCGTGACGGCGGTCAACTGACGGAAGGCGATCAGCTCGGGCGGCTGCTCCACGACAAGCGCGTGCAGCGCCTCCTCCGGCGAGGCACCGGCAGCGATCCGGTCGAGCAGGGCCGGACCGAGCCGCGGATCGGTGACATTCTGCGTGGCGACCGCCCCCACGCCGGCGCGCACGTGGGCGCAGCGAGCGGCCACAGCCGGACTCGACGACGTGATCGCAACCCCGACCTCCCCCGTCGCGGGATCCGCCGCGACGAGCGATAGCGTCACGCGTCGCTCCCGTCGGGGATGACGGCGGTGATGTCGACCTCGACGAGCCAGGTCGGGCGCGCCAGGGCGACGACGACCAGGCCGGTGAAGACCGGGAACACGCCGGGCATGCGCTCGCCGAGCACGCGGTAGACCGGCTCACGGTGGCGGATGTCGGTCAGGTAGATCACGCACTTCACGATGTGCGACGGCTCGGAGCCGGACTCGGCGAGCAGCAGCTCGATGTTGTCCATCACCTTATGCGCCTGCGCAGCGGGATCGCCGATGCCGACGTCCTCGCGCGTCTCGAGATCCTGCGCGACCTGCCCGCGCAGGTACACGACGCCATTGGCCACGACCGCCTGGCACAGGTCATTCGAGAGGTTCTGCTCCGGGTAGGTGTCCTTCGTGTTGAAGGGGCGAATGCGCTTGTGCGTCGTCATCGGAATCGGAGGTCAACCTAGCAGGCGGACAATCGCCAGCGGGCTCAGAGCAGTCCCAACGCGTCGGGGACGCCCAGCGGCTGGTAGGTCTCGCGCGCCGACTTCGGCGCCACGAACAGCGTCTCGCGCCATGCCTTGAGGTCGCGCTCGCGTGCCTCGTCGACCCAGGGGGAGCCGGCGAACAGGACGACCTCGACGTAGCTCTCGACCACGCGGTCGGAGACGATGGCCAGCTCACCGCCGTCGACCCGCCCCCGCGGGTCGTAGGCGATGGCCGTACGCAGGCGAGCCAGCGCCGACGTGCGCGTCTGCCGTTCGAACGAGCCGTCCCGTGCCGTACCCGCAGGCACGACGAGGCGGGTGATCGCACGGTCGTTGATCGCGCGCAGAAGGTCCTCGGCAGACGGCCCGGTGCGCACGTACTTGTGCGAGGGCCACCAATCGAGCTCGCCGTAATCCGCGATGTCCGCGTCCTGCCCGAACAGGTAGAAGTCCGCGTAGCGGTGGTAGTCATCGCCGTGCTCGGCGCGCAGGACGTCGTAGAACGCCGTCACCGACAGCGCCAGCAGGCCGCTCGCGCCGAGCGCGTCGAGGGGGTCGCGCAGGACGACACCGACGCGGTCGTGACGATCGAAGCCCGGCCAGACATCCTCGACCGTGCCGGGGCGATCGCCCACCGCGATCTGAAACGCGTCCAGCTGCAGCGCCGTCGACGAGTGCATCACGCGTCCCGGTGACAGCAGCCGGTCTCCGCCGGGGGCACGTCGAGCGCCGGATTGCGGTCGAAGAAGCCGGCCGGTTCGAGACGGAAGCCCGCCCGCGCGACGGGCATGATGGGCCAATCCTCGGTGCGGATGAAGTGCGTGACGCCGACCGTGTACCAGCAGACGAGGTCGGTGTTCTCGATCGGGCGGTTTGCCTCGGTCCACTGCGGCAGCCCCGGTTGGCCGATCGTGCCGTACGGGAACGTGCCGGCGGCGTGCCGCTCGTCTTCGCGATAGGGCGTGACCCAGAGGATGTGGCGACCGTAGCCGGCGCGCTGGTAGACGCTCGACTCGGGCTGCGCCAGAAGCGGCGTGACACCGTGCATCGGCACGATGCGGTAGCTCGGCGACCCGCCGATCGCGTTCGCCTTGTTCGGGTTGCCGACGTACCAGGCCCGCGCCAGCGTGTCGTTGGCGTTGCGCATGCCGTCCTGCTCCGTCTTGAAGATCGTGGTCTTCGAGCGGAAGGCGTTGCCGACGGGATTGTCGGGACCGAGCGGGATCGCCTCGGCCTCGATCTCGCGCACCGTGTTGTCCGTGCCATCGACGTCGAGGTCGAGGCGGAAGCAGAACAGGTGCTGGTGGTGCGGGCCTGACAGGCCGCTGTCGACGAGGTTCGTGCCCTTCAGCTCCTCACCGGGCGCATGCACCATCGTCGAGATGATGCCGTGCAGCTGGATCTCCAACTCGATGTGACCGTCCAGGCCGAAGTTCCAGCGGAACGCGTAGTCGTAGTTGCCGACGGTGGCCATCGAGTTGACGACGAAGCGCCGCGCACGGCGGTTCTCGACGAGGCCGCTGCCGTGGTCGGTGTGCTTCCAGAGCAGGCTGTGGTCCTCCTCGTGGAGGCAGATCGCGTTCTCGATCTCGACGACCTCGCCCTTGCCGTCAGCCAGATGCGCATCGAGATAGGTGATGTCGCCGACGCAGTCGCAGCCCAGCACGAGCGAGTTGGTGCACGCACCCAGCCCGTACTCGCCCGCGTCGAAGTAGGTCCGCCAGTTGTGCATCGGATGCGGGTCGCCGTAGGGCACGATCATCTCGGCGCACGAGGCGCGGTGCAGGATGCGCCGCCCCTTGAAGCGCACGTCGTGGATGACGAGCCCCTCCTGCGCATCGAGCGACGCGGAGAGCTCCCAATCGAGCCAGGAGATGCGGTTGCCGTCAAGGGCGAACGACACGCCGTCGGGCTGGACGATGTCGATCGTCTTGAAGCCCTCGCGCAGCGGCACGGTGCCGAGCGCGTACTCGCCGTCGGCCTCGGGCAGCGGTTTGGCGTCGTATTCCTCAATCGCGAGCACGCGCTGCTCGTCGAGATCGAAGAAGGCGAGGAGGCTCTCGATCGGACGCGCGTAGCCGTTCCGGCCCAGCGGGCCGCGCAGGTACGGGACGCAGCGCGCGATGCGGTGGTGCTCCTCGAGTTCGTGGCCCATCTTGGCCGCCGCCAGCACGTCGATCTGCACCTCATCCATGTCCGTGATGCCGCGCTTGGCCAGCGCCTCGAGCATCAGCGGATCCTGCTTGCACGCGGCCTCGGCGGCCACGTACTCGTCGGGCGTGATCGGCGGCTGCGCGCCGGGGAAGTGGCGATCCTCGGCGATCGTGCCGGCATCGAGGTCGACGGTGACCTCGCGGACCTGACGCTGCGCGTCGTAGATCGCGGCGCGTCCACGGCGCGCAGGCAGTGGCCCACCCGCGTCGGTCCACGCCAGGTAGTCCTCCTTGGCGGGCTCGCGCACGCCGATCGAGATGAAGACGGCGTCGGCCGCGCCGTCGGCCGTGCGCGCGATCTCCGCCGTGCGGCGGACCTCGTCGGGGGTCAAAGGGTGCAGCGGATGCATCGCCATGCGCAGATCGTGGCAGATGACGGACGCAGTGGCGAGCGTCTGCTCCATCGGCATTCCGCTTCCCCCGCGACGGCTAGCCTGCTGCTGTGAGCGAGATCGACGACCTGATGCAGCGCGGCGCCGATGCCTATGCGGCCGGCGATTTCGCCGCGGCGCAGGCAGCGTGGCAGGCGGCAGCCGACGCCGGTCACGACGGCGCGCAGGATGCGCTGCGCCTCGTGGCCCACGGCGATGCGCGACGCCAGGTGCTGTGGGGCAAGCTGGCGGAACGCGAGAACGCGAACGCGCTCTGGAGCCTCGGCGTGGCGGCCGTCGAGCGTGCCGATCTCCCCGGCGTGCGCGAGCACTGGAGCCAGGCCGCGACGCTCGATGAGGCGCTGGCCGGCGAGCTGGCGGGCCTGCTCGACTGCGATCCCGCCGTCGCCGCAGCGACTCTTGCCGGGATGGCCGATGGCGATCTCGCCTTCCGCCTCGGCGAGCTCTGCCTCGGCACGGGCCTCGAGTCGACCGCGCTGGTCTGGTGGAACCTCGCTGTCGCGGCGGGAAGCCCCGAGGCCGAGGCGCTGCTCGAGCGCCTCGACTCCGAGTAGCGGCATCTCGCAACGGATGTCCCAAAGGGGTCAGACCTCTATGGGACATCCCCGAACGGCGTCCGTCCCTCGGCGCGTCCCACGGGAATGTCCCATAAAGGTCTGACCCCTTTGGGACATCCGGCCGCCAAGCCGATCCAATCAGCGACGCTGCTCGACCGAGCCGCCTGCGCGCCAGCGAAGCACTGTTCGACGGTCCACGCCCAGCGCATCGGCGATCTCCCCGACCGTGTACCCCCACACCGCTATCGCGCGATGAATCGCGTCGGGGCGCCGGTCGTCCAGAATCTCGTCGAGCCTCGGGCGATCGAATTCGACTCCAGCTTGCGCACGAGCTCGTGTCCGCTCGAGATCCGTCGTAACCCATCGCCGGTAGCGCGAGCAGATCTCATCGTGTGTCAGGTCCTCGCCACCGACGACCATGGCGCGACCGGCAATCACGTTGTGAAACGGCTGGCGCTTCGCCAGTCCCGCATTGGCTCCATAGCCGCTCCAGCGCCACTCCTCGGGTGAGCGCACCAGGCCACCCCGAACCGGGTTCAGGTCGAGGTAACGCATGACCGACCGGCAATAACTCCATTCGTCGATCTCGCAACTCCAGAAGCGCCCCTGCCACGCATGGCCTCGCGCGCTGTGACGCGCATTCCACGCCATCGCGTGGAGTCCATGCAGACGCTTCATGCCGTCGGAGAGGTTGGGTTCCGCGAGCTCAATGACAAGGTGATGGTGATTCGACATCAGCACCCAGTCGAAAACCGTCCAGCCGCACTCTCGGACCACGGCATCGAGCAGGTAGACGAAGTGGCCGCGATCATCGTCCGTGCCGAGCACGGGAAGCGATCCGCATCCGTGGCCAACGACATGCAGCGGGATGCCGAGTGGCTGGGATCGTTCGCGGCGAGTCATGCGCCGAAGTGCACCAACGTACGCGACGCGCAGGAGCGGCGTTTCGTGACAGGTATCGCGCAGATTGCGTGGCGGCCCGCAACGGATGTCCCAAAGGGGTCAGACCTTTCTGGGACATCCGCGAGCATGCTGACGAACCTCGATCACACGATCCTGCGGATGTCCCA